>CAZVUZ010000014.1:0-34336 GCA_964630485.1 uncultured Ignavibacteriales bacterium
TTTACGACACCATCAAGGGCGGCGACTTCCGCTCACGCGAGGCCAATGTCTACCGCCTGGCCCAGGTGGCCAACAACATTATCGATCAATGCGCCGCACAGGGGGTGCCGTTTGCCCGCGAATACGGCGGCACCCTTGACAATCGCTCCTTCGGCGGCGCCCAAGTCTCACGCACCTTCTACGCCCGAGGTCAAACCGGCCAGCAGTTGCTCTTGGGCGCCTACTCGGCCCTGTCGAGACAGATCGGCCTTGGCCAGGTGAAAATGTATCCGCGCACCGAGATGCAGGATGTTGTCATCGTTGACGGCCACGTCAAGGGCATTGTCGTCCGCGACCTCGTGACGGGCGAGATAGTCTCGCACGCCGCCGACGCCGTGGTGCTGGCCACCGGCGGTTACGGCCGCGTTTTCAACCTCTCGACCATGGGCCTCGGCTGTAATGTTACCGCCGCCTACCGCGCCTACAAAAAGGGTGCGCTCTTCGCCAATCCCTGCTTTACACAGATTCACCCCACCTGCATCCCCTACACCGGCGAATACCAGTCCAAGCTGACGCTCATGTCGGAGTCGTTACGCAATGACGGCCGTATCTGGGTGCCAAAAAAGCAAAACGACCACCGCGCCCCCAACGATATCCCGGAAAACGAGCGGGACTACTACCTCGAGCGCAAGTATCCCAGTTTCGGCAACCTGGCCCCGCGCGATATTTCGTCACGCTCAGCCAAGGAAGTTTGCGACGACGGCCGCGGCGTGGGAGCCACCGGCTACGGGGTCTATCTCGACTTTGCCGATGCCATCAACCGCCTCGGCAAGGATGTCATCAAACAGCGTTACGGCAACCTCTTCGAGATGTATCACCTCATCACCGATGAAGATCCCTACGAGGTCCCAATGCGCATCTACCCCGCCTCCCATTACACTATGGGCGGTCTCTGGGTCGATTACAACCTGATGAGCAACCTGCCGGGCCTGTTCGTGATCGGCGAAGCCAATTTCTCGGACCACGGCGCCAACCGCCTGGGGGCCTCGGCTCTCATGCAGGGATTAGCTGACGGCTATTTCGTCCTGCCCTACACTATCGGTGACTACTTCGCCCGCGAGGGCGCGAGGAATATCGACAGCAATCGCGCCGAGTTCCGTGAGGCCGAAGAAGGCGTCCGAGATCGGATCAATAAGCTGTTCGCCGTGGGCGGCAACCGGGCGCCGGACGACTTCCACCGCGACCTGGGCAACATCATGTGGGAATTTGCCGGCATGGCCCGCAATGAAAAGGACCTGAAAACGGCGCTGGAGAAAATCCCCGCCCTCCGCGAGGACTTCTGGAATAACGTCAAAGTTCTCGGGACCAATGACGAAATGAATGTCACCCTCGAGCGCGCCTCACGCGTGGCCGACTTCCTGGAGTTTGCCGAGATCTTCGTTCACGACGCCCTCAACCGTGAGGAATCCTGCGGCGCCCACTTCCGCGAAGAATACCAGACCGACGAGGGCGAGGCCTTGCGCAATGACAAGAAGTTCGCCTACGTCTCCGCATGGGAATACAAGGGAGTCGGCGTCATGCCTGAATTGCACAAGGAAGACCTCGAATTCGAAAACGTCGAACTGGCAACAAGGAGCTATAAGTAATGAATCTGACCTTACACGTCTGGCGTCAGAAAAACGCCCGGGATAAAGGACGGATGGAGACCTACCAGGCTCACGACATCAATGACGATATGTCGTTTCTGGAGATGCTCGATGTTGTCAACAAGGACCTCGTCGAACAGGGTGTCGATCCGATCCACTTCGATCATGACTGCCGCGAGGGTATCTGCGGCGCCTGCTCACTGACGATTAACGGCCTCCCCCATGGCGGCAAGAAGGGCTGTACCACCTGCGAATTGCGCATGCGCAATTTCAAGGACGGTGACGAAATCTATGTCGAGCCCTTCCGCGCCAAAGCCTTCCCCGTTATAAAGGATCTCACCGTCGATCGCTCGGCCTTTGACCGCATTATCCAGGCCGGTGGTTTTGTCTCGGTCAACACCGGCGGCACACCCGATGCCAACGCCATTCCGGTGCCCAAGGCCGACTCCGACAAAGCCATGGACTTCGCGGCCTGTATCGGCTGCGGCGCCTGCGTGGCAGCCTGCCCCAATGCCTCGGCCATGCTCTTCGTGGCGGCCAAGGTGAGCCACCTGGCTTGTCTCCCCCAGGGCAAAGTCGAGGCGGCAAGGCGGGTGAAAGCCATGGTTGCCCAGATGGACAAGGAAGGTTTCGGCAATTGCACCAATTTCTATGAATGCGAAGCCGTTTGCCCCAAGGAGATCTCGGTTCTCGGAATTGCCAAAATGAACCGCGAATTCCTCAAAACCAAAATCGCCAAGCAGGGATAAATCCCTCTCACTAGAAGTGAAAAGGCCGGGTACTCCGTGACGAGTATCCGGCCTTCTTATATTCAGGAAATTACGAATGTGATCAGTCTGGTGTCAACAACGGTTCGACCCGCTCATGAAGGGCCGCCCGGTAATGTAACCCACCGTTGTCCGTCTCCCGCATCATCCGACCAAACCGGTCGAAATCATCCAGGGTACACAGAGATACCTCGCGGATCTCATTGTGATCGGTCCACTCGAAATCGCCGGCTACATAGCGTGCCTCGAATCAGAGCGTCAGCCAGTCTATCGGCGGCCGCAAGCGGCTTTCAGGCTCATCCAGATAGAAAAACGTCACATCCGAACGCAAAAGGAAACGCGTGATCTCGATCTCGCAGCCGGTCTCCTCCGAGATTTCACGAAATACGCCCTCGTGGAAATCCTCCCCCGGTTTCAGGCCACCCGAGGGCGCCCGGAAAAGACCTTGCGGATAGAAGTGCTTCGCATTGACAACGACTTGTTCACCTTTGCGGATGTAGACGGTGATATCGTGGCGGCGGCCGTCCTTCTGCGAACCTTTGATAATACCGTAGCCGTGCTCGTTGACGCCGAATCGGAAGCGAGCCTCCGCCGGCCGACCGTATTGCGCGACAAATTCCTCTATGTGGTCGTCGGTTACAAACATGCTACATCAGGGGCACGATATCGTATTGCAACGGCAGCGAGGCCACCTCACAGCCGCCCTCCGTCATGAGGACATCGATCTCAGTCCGGAAACCGCAATCTTCGAAATAGACTCCCGGTTCAATGGAGAAAAGGTGCCCCGGCTGAAGCTGACGATGGTCCTCGGTTTCCAGGTTGTCGATATTGGGGCCGCTGCCATGCTCGTTGGTGGTAATGGAATGGCCCGTGCGATGAGTGAAGTACTTGCCATAACCGGCCTTCTCCACCACCGCCCGGCAGGCATCGTCGACATCGGCGCCGAACACCGGACCTTTGGGCGCGTTGTCGTTGATATACTGCACCGCGGCGTCACGGGCGCGAACGATGACATCAAACAGCTCTTTGTAGCGCGCCGGGATCTCATCGGCCGTTCCGGCATAGGCCATCCAGGTAATGTCGCCATAGATCCCACCCGGAGCTTTGGGCTTGGCCCAGAGGTCTATCAGGACCAGTTGTCCCTTTTCGATGGTCGCCGAGTTTTCGGCGTCAGGTTCGTAATGCGGATCGCCGGCATGAGCATCGACCGAGCAATTGGGCGGATAGGCCGTCATCATGTCGTGCTTATCGAACTGATCGACGATAAACTGCTGAACGTTGTACTCCGTCACAGCCTTGCCACTTTTGAGGGCCTCGGCAATGAAATCGTGGGCGCGGCTCTTGATCTCGATCAGGTTGCGCGCCGCCAGGCGATGCGATTCCATCTGGTCCTTTGACAGACGAGCCTGGAACCCGGCCACGAGATCGGCCGACGAGACCACTTCCACCCCGAACCCCTTGATGAGCTCGATGGTGCCGGCATCAACAAGGCCGACATACGGCAGACGCCCGTTCTTCGAATATTCCATGGCCAGCCGCTTGCAATCTTTGAGAAGCGCGGCCAGTTCTTTTTCAAGTTCCTTGTATCCGAAGTATGATCTCACGTTTCCGGGCAGGTGTTTAAACTTCGCCATCTCGATTGGCGACACCAATCCGGTCGGCTCTCCCTCGGAAGGGATAAAGTAAAATGAGCGACGCGTTACTATCCCCGACAGTCCGATCATCTCCACGGCCACGGAATTGCGACCATGAAAATCGGCCATCAGCCAACCGTCGAAACCGTGCTCTTTAAGATACTTTTGAATCTCGACTATGTTCATCATGCTATCCTCACCTTGCGGTTATATACAAATTCTGTTCAAAGCTCACACCGCACCTCACAGTGGTAATACCAGTCCGTCGTAAGCAATCGTTACGTTTTCCGGGCCGGATTGTCTTATGCGTTCGACAATCTTTGCCACCTCCTCGTCCGTTCCCAGGTGGGTCAGGACTATCCGCTTCACCTCGGACTCGTCGACCAACTTCGGCAAACTCTCAAGTTCGATATGGGTCGACTCCACTACCAGGTAGTCCGCCCCCCTGACATGGTCCTTTATCTCGTCGAGCGAGGTGATGTCGGACGAATAGAAAAGGCTGCGGCCTTCGGTCACTACTTGAAGAGAGTTGCACTGCATCCGATTGGGCAGATCCAGCCTCTCGACGAAGTCGGCATAGCCCTTGAGATGCAGGTTGCCAATGGCGGTCAGCTCAAACGGCCCAGTGTAGCGAAAACCAGACTCGTAACCTGTGAGTTTCAGTTCAAACGGCATTCTCTCGATGATAAGGTATACGGATCGAAGGTAGGTTCGGAAGGGGTTGACAAACTCCTCCGGCAAAAACAGATCGAGCGGTTCGCGCCGTCCGGCCAGGTAGACCATCTGGATCAGCAACGGCAATTCACAGCAATGGTCCGGGTGCGTGTGGCTGACGAATACCCGGTCAACCTGCCGGGGGTCGAGACCGCACTTCAGAAACGACGAACAAACGCCGCCGCCGCAATCGATGAGACTTATGGAGTCACCGGTTTTCAGGGCATATCCCGAGGTGGCCCGGTCGGCCGAAGGCATCCCGGATCCGGATCCCAGAATTGTGAAAGAGGCCTCTGCCATTTCTCAGTTTGCCACCTGTTTGATTCGAGTCAGGGCGGTTTCGCAATCGGACCGGGAGGTATCCAGGTTTGGTATGAACCGGATCTTCTTCGGGCCGAACGGCAACGCCAGAACTCCGACTTTAGCCATTTTTTCGCACACGGCGTCCGCCATTTCGGCGCCGGTCAGGTTAACCACGACGATGTTGGTCTGCACCCGGCTCATATCGATCGTGAAGAGCGGCATGGCATCGAGTCCCTCGGCGAGCAGGCGGGCGTTTTCATGGTCTTCAACCAGACGCGGGATATTGCGTTTCACGGCATAGAGCGCCCCGGCGGCGATAATGCCGGCCTGTCGCATGGCGCCACCGAAAAGCTTGCGATTGCGATGGCATTTCGTGATGAATTCCTTCGAGCCCAAAATCATCGACCCCACCGGCGCTCCCAGAGCCTTGGACATACACACCGACACCGAATCAAACGGCCGAGTCAGTTCGGGCAAAGATATCCCGGTCGCCACGTGAGCGTTCCATATCCGGGCGCCGTCAAGGTGCAGTATCAGGCCAAACTCGTCGCAAACCTCACGTACCTTCAGGATTTCTTCCTGGGGCAAAATCGTCCCGCCGTGGCGGTTGTGGGTGTTCTCAAGCTCGACCATTTTCGTTAACGGGCAGTGAACATTGATGGGGCGGATGTTTTCGCGAATCATGTCCGCCGTCAACATGCCCTTGTCCGTGGTCAGCAAATTCACCAGCAGGCCGGAATGGACAACCGGACCCGCGGCCTCATAGTTGACAATATGGCATTCGCGATCGCAGAGCAATTCCCAGCCCGGCTCCGACTGGGCCCTCAGCGATAACTGGTTGCCCATGGTACCGGAGGGTACGTATAGCGAAGCCTCTTTTTCGAAGAGATCGGCCACATATTCCTGGAGTTCGATTACGGTGGGATCATCACCCAGGACGTCATCTCCGACCTCGGCGGTGGCCATAGCCTGGCGCATCTCTGCGCTCGGTCGGGTTACGGTGTCTGAACGTAAGTCTATCGTTTTCATGTCGCGGAATATAGCTTATGGTTGGCAGGGAAACAAGTCGAGGCGGGGTCTGAGATTCACTCCCGCACAAAAACGGGCGCAACAGAAAAGGGCCACCAAATCGGTGGCCCTGATGAAAATCCTGAGTGTTTCGAGAGCTCAAAGGCTCAGCACGACGCTCGTGGCCCTGGGACCGTGTTCCGAGTCCGACGCTTCAAAAAGCACTTCCTGGCCCTCTTTCAGCGTCCGATACCCGTCCATATCAATGGCCGTGTAGTGAACGTAAACGTCCTGATCCTTCTCTTCACTGACGATGAGCCCCCAGCCCTTCAAGTCATTGAAATACTTGACCTTACCCTTGGACATGCAGTCTCCTCCAAATAATGCCCTTGGTTTGATCTCACACCTATTATACGCAGGAGGCGGACTATGGACAACAAAAAATCTAACGATAATCACACAAAAGCCAAAACCCGGGTCAGAAGGGTCATTGCCAGACCGGACATAATCGGCACCGTAACATTATCGTCAACACCCAGGGGGAGCGCCTCGGCCACGGTTGCCACGACGGCACCGACGATACTTACCTGCCAGGCCAAACCAGGGGTCAGGGCCGCAACAATCAGCGTTGCCACCAGACAGGCTGTCGAGCCCTCCAGAGACTTGCCGTTCCAGAACCGATGGCGTCCGAATTTGCGGCCCACGAGGGCGGCGAAAGTATCCCCCACCACGATAAAGGCCAGAGCCGCGATGGCAATGGGCTTATCGAACATGGCCACGGTAAAACAAACTGTCGTAAGGATATAGGTGGCTCCGGTGAAATCGCCGTCGGCCTCATGCTGCCGGACCATCGGGTCCACCAGTTTGTGCGCAAAAACCGTCCAGAATTTCCACAACCGCAGGCGGGAAATGTCGATCAGGATCATTGTACACGCGATGGGAATCATGATCGCGAGCATGCCCGCCTTGTTCAGGTCAAACAGGTAATAGCCCCCGGGGATTACCAAGGCAAACATATGCGTGCCTTTGCGGGCAAGCTCCCTGGCGAAGCTTATCTGATTATTATCTGCCGACCCTCCACTACTCATTATCGGCCGGTCCGCTGATCCAGCGGTTTCAGGTGAATGGCAGGTATGCGACCGGGGAAACTCACCCTGAATTGCTTATAGAGGCCATCGCGGTACTCCTCGAAAAGCCTGCGATTGTGTTCGGCCTTGAGTAACGGCACGATGGTCGACTGGGCCCGGGTAAAGTCAATCTCGGTCTCCCGACTGATCAGCTTGACCAGGTGATAGCCATACTCGCCCTTTATCGGTTTGGAGACACTACCCTCCTCGGTCGACAGGCCGGCGCGGTAAATGATCTCGGGGACATCATCCGGTCCAACCCACCCCAGATCGGCCAATTCACGCCTAACCTCTTCATCACCCGGATAATACTCCGCCGCCAGATCCAGGAAATCCACTCCAGCCAGCGCCTGATCCCGAATGAACAGGGCCATGGTGGAGTCTTCCACAATGATATGCTGAAGCTTCAGCGGCTTCCTGACGGTGAAATCCTCTCGATGCTTCTCATAATACTCCCGCACAGCTTCCTGCGATGGTAACCAGGAGGGATCCGACCGATCCTGTTCGACGATGGTCTTGCCGTATTCCTGGCGCAGGGACCGGTCGATCCTCTGCCCCTCGGGCGAAGTATCCAGGCCGATCGACCGGGCCGCCTGCACGACAAGTAGCTCGTCGGCCACAACGGCAATCATCTCCTTTTTCATTGCCGCGGTCGAACTGCTCACCCGCCGGTTGTTGCGGTAGGTTTCCTCAAAACTGCGTAAAGTGTTGAAATCAATGGTGTCGGCCCCGTTGACAACCGCCGCCCAGAGAGATTTTCCCAGCTGGTAAACATTGGAGTCGAGGTAGGCCTCGTTATACTCGATCTCAATCGGTTTGCTGTGGAGCGAATCGGCCAGGGCACGGCTGCGATCGTTGGCGCGGATTGTCTGCAGGGT
This sequence comes from uncultured Ignavibacteriales bacterium, assembly GCA_964630485.1. GTDB lineage: Bacteria > Zixibacteria > MSB-5A5 > GN15 > FEB-12 > JAJRTA01. The sequence goes on from CAZVUZ010000014.1 coordinate 8,057, forward strand.
CTTCCTGGCAACATCAAACTCCACCGGTCCGAGCGGGAGGAGCCCCGCCTCGACCCTGTCGGCGACCATTATGATGTGCCAGCCGTCGCGGTCGGGATATGGCTGAGAAATCTCTCCATCGTCCATCGAAAATGCGATGGAGTCAAAAGGATCGCGGTAGATCTCTTTCTGCGTCCAACCCATCAGCCCGCCCTGCCTACCCTTAATTTGATCGTCGGAGTATTCCCGGGCGACATCCTCAAAGCGCATTCCCATATCGATCAGACGACGCACCTGGAAGGCATATTCCTCCAATTCAATATTGAACTGCTCGGGTGAGAGGGATCGGTAGTAATTCGAATCCGGCCCGAGCTTCAAGCCGACCGGGGAAATCAGAATGTGATACAACAGGACCTGGTCCGGTACGGTGAAGAGATCCTGCCGGGCGAAATAAAAGTCGGCCACCTCCTGTGAATCCGCACTGATGACATCGTAAACCATGCGATCGTAAAAGGCGTTTCTCAGGTAGGCGTTCATGCGCATGCGATAAATTCTGTTGTAGACATAATAGTCGCCGAGGGGCACGTCAAGGGCCTTGAGGCCGGCCAGGGTGTCGCATAGCATGGAATCCAGAAAGTCCTTCACGCGTTCGCGCGAAACCACCCCGCCACTGCTCTGAATCGGACTGTGGTAGAGGGAATCATACAACTGCGGCACGGTAATTTCGAAGAACGTGTCCACCCGGGCGACAGCGTAATCAAGGCTGTCGACGGTGCCCTCGTAGGCGGGCGGCGGCGGAACGCAGCCAACCAGCCCCAGGATGGGAAACAATAATAATACACAGTACAAGCGTCTAAGAAATGGCATAAAATCTCCGTTGCGTTTCACCATAGACTGATAAGTTATATACGCGGCGGAGAAAAACAAGTCCAAAAGAATACGGGAAGATCTAAGTCACGGCAACATCGTCGGTGACGATTTCTATGTCGGCACTGCCGGCCGTTGTCCCTGCCGTCTGGTAAAGGAGGAATTCAATCATGAATGTCGTCCCCTCACCGGGTTGCGAGTCGACGCTCACATCAAGTTCCAGTGCCGTGCAAACCCGGTGAACGATAGATAGCCCCAATCCCGTACCGTGCTTCTTGGTCGAGTAAAATGGCTGGTATATTTTTTTCAGGTCCGCAGGTGTTATTCCGGCGCCGTTGTCCTGCACGTATAGCTCCGCCCGTTCCCGGCCCGGGGTGACCACAAGCCTGACGGTTATTTCACCGTAATCGCCCTCAACGGCTTCACAAGCATTGACGACGAGGTTGAGGAGCAGTTGTTTGATGAGGTCGCCGTCCCCGACGACATATACCAGCGAGTCATCCGCCTCAAAACGTATTTCCGTCCCCTCCCGGCGAGACGGGTGATGGCGCGCCAGTTGCAGGACCTCGCTGGTCAGGTGACAGAGTTCCACCTTGTTGTAATACACGCGGTCGATTTTGGCATACAGGAGAAATTCGCTGAGAACCTTCGAAAGGCGATGCGATTCCTTCACGATCAGTTCCATGAGGCGACCGTTCTCGCCTTCGAGATCCAATTCGTTCTTGAGGACCTCCACCGAGCCGGAAATGGCCGCCAGCGGGTTTCGTATCTCATGGGCAATGGCCGCCGATAGCTCACCTACCGCCGCCAGCCGGTCGGCCGCACGCACCTTGGCCTCAAGAACCTTGGCCTGGGTCAGGTCAGAGAAAATGCCGATTACACCGCGCAGTTCCCCATCCTCCTCGGTCAGGATCGAGGTCGAAAGACCCAGGGGCAGCGAGGCTCGTTCGGCGGTTAGGATATTGAATTCCCGGCGGGGATGTTCCACTCCCAGGGACAGGCCGTCCCGGAGGCACCCGGCCAGTTCGGGCATACGTTCACCGAAAACATCGTCACAACGCATGCCTTTGACATCTTCTTCGTGATAGCCCAGAATGCGCTCGGCGGCGCGGTTGAAGTAAATGATTCGGCCGGCGGAATCGATCGTGAGCAATCCGGAATTGAGATGCCTGAGGATGTCGTCGGTCTCCAGGCGCGCCTTTCTGAGAGCCCGCGACGCATCCGCGAGAGCCCGGTCGCGCTGCTGCAACCTCTCCGCCAGATACCCGGAGACAAAAGCCACCAGGTAGAATATCAGGATATGAAGGAAAATCGAATAGAACACCTGATCCTGAACGGACAACAATCCGTTCAGAGGGGCGCCCGCAAAGTCGGGATTGTCGCCCATGGCCAGCCTCAGCCACATGATAAACGAGAACGAAAGGGACACCATGCTCGCCACCAGCAGCGTGCCCACCAGCCGGTAGGACATCGCGGCGGAGACAATCGTAAGCAGAAAGAGAGCGGAATACGGCGAACTGATATCACCCGTGGCGTGGACGACGGCGGCCTCGACGACTATCTCCAGACAATATTGAAACCCCACCGCCAGAGCGGTCAGCGCCCGGCCTCTCCCCCGATTGCCAACCGCCAGCACGACGGCAAATGCCAGCGTGAAAACGGAATAGACGATGAATGGGATTTGCATATGGGAAGGGTATCCCAGCCGCAAAACCACGACCACGAACAGGACCATGTAGGTTGCCAGCCGTAACGGCAGGAACCAGGTCAGACGCGTCATAAGATTCTGCTTAACCATATTGGTGCAAAAGCAAACGGCGCCCCGATGAAGCGCCGTCTGAAATTCCTTTCATGACCGAATCGGGTCAGTCTCGAAGGCCGTCAGATCTTTCCGATAATGTCGAACATCGGCAGATACATGGCAATCAGGATACCACCAATGACGATACCGATGAACACGATAATGACCGGCTCGATGACTGAGGTCAGGGTGCCAACGGCTTCATCGACCTCTTCATCATAGAAGTCGGCGATCTTGTTAAGCATATCGTCGAGGCCGCCGGTTTTCTCACCCACCGATATCATCTGCGTCACCATGGGCGGAAACACCCCCGACGCCTTCAGGGGGCCGGTGATGGTGTCACCCTCGGCAATGGCCACCACGGACTTGTTGATGGCATTGGCGATGACGAGGTTGCCGGAGGTCTTGGCCGTTATTTCCAGGGCCTCGATGATGGACACGCCGGAAGCCAGCAGGGTGCTCAGGGTCCGGGTAAAGCGGGCCACCGAGGACTTTCTGACGAGGGTCCCGAAAACAGGTGTTTTCAACAGGGTCTGGTCAAATATGAGATGCCCCTGCGGGGTCCTCTTCCACCACATGAAAATCGCCGCCAGACCGATGATGCCAACCAGGAGATAGACGAAATTGTCCTGCAGGAAATTGGAGATACCCATAACAATCTGCGTTGGTTTCGGCAGTTCGGCGCTGAGACCGCCGAACATCTTGGCGAATACGGGTACCACAAAGGTCAGCATACCGAAGGTGGCGGCAATCGCCACGAACATGACTACCGACGGGTATACCATAGCGCCCTTCACCTGGCGAACCAGCTTATCGGATTTTTCGCGGTATACGGCCAGGCGAACCAGGATAGCATCGAGAGCGCCACCGAGTTCACCGGCCTCCACCATATTGGTGTAGAGATGGTCGAAAATCTTGGGGTGGCGGGCCAGCGCTTCACTCAGCGTCGCGCCTCCCTGGACACCCTCCTTGACCTGGTAGATAATCTTGGCCAGTTCCTTGCTCTCCGTCTGCGCCGACAGAATCTCAAGACATTGCACCATCGGCAAACCGGCGCCGATCATGGTCGCGAACTGCCGTGTGAATCGCGAAATATCGACCTTCTTGACTCCGGTACCGATCTTGAATTCGATCTCCGGAGCCTTCTTGTTGATCGAGGTTACCAGGATGCGGTTCTGCCTCAGAACCCGCTCCAGGTCGCCTTTGGTCTTGGCCTTCAGTTCCCCCTGGACGGCGGCTCCCGCCAGGGTTTTACCTTTGTATACAAATACCGGCATTTGCTACTATCCTTTCCAAATCTGGCGTCAGGAGAACGCCGGTGTTTTGTTCTTCGAAAGCATTTCACTGAGTTCCTGGGTGTTACAGCTGTAACTCATGGCATCATTGATCGTGACCTTGCGGCCTTCATACAGCTCGGACAGTGACTGGTTCATGGTCTTCATCCCGTACTTCTGGCCCGACTGTATCATCGAATACATCTGGTGCACCTTGTCATCGCGGATAAGGGCCCGAATGGCCGGCGTCGCCACCATGATTTCGAGGGCCACCACCCTGCCGCCACCGATCTTCGGGATCAGAGTCTGCGAAATGATGGCCTGCAGAGAAAACGAAAGCGATATACGAATCTGTTCCTGCTGGTTCGTCGGGAATGAATCCACAATACGGTTGATGGATTCCGAAGCCGAATTCGTGTGCAGAGTCGCGAAAGCCAGGTGACCCGTCTCGGCAATCGACAGCGCCGATTCGATGGTCTCCAGGTCCCGCATCTCGCCGACCAGCACAACGTCAGGATCCTCACGGAGGGCGTACTTCAACGCCGCCGCGAAGGAGTTGGTGTCCGAGTACACCTCGCGCTGATTGATCAGCGCCGTCTGGTGGCGGTGCAGATACTCGATGGGATCCTCAACGGTGATAATATGTACCGGACGTTCCTTGTTTATCTTGTCAATTACCGAGGCCAGGGTGGTCGACTTTCCCGAACCCGTCGGCCCCGTGACCAGCACCAGGCCGCGGGGAAGCTTGGAGAATTCGGCAATTACCTTGGGCAATCCGAGCTGTTCAAAGGTCTTTACCTCGTACGGGATCTGCCGAAGCACAACGGCCACGTTGCCGCGCTGCATGAACATATTGCAGCGGAAGCGACTCATCTGCTCGATGCCAAACGAGAAATCGAGTTCCGAATTCTGTTCGAACTTCATTTTCTGTTTTTCATTGAGCATCGAATAAGAGAGCTTCTTGGTCTGGTCGCTGGTAAGGCGATCGAAGTTCAGGCGCTGCAACTTACCGTCAATGCGAACCACCGGCGGCGAGCCAACCGTCAAGTGTAGATCGGAGGCTCCCATTTTAACCATTTGCTCAAGCAGGTCACGTAATGATAGCATGCATATCTCCAGACGTAATTCGTTTCGCTCGTTCACAAAAATTGCTACTATAATGATATATCGGAAACCATAGTGATTTCTTGACCCCAAAGATGCTGGATATTATGCGTAAGGTGTTGCGAGACAATAGCGTCTCGAGGTAAGGTCAGGCGCCGGCGGAAGTTATGGCGAAGACTTCTTCAACGGTGACAATTCCGGCCTTCATTTTCTCGACGGCGCACATGCGCAGGCTGAACATTCCCTCATCCAGAGCCGTCTTGCGGATCTCGCTGTCCGGGGCCCTGCTGAGGATGAGGGATTCTATCGCAGGTGTCACCGGCATGACCTCATAGATACCGGTTCTACCTGAAAGCCCGGTATCATTGCAATCCGAGCATCCGACACCCTTGAAGGCCCGGAGGTTGCGCAGCTGGTCTTTCGGTACGCCCAGACTCTCGACCTGCTCCGGGCTTAGATTTATCTCTTCTTTGCAGTTCTGACACACTTTCCTCATCATTCTCTGAGCCATGACGAGCTTGGTGGCAGAAGCCACGAGGTAAAACGGCACCCCCATATCGATGAGGCGGGGGATTGACGACGGCGCATCGTTGGTATGCAGGGTCGAGAAAACCAGGTGACCGGTCAGGGCGGCACGGATGGCAATCTCGGCCGTTTCACCGTCTCGAATCTCACCGACCATGACAATGTCGGGATCCTGACGCAGGAAAGACCTGAGGGAGGCAGCGAAGGTCAGGCCGATTTCGGATTTGACGGCGACTTGGTTGATACCGTCGAAGTTGAACTCGACGGGATCCTCAGCGGTCATGATATTTACATCGACGGTATTGATCTGTTTCAGGGCCGAATACAATGTTGTCGTTTTACCGGAACCGGTCGGGCCGGTAACGAGAACAATACCGAAGGGCAAGTGGATGGCCTTGTCAAATTTGCTAAGGTCCTCCTCACGAAAGCCCAGCTGCGTCAGATCCACCTTCAGGGCCTGGGGATCCAGAATTCGCATTACCACCTTTTCGCCGAAGATGGTCGGCAGAACCGACACACGCAGATCAACCGTTCGCCCCCCCAGCTTGATCTTGATGCGACCGTCCTGCGGAAGACGGCGCTCCGATATATCCAGCTCGGCCATAATCTTGACGCGCGAAACAATGGCCGCCCGGTACTTGTAAGGCAAGGGAGCCATCTCCTGCAAATCACCGTCGATACGATAGCGAACGCGAATACGCTTTTCGTACATCTCCAGATGAATATCCGAGGCATTCATGTGAATGGCGTCCGAGATGATCGAATCCACCAGCTTGACGAGCGGTTTATCCTGAATGGCCGACAACAGGTCCGACTCGCTGGGACCCTCCTCGGTCGAGACAACTTCCAGGTCGGGGTCATCCTCAAGACCCTTGACGATCTCGGACAGTCCGCCGGTATCGGTATAGAACGCCTCGATCGCCTTCACGATTGCTTTCTCCGGTGAGATCACGGGCTGGACGGTGCAGCCGGTAATAAACTTGATGGCGTCGAGGACGTAGATGTTATTGGGATCGCTGATCGCCACCAAAAGGGTGCGGTTCAGCTTCGAGACGGCAATAACTTTGAACTTGCGGGCAATGTCGAGCGGAATCAGCTTGACGACTTCGGGATTGAGCTCGACGTCACTGAGCCTGAGAGCCCCGATCTTGAGATGATTGCCGATAAATTTGGCAATATCATCTTCTGATTCGACGGCCCCGATGGACACCAGGGCCGATTCGAACTTCTCTTTTTTTTCCTCTACTAAGGCGTTAGCTTGGTCGGCCTGGTCCTGGGAAATTTGCCCGGCCTTGACCAGCATCGCCCCTAATTCAGACGACATGAACTCCGCCCATGTTGTTCGTTTTTATTTCTCTGACTAACAAACAGGTACCTTAGCCCCGGGATTGATTCTCAATCCTGGAAAATGTCATCCAGCTTGTCTTGGGCCATATCGGCGAAATCACCCGAGATACCCTCTTGCGGTAGCTCTTCGTTGGCCTTGATATCCTCGAAGATGCCGCCCAGTTCCCGCGAGGTCTCCTTGGCATACAGACGCACCATTCCGATTGTGGTCCGGTCATCGAAAATAACCACAAGGATGGATCTCTCGCCGACGAGCGACATGTGGATATGGTCTTTCTTGCCCTGGTGAAATAGAACCGAGAACTCCGGTTCACCCACGAGTCGGGCAATCTCCTTGGTCGAGGCAAAAGAACCGGCAAGCAGGGCTGCCAAAGCAGTAGTGTCAAGGGAATGCGTGAAGCCCTGGCGGGTAATCAAGTGTCCGTCCTTATCCACCAGCAAGGCGCACTTGGCTTCCGCTCCCTTGAGCATCTTCGATATGAGGTTGTCAATCTTCTTGATTTCTTCCTCATAAATGATCAGTGTATCGTCAGACATCTGGGCCTCCTGATTGCCTATTTAATCCCGAATAAACGCTTGAAGAATCCCCTCTTTTTGCCGCTTCCTTTTCGGCGCAGAGAGGGAGCCATCGAGGGCGATGTCAAATCGCCCGGCGACACGGTCGCACCGGTCTCGATTACGTTTTTCTCAATGTTTTCACCTTCCGATTCCGGCGTCGGGGCCGGCGCAAACCGACTGTGAGATATCTTTTTGGAAGCCGACCCGGATCCCTGGTCACCGGGATAAGGTCGATACTGGTCGCCCGATGAGGCTGGCTCAACCAACGCCGCGGGCGGGGGGGCTGTCGCGCTAACCGACTCCGGTGTCGGAGTTGTCGGCGCCGAGGCCTCCGGTATTGCGGCAACCACCGGCAGCGGTTCCTCGGGAACTTCCCGTTCGCTCGCAACAGTCCCGGCCGAAGCCTCGACCGGCGTCCGGCTCGCTTCGGGCTGGGCCGCCTCGACGGTCTCGGGTTCAGCGGGCTTCGACACCGCCGTCGTTTTGGAACGGCTGGATCCGGCCGTCTTGGCCTTGGTGAGCACCAGCTTGATAATCAGTTTAAGGGTGTCAAACACACCGTTGCCGATTGTCGCCGAGGCTTCGAAAGTCCGGTAATTGCGCGGATTCAAACGGGTGTTGAGATCCTCGACCGACATTACTCCCGGAAGATCGCGCTTGTTATACTGCAGGACTACGGGCAGTTCGTCCAGGTCGTAACCGTATTCCTTGAGATTCTCCTCGAGATTCAGCAGCGACTCGATATTCTCGTCGAGTTTATCCGCCTGGCTGTCGGCCACGAAAACGACCCCGTCAACACCTCGAAGAACCAGCTTGCGGGTAGCGTTATAATAGACCTGCCCGGGAACGGTATACAACTGGAACTTGGCCGCGAAACCGTTGATGGTGCCGATATTAATCGGCAGAAAATCGAAGTACAACGTCCTGTCGGCCTCCGTAGCCAGCGATATCAACTCGCCGCGCGTATTCCCGGGGACCTTGGAATGGACATACTGAAGATTCGTCGTCTTGCCCGACAAACCGGGACCGTAATAGACAATCTTGCAGCAGACCTCTCGCGACGAATAATTTATAGAAACCATAGACTAAGTTCCTGCAATTTACTATGAATACCTAATTCTTTATGCCAAGCTTGCTGATGGCATTCTTCATCTCCAACCGTATCAGGCCGATATTGACCAGGCTCTCGGTGGTAACCACCAGAATCCCCAGACCGGCATCCACGAAAAAGAGTTTGCCGTTGTCGGCCTCGATAGTCACCTGCTTAAGAGGTTGGGTCTCGAGACGGTGGAGCGACTTCTGGATATTACTGGTAATCGAAGCCGCCAGGGCGCCGATGGTGTCATCGTCGAACCGGGCATCGAGATCCGCAGCAATGACGATCCCGTCACTACCGACCACCATGGAACCGGTTATCCCGGTCGTCTTGTTGAGATCACTGAGTACTTCGTACATTGGCTATCTCCACGTCCTCAAACAGCGATTCGCTGTATCTTTCAGAAACGTATTTTCGAATTATCTCGATCGCCTGCTTGATCCTGATCCCGACGACATCCTCGCGTTGGCGCTCGGCAACGACCAGCAGGCTGAATCTATCTGCAGTGGCGATCGCGATGCGATCGGTGGCGGTATCGATTCTAATGCTTTCCGGGTCACCCCAGTCGTAACCCGACATAATGGTGCGACTGGCGTTGGCCAGAAGGTAGGGCAACGGCCCATGATCCTCGCAATCACAGTCCTCGCGCCGATAGCAGGCCATCAACAGGCCTTCGCGATCCACTACGGCCGCCAGTTTCACGCTATTATCCTCGCCGAGATAACGGGTGGCCCTGTCGAAACCGTCGTCGCCGCCGGCGTTAGCTTCGGGAGCCGGTGAATTCGTACTCGAGGAGAAATCGGCCGGTTCCGGCCGCGAGGCGGCCTTGCTGAAACCGCGTTCCCGGCTGACGGCAATCGAAGTCAGACCGGAATCGTCAGCTTCCGGAGCCTTCGGAGCCCTCGCCTCGGGCACTACCCTGCGGCGCTCCGGGGAACCGTCGAATATGTGCTTCCAGATGGGCCTCAGTACAAACGGCGCGGCAGCCACCTGTAACATCACTACCGGCAGGTAACTGACAATGCCGAGGGTCATGGCTACTTTCAGCTGCAGTGAATACATGACGGTAATAAGGAAACCGAAAACCGCGCCAAGAACGAGCCGGTAAGTCAGGCACATGGCCGCGGCCTGCGCCAGCTGCGTCAGACGTCCACGCCGGAGCCACAGGTATACGACGATCCCGTAAAACACGATCTCGTAGAAGGCATAGACCAACGAAGCCTGGACCAGTTCCGTCCCGAACGACTCGGGGAATCCGATCATAGGTACAATGACCAAAAGCATCGATAGCAGCACTAACTGACGGGCTATGCGCGCTGTAAATTCCATGCTCTATCCTTTACTTCAAGGACTGCCTGTCAAGCAGCCCCTCCAATTTCATTCTCAGGCTACCCAGGTTGGATTCGGCGTTGGCGACAAACAGGAAGACCCCCTTTGCCATCCGCATCAGGTAGAAAGTCAGTTCCGAGGTCTCCACCAGAACCGCCCGGGCGCCGCCGAAATAGCCCTGCACCAGTTCCTGGTTGACTTCGTTGCCGATCTGGGCCAGAACTGCCCCGCAGGCCGCGGGATCCATGCTCATGGTCCACTCCTTCTCAATCACCAAACCTTCGTAATTCACGAATAGGGCGCCATCGACGCCGCGGTAACCGATGCTTGCCTTCAGCACCTCGCTTATGGATAACTCCTCGAGGTTCCTGGTCTCGGCCGGCCGGTCCGGCTCCGCCGGGATTTCCTCCACCCGGTTTTCCGGCAACGGTTCATTCACCACCCGGGGTTCTGTGATCTCGGCCTGCTGCTCCGGCAACTGCCGGGCTATCTCCAGCAATCTCTTGATCTGGCCGTTATCGCCATCGGTCTCGTGGAGCTTCTTCAGGAGCTTTATGGCGGGGTTGAATTCGCCCTTATAGATGTGAATTTCCGCCAACAGCAGTTCTGTGGCCCGCGTCCGTCCGTCGAGTTCCGCCGCCTTCTTCGCCTCGATTTCGGCCCAATCGTAAAGTCGCCGGTCGAGGTTGATCTTGGCCATCACCACATGAGCCGAGCCGTAGGACGGATGGATCTTCAGACCATTCTGACAAATGCGAAAGGCCTTGTCAAGATCGCCGTTGCGCCGATAGGCTTCGGCCAGAGCGGCGAAAATCTGCGAATTCGGATCCGTCTCAAGGATTTTCTGGCACTTTGAGATCCGATCCTGTATGTCAACGGTCGTTGTCACGGGTATTTCTATAACTCTCGCTGTCGTAAATAGTTAAAAAACCTCGGCATTTGCGTAACGTATAAGTATAGATTTAACATACAATTATGTCAACCTAAATATACCTCAGTCGAAGGTCTTCTTAGCCTCAAAAGCCCCGAAGGTAAAGAGCCCCGTCATAACTACCAGAAGGGCCGGTACGACATACGCCGGTATCGCCACAACCTCAAAAGCAGAAAGCAAATACACCACCTGCGCCACCGCCAGCGCCGAGAAACCGGCCAGGAAGAGCTGCCAGCTCTTACTCAAAAGCCCGCCGCGTATAAGCTCGAGCAGTTTGAGAGTGACAACGATGCATACCACGGCGACAATGAATATCACCAGGCTGATCAATGCCGGTGGACTCTTTATAACGGCCAGATTGGCTGCATGGGCCGAACCGGTGCCGCCCAGCATAATCCCCAAACCAATGAATAGTATCTTTTTCATCTCATATTCCCCTTCAATGCTCTTCTCTTATCATCTTAACCACTCGATCGGCGCGCCGGAGGGTTTGATAGAAACTCTCGTCCACCCCGTATCGCTTCACGAATTCTCGACGGACAGCCAGCGGCTCCGAGATCTCTTTCTTCACGCCGGTAACAGCTTCCCGGAACGGCCCCATGCCGAGCAGCTGGTAGGTGAACTCGAGCTGTTCACAGAGCATGGCCTGAAGGCCTTGCATCAACTGGTGAAAACGCGTGTTCGCCGGCAGCGCCTTGACCGCGACCAGAAACTTGTCGAAGGATGGCGCCAGATCGGATTTGGGATCCACGCCGGGGAAGAAATTCGTCAACCCGGTGCGGTACTGCGCCATGAGTGTTCCGAACCTGTTATTGTTGTCGCCGAGATAGATCTCGGACAGGGATCTTATGCGGTAGAAGCAGTTATTGTAGAGGTGGAAGATGATCGACAAGAGGACATCTTCTTCGTCTTCCTTCTCCTCTTTCTCCTCTCCCTTGGAACCAACGGTCTCCACCAGCTTGTTGGACATAAGGCTGTAGACGGCGCGATAGGTGACGAACTCCCCCATGGGTGAAATGCCCACCAGGTCGGGAAGGGTCCGCTCGCCGTTGATCAGGCTCAGGATCCTGAACTCATCAATGGACATCGTAACTTCACTGCGGTTAGCCTTGACCGATGAGGCCATGGCCAGCAGGGCATTGTCCGGCGGGAGAACCTTCTGGATCTCCAGCCACTCGTCGATCCGGCGGGTTCCTTCCATGATTACGTTCATGGTGTTCAGTTCCACCTTGAACTGGAGATTCTTGGGCTCGTCCCCCTCGTGGAAAATGAAGTCGCCTTCGCCCCACGAGAAAAGATTATAGACTATCTCCTCAATTTGCAATCGGAGGCACTCGCCAATTTCTTCTTTTTCAAAGAGACCCAGGTCGATCAGGGTCGTGCCCAGCTGCCTGCCCGTTTGCTTGTGAAGCGTTATCCCGCGCTCCAGGTCCGCCTTGGATATCTTGCCCCGCTTGAGGAGCATGTTACCCAGCAGATCCTCGGATGAATTCACCGAAGATGCAAAGGTTATGTTGCCGTTCTGGAAGGCAACTTCTTTCTGGCGCGTCGAAGTCCTGACCTCGAGCAAACCAGTCTTCTTTCCGGTAGCCAGAAGCTGCAATATGTCCGGAAAGGAAACCGTCTTTAGATTGCCTGATAGACTCACATTCTAACCCTTTTAGCCTTCAACCCTTAAAACCTCCCGCACCTCGGGTATTTCTCTATAGTTATCGGGCCGGTGGCGCTTGAACTTAATGGCAAATCGTCGGCAGGGCCCCAATTTCCCTCACCCGGCCGTCCTCATCGATCTCCAGGCAGATACTGCCACCGCGCCCCGGGACGAAAACGGCTGCCGAGGAGGCGGTATCAGCGATTGCGCTGGGCGGTGGCACACCGGGCCGGATGTCCTGTTCAACTTCTGAACAGATGACGGCCGCGTAACCGGCCTTCCGGAATCTCACCAGGCCCCGCTTCGAGACGGCCTCCCCACCCGTTAGAAGCAACACCGCGGGTCCTTCTCCTCCGGCGGCGTCGAGAGCCCCGGGACCGGCAAGATCGTAAAAAACCAGTCGCCCGAACGACAAATCGGCCACCAGACCCGAATTGCAGAGTCGATAACCGGCGACCGTGGAATCGCACCCGATCCGCGACCGGTTGAGACAGACCAGGATTTCACAATCGGAGAAAATCGAGTCGTGACGGTTGGCGTCCACCAGGCTCGGATACAGATCCGAACGGCCATAGACAGCCGCCGCGCCACAGGCCTTCGTAAACCTCAGGATATCATTGAGGGCGCCGTAGTCAGCCTTGAGGACAATCAGGTTATCGATGTGCCCGACTCCGAGCGCGGCCAAGCCCGGTGAGAGGAGTTTTTCGTCCATGCGGTACCGACAGCTCGCGAGCCCGGTGATAACGACATCGCAGCCGGTTCTGTCCGCCTGCTGTATAACCGCCACGGTCCCCCCGGGAAGGGACCAGACATGAAGGCGGGCACTCTTCGAGCCTGAAGCGGCGGGGAGAATCTGCTGTATTGCGACGGTCAGATAAACCATGAGGGTGAGAAAAACGATCATGCGCCGGCACAGTCGGAAACGCAGGGCCAGCGTGGCGAGGATTAATCCGGCGTAGGCGACCAGGACAACGGCCACCGGCACGGGAGCGGTATCGATGACGCTGAAATTCCCGCTGCCCGCCGAGGTGGTTATGGCAACGGTCGCCGTCAGCAAGAGGTTCAGCACTGATCCGACCAGGGCTCCGAGAACGGGCAGGATTAGATGGGTCACAATCAAAACCAGAGAGCCCACCACGGCAATTGATACCAGGGGGACTATGATCAGATTGGCCACGGGACCGATTATGGGAATCCGGTGAAAGTAGTAGACAATCAGCGGCGTCGAGCAAATCTGCGCCACCACCGAGACCGTCAGGGCAAAGAATAACCAGCGCCACCAGCGGGACTTTCGCCGGAAGGGAACGGCGCCGAATAATCGCGGCACTATAAATACCAGCCCCCAGGCAGTCGCGAAGGACAGCTGGAAACCGACATTGAACAGTTGCGTCGGAGCGCCCAGGAGGATGATCAGGGCGGTGAGAGACACGAGATTATTCAGATCGTAACGCCGACCGGTCAACCCGGCGCCGAGCACGAGGGCCGCCATTATCGAGGCCCGTACCACCGAAGGTTCACCGTACGAGAGCAGGGTGAATATAAACACAACGACGAGTAGAATAGCTGTCCTGACCCAGCGACTGAATCCGAGGGGCCGAAGCAGGAAAGCGCAAAAGACCAGCACCAGGGCAACGTTGGAACCCGACACTGCCAACAAGTGCAGCGTCCCGGAATCCCGAAACGCCCGGTAGAGATCAACGGGGATGTCGTGCGTCTCGCCGATCAGGAACCCGCTGGCGAGAGCAGCCGCCTCCGGCGAGAGGTCCCGGCGGAAGACTCCGGTAATGTGGTGGCGCAGGTCATCCACCGCCGAGAACAGCCAACCGCGGTCGCTGCGATCGACACAAACGGTGTTTACCTGCGACAAACTAACGGTTCCGAAGACGCCCCTCAGGCTGAGATACCTGCGATAGTCGAAGCCCCCCGGCAGATGACTGTCCGTAACGGGGCGAAGGTATCCGCTGAACGTAATGCGATCACCCCGCTGCAGGGCGGTGGTCAGGATCCCCAGTTTCACCAGCACGGCGCCGTCGGTCGGCCGGCAGGAGTCAGTTGCGAGGGAGTCAACCCGGACAATCAGCTCGGTCCGGTCGTCCCGAAAGACCGGCCAGTCGATGACTTCACCGAAGAGTGTAACCCGGGTTTTCTGCCGGGCAATTTGCGAGATGTGTCCCGGGCGAAAATCGTAGACGGCCAGGCTGAATTGAGCCGCCGAGAAGAAACCCAGCCCGACCGCCAGCAACAGCCCCGGCTTGATTCCCCCGGAACGCAGGAGCAACAGGCCGGCCAGACAGAGTCCACCGCTCAAACATAGGAAAAACGCGGCCGGCAATCGAAAATTGTCGGCAACGACTATTCCCGCCACCACGAAAATGAGCAGGAACAGGCTCGGGTATTTCCGGATCATTTATTCTTTGTTCGCCATCCTCCGCGCAGGAAACCGGCCAGCGTCTTCACCTCCCTTATGTTGAAGACCAGGCACAGTATGAAATATAGAATAATCGCTACCGTCAGGGGGACAAACAGGTCTAGAATCCGCCCGACGAGCGCTCCCTGTTCGAAGCCAAACCGGTAGGGAATAAATTGCGCCGCCTGAAAAGCCAGGACCGCGGCCACGACAATCCGCCCGAATTTCAGCCCGAGCCTCCCCCAGTCCAGGGACACTCCCTTCGTGGGCAGGCAGTAAAGAAGCCAGGTGAAATTGACCAGGCCCGCGACGGAGGTCGCCGCCGCCAGGCCGGCAAAGTCGAGCAACTTTATCATGGGATAATACAGCGCCATGTTAATCAGCACTGAGTAGATGGATATTTTCATGGGCAGTCGCGAGTCACCGAAGGCATAATAGACGGGAACCGTCACCCGCACCGCCGCGAAACCGATCAGACCGTAGGAATAATGCAGAAGAGCCAGGCTCGTGCTGGCGGCATTGGCTTCCGAAAACGCCCCCCACTGGTAAATCAGGTCCACGACCTGACGCCCCATGAGAGCGAGGAAAACCGCCGAGGGTATTATTACAACCATGTTCAGGTTAAGGGCCTCTTCATAGGCCCGGCGCAGGCCTTCCCGGTCCCCCCGGGCGGCCAGTTCCGAAACGCGCGGCAGAGCCACCGTTCCGAGCGCAACGGCGAATACGCCGAGAGGAAAGTGCATCAACCGGTAGGAGTAGTTCAGGTACGATATAGCGCCCTCGATCAGGAACGATGCCAACAGGGTGTTCAAAAGGATATTGATCCGGCCGGCCGAAAGGCCGACGATCATCGGCAACAGCAAACGCAGAACCTTTTTAAATCCCTCATCCAGAAGATCGATCCGGGGCCGATAGCGATAGCCGATGCGCCAGAGGGCAGGCAATTGCACCGCCACCTGCCCAGCGCCGCCAATGACTACCCCCAGGGCCAGGGTATAGACCGGCTGTTCGAAATAGCGGTAGAGAATAACAACGGAGAGCACTACCCCTAGGTTGAACATTGCCGGTGACAGAGCCGGCACCGCGAACCGTCCGAAAGAATTCAGCATCCCCATAACCAGGGCCGAGATCGACACCAGAAGGAGGTAAACCATCATGATCCGGGTGAGGCCAACCGTCAAATCAAACTTGGCCGGAATTTCGGTAAAACCGTGAGCCGAAACGTAAATAACCGCCGGGGCGGCCACGATGCCCAGCAGGACAATCAGACCGACAACCAGGAGTATGCCGGTCAGGACGATATTGGCCAGGGAAAAGGCGGCCTCGTCCGAGTCCTTGACCAGTTTCTCCTTGAAAATCGGGACGAAGGCCGACGAGAGCGCGCCCTCGGCGAACATGTCCCGCAAGAGGTTGGGGATCCTGAAGGCCGTTACGAAGGCATCCGTTGCCAGGCCGGCGCCGAAAAAGTAGGCCATCACCTGTTCGCGGACAAGTCCGAGGACACGCGAAAAGGCGGTGGCACCGGAAACGGTTCCGGCTGAGGCGACAAAGGAACTTTTCTTCACCTTGGATGTTGACAAATCGATTCCGCCGACATATTATTACTAGCTAGTTTGGAACAAAATATGGAAAGGGTTGACGTTTGCCAAACCATAAATCGTGTGAAAAGCGGGTAAAAACTTCAGAGGAACGGCGTCTGCGCAATCGGACCATGACCTCGCAACTCCGTACGGGCATGAGAGAACTTCGGTCCATGACCGACAAAGACGCGGCTGCCACAAAATTACGGGAAGTCAACTCGATACTCGATCGCGCCGCCGCGGCACATATTGTCCATCCGCGCAATGCCGATCGACACAAGTCACGTCTCGCCCGCTTCGTGCAAAAGCTGGGAGAAGCCGCCAATTAGATTGGCGCAAAATCGGAAATGCCCCGCGTGGTTTCGGCCCGTGGGGCTTTCTTTTGCCCGGAAGTGTGGCTTGGGCTCAATCAACGATTGAGAAGCAGGATACGGCCTTCGTAGAAGGTCGTGCGACAGGCCCGGCGACGAAGAGTGAGCAAATCTCTCAGGAACGCTTCTTTTTCGGCCGGAGGTATATGGGATTTGAGAACCGATACAGGGAAATCGACATCAAGAACTCTCGCGTTGGCCTGCACCGTTATTATGCCCGGCGGAAACAGCAATTCGGCCAGGGCCGCAGTGGCCAGGTCTTCAATTGTGACAGCAGGCAGGATAACGACGGCACTGAAGCTCGCCGAACGGGTCAGGGCGCCGTTGTCATCGGCGATTTCCACGGCCTGCATATAGCGTCCCTTCTGGACAATAGCCCGAAAGAAATGCTGTAACGGGGCCGGGCAACCGGACCGACTGCTGTGCCTGAAGTAGGCCGATATCGACCGGCCATCGGAAAACAGGAAATCCAACTTCATGAACTTAGAAGCACTCCCGGAGCCTTCCGCCGGCGGATCAATCGAAATCTGATCGGGGTGCTTGGAAGCCACCCTCAGGACATCATCGTAAAAGAAATCGACCAGACCAAGGCGGTGCGAAACCACCTCCAGATCGGCACGGGGACAAAGTTGAACCGGGACATACTCCAGACCGAATTCAGTAAGAGCCTTGAAGTATCTGGCGTCCTCAAGGAGCAGGTAACTGTCGTCGTTCAGGCGGCAAACCGGGAAAGGATGTCTTACAAAACGGATATCATCGAGATCCGGCTGGTTGTTATCGGGAACGGACCATTCGAAAGGATAAACCTGGTCGGAGTCCAGAATCCGGATTTGAGACAGAAGCTGTGTTTCCATGACGGGAAAGATAGCAAGCCCTGTGCCACCACCAGCGGCGGCGCCTTAAGTGTTTACGCATAAATGCCTTACGCGCGAGAAACCGCCGCCTTGCACTCAGTCTGACTCCCTGTCGATCGCGTTTGCTGGCAGGGGATTCACAAAATATGCAATCTGGATAACCTCGATCCCAAAACAGCCGGCCTCTCCTGTCTATCCATATCTGAATCTCAAAGGAAAGGGGCCGAATCCCGCTTTGAAGATTCGACCCCATTTAAGACTTTCGTCATCGTGACGGCTATTCGACGCAACCCGGCAGCGGAGCCGCCCCGTCCCGGAACATGTATTCTATCAGGTACAGCAAGTCGCTGATATCGACCCGGCAGGAAGCATCAACATCGGCGGCATTGAGGCTCAGCGGCGGCGGTCCCAGACGGAACATCCAGTCTATCATGTAAACCAAATCCGCAATATCGACGATACCGTTGCCGTCAAGATCGCCTTCCTCAGCAGCCGTACCCGTCTCCCCAAAAATGGTCTTGGCGTAGCTGATCAGATTCGCGGCCGATTCGTCGGTCAAAAAGTACAGAGGAAATGCGAGCAGGACCCTCTTTCCGTTGGGGCTGTCGTAGAGCACCGCACATGGTTGTCCTTCCGAGGCCGGACTATCCGTCTTGGAATCGTAGTAATAAATCGGGGAACCGTGGACCAGGTTGTCGAAGGTCGGTATATACGGCAAGAATCCCAGGACACTGGTCGAATCGACCACGATGTCCGGCCAGCCGCCGGCGCCGGTTGCCCCGGCAAAATCAAAGGCCGCGTGGACAGTGTACGAATGAAGGCCGAACTCATCATAAAGCAACATCCCCGGAGAAGTAGGCGACTCGTGCCAGTACTCAATGGTGCGGAAGCCGCTCAGGAAGAGATTTGTCTCATAGTCGGTGTACCAGGCCAGAGTGTCATTGCTTTCGTTTATCAGTTTCGGCGAAAAGTCATCGTCAAACCAGAAAATCGACGAATACTGCCCGGCGTCATTGCGACTGAGGCGATCACCCGTTGCCTCCAGGATAATTAGATTATACGGAGTAGTCGCCATGACTTCGCTAATCCAGGCTTCCTGAACCGGCTGGGTGGGCATGCCGCCACCCTGCCGGATCTCATCGACCACGAGTATACCGCCATCGAAGGTCGCCGGGATGGCATACGACGGCTCGGACAGATCGGATTCGTAACCATCGTTATCGACGGCCATTATCTTGTAAGTGTAACCGATTTGTCCCATCACGTCGTTATCCTGGTACTCCGAGGTCATGACGTTGTCCGCCTGCATAACCAGGGCCAAATCTTCGATACCTCGATAGATGCGGTAATGATGAAAGTCGGCCTCGCGGTTATCGGCCCAGTTGATAGCGACGCTGTTGAGTTCCGGCTCCGCCGCCACCTGGGTCGGAGCCCGGGGTACGATGTACGGGTATTCACTGCCTTCCACGGCGTAGACAGCGGGATAGCCGTCGGGAATGGTACCCACCACCGAGAAGAATCGCTCCTGCCCCTCCGGCAGACCATCTACCACCCACGAGCAGGTACCCTGGGGAACAACCACCATATCGGTGTAATTACCGGAGGAGGGGCCGTGATAGACGAGATAAGAGTATTCCGGGTCGCAATCGGACCAGGTGATTTCCAGCGACTGGCCGTCACCCTGGTCAACGATTTCCGTGATCTCGGTCGGGTGCGCGGAATTGGCCACTATGGCCAGCGAGGCGACGGCCATTTTGGCGACCTTGGTGAGCATATCGAAATTCATGCGCGCGGTAAGGTCCAGGTTTGTATGCCAGCCGTCATAGTTGAATTCGGTTTCGATATGATTGACGACGTTGAAGCCGGCATTCTCGAAGGAGGCATGATCGGAACTGCCGCCGGCGGCAGTGTTGAAAATCATGAGATCCGTCACGCGTGAGGCGGCGTCAGCCGACACCCACTTGTAGGCTTCGTTCACCCCGGATGATATGTCAAGCATCCACGGGGCCGGTGATTCCGTGTAACCGACCATGTCGAAATTGTACATCACCTCGACATCGGTGCCGTTGCCTACGAAATTCCATGCGGCGGCGTTCGATCCGACGAGACCGACCTCCTCGGCCGAGAAGGCCATAAAGACAACCGTCTTTCGCAGGGGGATATCCGCGAGCACGCGGGCCAGTTCCATCGTTAACACCGTGCCGGAGGCGTTGTCATCGGATCCCGGGGCGTAGATATCCGGTCCCGGCTCCCAGCCGTAGGTGATGGAGTCATAGTGACCGCCGATCACGATGGTCTTGTCCGGTTCGGCGTAACCCTGTTTGACCGCCATGACGTTGTAGCACGGATAACCGTTGAAGTAGAAAAGAGGCGTGCTGACCTCGGTATAGCCCCAGGATTGGAATTTTTGCACTATCCAGTCGCGGGCGCGATCTATCGAATCCGTGTAAATGTATCGGGTATAGAAATCTTCCAGGCGCACGTTCATATCGTAAACCGAGTCCTGGCTGATCCTGTCCGCCAGCGAGTCGGTGGGGAAATCGGTGATGTCGGCCAGGAAACTGGCCACCGCCGGCGAGATATAAATCGGCCGGGCCCTCGTGTCCAGAAGCGGTGTGGCTACATAAGGAGAGGTGCGACTTATGGACTTGGCCGAGACCGACCCCATCGACACCAACGTCAGGCCGCCACCGATATCCCAGGTCTCCCCCAGCGCCGTTAAATCGAGCCGGCTCTCCGGAGCCCGATCGAGCCGGCGGACCACGAACAGTTCGTCGGGGTTAATGTCCTCGAGCAGGATCTCGTACTCAATTCCGGCCCGCTCAAGCCGCTGTAACTCGTCCTCTGACATGGTTACCAGGAATCGGTTGTCGGATCGAGTATGGACGCGATCGACCATTTTCCCCACGACTGTGGCCTGATACTCGTTTTTGAGAGTGACGAAGCCCAGATCATCGGCGACGAGGCCGCTGGCCAGCACCAGAGTGATGATTAGAACTATCAACATATTCCTGATCAAACTCACAGAGTCCTCCTGACAATTTTATCAACCGAATCCTGATAAAACGGGGCTATCAGCATGTGCCTTTGTTACAGAGATAAAAACGCGTATGTACCGCGATTTGTTCACCCGTAAGTTAGCACAGCGCTCGGTATTGTCAAGACTAAATGGATACAGGAACTACAGTTTGATGCCTCTCTGGAAAGGCTCGAAGCGGGTTTCTGCCGGTTTGGCAGTAATCGGGCGAAAGCTGATCGGTTTGGAATCGGGCCAGCAGGGATAGTCCGCCGGTGACAGGAAGGCTTTGTTCTCGATCGGTTTGACGAAAGCAACACTGAGTTGAAGAGACCGATTATACTCCTTGACGAGCCTCATCCGCTCGGACTTTGGCTTCAGATGGCGGGACTTTCCGGTAAAGGCAAAGATGAATTCGGGATTGGAAGAGGCTATCTGGACATTCTTGATTTTTTCGTCCTTGAGCTTCGTCTGCAAAAACTTCAGGAGCGAAAAGAAGGCTCCGAACTCAAGGTCGATCATATCGCCTTCAGCACGGCAGCGAAAAAGGACGCCATATGCGGGGATGGCGAAAACGACCAGCCCCCGGCAGAACCCGCGATGGTCAAGTTCGCTATCAATGCTGTTGTTTACAAAACCCGCAATGTAACACTTCAGAGGAGTCTCGGGCATACTCATGCCAGCCATTACAGCAATTGCGATGCCGCCCCCGGAGGTAAACGGCCGCCAGTGAGTAAGCTATTTGTGATACATTACTTAACTAATCCCGGTCAGATCCTCTGGTCGGGCTTCACCGGTCCGAGTGGGACTTTCGCCGCAGAACAGGTGAAATCCATTTCACTCCACGGACTGCACCAGAAGGTCCTTTAGCCCCGGCCGAGCCTCGATATATTTGCCGGTGGCACTGGCAAAGACCTTGCCCTCATCACCAACGACTTCGCCTTCGGTGAAGTACATGCGGCCCTTGCGCCTGGTTACCCGACCGGTAAAACGAAGGCGATCGCCGACCATCACCGGGGCGATGAACCGGACCGTTATCTCGGCGGTAACGGCATATATATCCTGAGCCAGAATGGCCTTTATCATAACCTCGTCGAGCAGGGCCGAGATGACTCCCCCGTGGTATATTCCGCGATATCCCTCGTAGACATCCGTGGCCACGACGTCCGAAACGGCCTTTTCACCGTCCCAGAAGAACCGGGCCTGCACACCGTGAGCGTTACAGTCACCGCAAATGAAGCATCCGGAGTATTTCAGAATTTCTTTCATAACAGGCAGAAACTATAACCGGCCCTGTTCGGGTGAAAGAAAAAAAAGCCCGCCGGTTTCGGCGGGCTTACGAAAATCGTAATTACAGGCGAAGTCTCTACTGAGGCACGTTGCAGACGTCGCACTCGTAACGCCAGGTGATGTCACCCGAGGTAACCAGGGCCAGCATCTGACCGTTATCGAAAGTGAGTTCGGCCTCCCAGGTCGTGGTGACCGGCGTCTCGGCGTCCCTGCGGTAGGTCGCTTCGAAAGTAGCGTTGATAGCACCGGCGACGGGACAATTGCTCCAGCCCGAGAAAGGACTCTGGCGCACGGTGAAGTCATCGAGCGAGGCTTCGATGTCAAAATTGTACCGGATGGTCGAATCGACGAAAACACTCTTTGAGTAAACCTCAAGGGCATTGCTGCCATTGATGGTGGCCAAAGCCGTATTCAGGTTGGCGAAAGTGTAGTCGTTATGTCCCACGAGGACACTGTGGGTGACATTCGTATCGACGACATCGAAATCCCAGTAATGCTTGAAACGCAACTGATCAAGTCCCGAGACCGACTGCTGCGCCAGGCCGTTTCTGAGATACTGGACGGAGTCGCGCAGGGTGGTGGCGTAGGTTCCCTCGTGCTGGGTAATATAGATTACATGCCAGCCGTTGTCGTAGGTAACTTCGACAAAATCATCGCCGTCCGGACTTACAGCGTACTGGACCGGGATAATGGTGCCATCGCCGGAGGATATCCCCTGCAATGTTCCCAGACCCTGCCCGAAGAAGTTGACGGTGGAATCGATGAACATGTTGATCTGATCCTGGACCACCACAAATTCCGGATCCTCCAGGGAACCGTAGTTTATCGAGGAAGTACCGGTGTCGTCATCGGAACACCCCGCCAGGGCAAAAATAATGCAGGCAAGCGCGGCCAGGATCGAAACGAGAATGCGCAAATTGAGACGCATACTTCGTCTCCTTTCTTCGTTTCCAGTCCCCGTTTCGGACCGGCCCGCGAGCCTAGTGATTCAGAAGAAACGCCATGATGGCCTTCTGAATATGCAGCCTGTTTTCCGCTTCGTCGAAAACCACCGATTGGGGACCATCCATCACCTCGTCGGTGATTTCCTTGCCACGTTCGGCGGGCAGGCAATGCATCACAATCGCCTTCGGGTCGGCCAGAGACAAAAGGGAACTGTTAAGTTGATATTTCCGTAACTTTCTTTCCTTCTCTTCAGCCAGATGTTTCTCGCCCATTGAGGCCCACACATCCGTATAGACTACATCGGCATCCACGACTGCATCTTTAGGATCGGCAGTAATCAAAACCTTGCTGTCAGGGTTAGCCTGAGCCTTCTTGACGATTTCGGGGTCGGGCTGACAGTCCTCGGCCGTTCCGATGCGCAGATCGATAGGGATTAGCGAGGCCAGGTTCAACCAGCTGTTAGCGATATTGTTGCCATCGCCGACATAGGCTATCCGGAACCGATCCTTCTTCTCCAGATGTTCGATGGCCGTGAAATAGTCGCCCATAATCTGGCAGGGATGGACCAGGTCCGTCAGGCCGTTGACCAGCGGCACGGAAGCCGTGCGGGCCAATTCCTCGACATCGGCCTGCTTGAAGGTCCTGATCATGATCAGACCCACATAGCGCGAAAGCACCTGGGCGGCGTCCGCCACCGATTCCCGCTGACCAAGTTTGATCTCCTTGCCGGTCACGTAGATGGGCGAACCGCCCAGCTCCGAGATGCCGACTTCGAAGGATATTCGGGTACGGAGTGACTCCTTCTCGAAGATACATGCGACGGACTTGCCCTCAAGGGGTTTGGGGGCCGTCTTCCCGCTCTTCATCGAAGCACAGAGGTCGAAAACCTCCTGCACCTCTTTGGCGTTAAGGTCGGTGATCTGACAGAGTGATCTCGGCATATTTCCTCCTGCTAAAATCAGTGGTTTGTTTCAATCTAAATTTCGCTGAATTAAGCTCATACGAGGCCCGGTGTCAAGCCGGGCTTTTGGTCGTCTCAGGCGGCGGCCGAGTTTTTTTGAATTGCCACCGCTTTATCTTGTGGCTATCATTGTCCCTGATCACAGGACACAGTCAACGGGACAGACGCAGTCAATTTCCGACGCCGGGTTACAGGCACGGGAGCCGGAAACATCTGCCAAGGAGGCTACGGAATGAAAGGTCTATCACAAACCCTGATCGCTTTAGTGCTGGCCACCATGCTTGCAGCAGCAGCAGCAACCGAAACCGAGGTCACCGTTTCCGGGCAGGTGCGTGTACGCGAGGAAATCAGAAAAACCGACTTCGACAAAACCACAACCGACAGAACAATCACGCTGCTTCGCAGTCGCATCGGCATTGAAGCCGTCGTCGACAGCAACACCCACGCCTTCGTCCAGTTCCAGGACAGCCGGCGGATGGGCGACATGGACCAGTTCGGGAACTACAGCTCCGGCACGCTCGCCGACGGCAAGAACGTCGATGTCCACCAGGCCTACATTCTGGTGGATCGGTTCTGGCACGACAAACTGGGTTTCAAAGCCGGACGTTATGAATTCACCATGGGCAACCAGCGTGTCTTCGGTTCCGTGGGCTGGAACAATGTCGGACGCGCATGGGACGGCAGTTTGCTCTCGCTGAATCTTGAAAATGTTAAGCTGACGCTATTCAGTATGTACAAAGCCCAGCGCGACAACGAATTCTATGACGCCGACTTCAACATCCTAGGCCTCCTGGTCAACATCAAGAAAGCCCGACTCGACCTCTTCGGCTTCTTCGAACACGATGGAGACACGACCGGCAACTTCACCAACATCAATAATCTCGACCGCTTCAACGTCGGCGCCTTCTGGGCCTTCGAGAAAAGCGGCTTCGATTTCGAGGGCAATGCCGTTTACCAGGGCGGGCGCATGTCCCCGGGACCATACGACCCGATCACCGAAGCCAATACTGAAAAGCTGGATGTGAGCGCCTTTATGATCCAGGCTGAGGCCGGCTACAGCTTCGAGTCCAGCCTGAATGCGCGGGTGGCGCTCGGGCTCGACTACTACACCGGTGACGATGACGATACCGATGACAAGTTCAAAGCCTACCAGAATTCGTACTATACCGGTCACAAGTTCCTGGGCTACATGGACTATTTCGCAAATGTCGCGGGCAAACCGTATGAGACCGCGGGACTTATGGATATCGTCCTGCGAGGTCAAATGGAACCGTCCAGCGGCTGGGTTGCGGGCCTGGATATACATGTCTTCAAAACCGCCGCGGACTATGTCTATGTCCCGGAAACAGGTAATCCGGAAAACACCAGTGACGTCGGGATTGAACTCGATGTAAGGGTACAGACTAACACGGTGCGGGGAGTTCACCTTGAGGGCGGCCTCTCAATGTTCTTCCAGAAGGACGCTTTTGCCGGGACCGATAACGGCGAACCCGGCTACTTTTGCTATAGCCAGGCCAGAGTAGATTTCTGAGTTCTTGTGCATTGACAGCTCCGGGGCAGTGGTCTATAATTGCCCCGGGGACGTGAGCCCCGGAAAAGATAAAATCTTGCCTGTCGCAACGAAAACCGGGATATTACGTACACTTGTAGTGAAGGCATGAAAGAAGGAACCAGTAATGCGTAACAAGACGATCATATTCGGAGCCATACTCGTCTTTCTGGGCATATATTTGCTCGGGCGTAGTCTGGGTCTGTTCTGGTTTTCGATCGGCGACATTTTCCGCATGCTGATACCGCTCGGCTTAATCGTGTTGGGCATCTGGCTCATTATTCGTAAGCGCGGCCAGGTTGCAATGTCTCAGGCGGAAACCTCTTACCACGCCGATTTCCAGCCACCGCCGCCACCACCACCGCCGGGAAGTCCCGCGGCTCCTGCCTCCGGAGCAACCTTCACCACCCCACCGCCGCCACCCGGATCAAGCGCGAGCTTCACCGAACATCCTTCGGGGCAGGCGGACGGCGCCCTGAAATACAGCAAATTCCTCGGTGATATGGTAATAGATTTCAAAGGCATCTCCCTCCAGAACATCGAAGTCTCGGACGGCATCGGTGACATTGAGATGAGACTCAAGGGAGGCGTACTGTCATCCGGCCTCAACCGTTTGGTGATCTCGGGATTTATCGGAGATATTCGGATTTTCATCCCCGAGGGTATGGCCTGGTTCGCCCACTGTTCCAATTTCATCGGGGATGTTGAATTGGCCGAACGTCGCGCCTCCGGGTTCGGCAATAATCTCGACGGGCAGTCAGCCAACTACGAGACGGCCGCGGAAAAGGTCTATATTGCCGCCAACAGCTTCATAGGCGACATCAAAGTGATTTCCTGGTAAAGGG
>CAZVUZ010000015.1:0-28123 GCA_964630485.1 uncultured Ignavibacteriales bacterium
CCAGCCTATGAGAAAAAGGGTTTTGGGAGAACCTGCAGAAGATTCAATGATCCGCACAGCGTCTCGGTATGCTCCGGCAGGATGTACAGTTCGAAACCGTCCTCACCGGTATAACCGGTTCTCGAGAACAACACCTCTTCTCCCCCGACCTTAGCCGTGGCGGAGGAGTAATAGGGCACGCCGGCAGCATCATAGTCGGTGAGTCCAGCCATGAGCTTCTCGGCGTTCGGCCCCTGGATGGCGAGCAGACTATAGTCGGCCGACCGATTTACCAGTTGTACGTCACCCTCGAGATGAGATTCAAGCCAGTTGAAATCTTTTTCCAAATTGGCGGCATTGACGACGAGGAAATAACGATCCGGCAGGCGGTAGACGAGAAGGTCGTCAACAATTCCGCCGTCGGGCTGTGTCATGCAACTATACTGGATCTGCCCCACTTCGAGCACGGAGACGTCGTTGGTAGTGGTTTTTTGCAGAAAAGCGAGGGCGTCCGGTCCGGTGACCTCGAATTCGCCCATGTGTGAAAGGTCGAAAAGGCCGACATTCTCGCGGACGGCGAGGTGTTCGGCGGTAATCCCTTTGTACTGCACCGGCATTTTATAACCGGCGAAATCTACCATCTTGGCGCCTGCGGCCACATGGTGTTCATAAAAGGCTGTCTTTATCGGTTCGCTCTTAGAATCAGTCACTTTTCCAAGCCTCGCGGGCTACAGGGTTAATGTCCTGACTAATAAAGAGGGATGACGGCAAAAGTCAATGATGTTGTCGTGATTCCAAGATATGCTCTTGACAAAGGTGTGGTTGCATGCTATCATCATATTGATCTTGTGAGAGTTCACGGTGTGAGGACCAGTAGTCTTCTGGGAGGAGACTTCATTATATACACGTGGTTATAGACTTATAGTAATTCGGCCTGTCAGTGGGCTACATCGTACAAGTTTTCTCTGCCAATGTACTATGCCGAAAGGAGAGATTGATGCCCCCAACAGTATCGATTTTTTCAGATCGACTGAGTCGCTGTCTATTGCCTTGCCTGCTCTGCCTGATCATGATCGCATTCGTTCATGTGCCAACTTGGGCAGGGTCGGAAGAAACTGCGACTGCGTCAGTGCGTGTTCCATTTGCGCGGTCCGATCTGGAATCAACAGACTCGTTCCAGCCTCGCGGAGATCGCTTTGTCGTTTCTTGGCACAAAAGTGACCAATTCTGGTGCAGCATCGTTGATGCAGGCGATGGCTCGACCCGCACAATCGGCGTCTATCCCAGCGCAAAGCGGCCCGCCCTGGTGGGTGACCAAGAAAGTATTTACGCGGCCTTCGGTGACGACGTCGAAGGCAGCCTAGATCACAGAGTATATGACCTCAAGGGTAACATGCTGTACAATAGAATCGACAGATCGTGGATGAGACCGACGCCCTCGGGTCGCTACCTTGTCAGGGTCAATTCACTGCTCAGGTCGTCGAGCTTCGGTGTCTTCAATGACCAACTGAGGCCGTTGGAACCGCCACCGTCGCCTATTGTAGACTCCAAGTCTTGGGATGCTATCCCAGTTTCGGATTCATTTTGCCTCGTACGCAACGGTCGCACCGTTATGCGGGTCTCGTTGCCCGAATTGACCGTTCTCAGTTCTCGCGATGTGTCTATAGACGCAGGCTTTGGCATTCTTGGTCTCTACTGCGACCCTTCAGGCTCTACGATCGCGGTAACCAACTACATGGATGTGGTAATTGTGAACATGTCTACTGGGGACACATACGGATTTCGCGAGGACCTCTTGAGTACTGTAGTGATTTCGCAGCCTTGCGGTCCTGTATTCACACTGAACGACAAGGGTGACGGTCACCTGACGATTTCCCAGCACGAGGAAAACCCGTCATCGTCTGATAGGCACATTGAGATAGACCTTCGGCCAGATCAACCCGGATTTATCTTCTCTCACCTCGATACGGCGTACTCGACTAGTTCACACTTGATTGTCAACTACACTGTCGTGAGATCTTGCGAAGGACAAGATTCCTCCGAGCTAAACTCCATCTTGATCACGCGGCCGATATCGCCGAGCTCCGACGTCGCCTTTATTGACGGTCCTTCCTGGGTGGCCGGCCCCAAGCAAAACGAAGTGTATTCACTTCAGTTCCACTCAGAGGGCTTATTATCTATTGAGCGGCTCCAAACCGCAGGATGGAAACGATGATCAGGTCCGCCATCGGAATCAGATTCGCTAGACACCGTCCTCACCTTCTGTTGGTCTGTTTCCTGTTCGTGTTGTCATACTACGCTTCGGCGGAGGAAATCGTCACGGTCTGGCCCATCGATACGACCCAAGGCTATCCCCTCTTGTCTACTCCGTACGGTCCTATCGAGGTTTTTGACTCAGCATTTGCTATTCGGTATAGCTTTCACACGGGGGTGGATTTGAAGGCTGATTTGGGGACATGGGTTGGTGCGGTTTACAGTGCTCGGGTATTCCGCATAGACCTCACGAAAGACCCCTACGAAAACCTGCAGTGTGCTCCGATTCTGATCCACTTCGATGCTGCTGGCTCGCAGACAGTGGCAGGCTATGCTCATCTTTCCCGCAACGCCATACAAGTCGTCAAGGGTGATCATGTGGACGCGGGGGATGCGATAAGTGCCCTCGCCATTCACTCAACACACTTAGGCCCCCACCTACACTTCAGACCTGTGAGCGGCCTCATAACAAACGCCCCTGTGAACCCGGATTCGGTCGTTGGTCTATTCTGGCATCCCATGCACATGCTCCCATATCAGGATCAGTCCTGTCCGTATATCGATGGGCTACAGGAGACCTTTGACAGCTACAGCAATTATACGTCCATTTCGTTCGACGTCCACACTTCACCAACAGAGTTCGACCTCAATGAAGTCAGGTTTTACTTCTGGCACCCCACCAATCCTGGCCTTCATTGGGAAATCCGTTATGACTACTCTTTGGAGCGAGTTGTAGAACACCGTTTCAGTGGGGACTGGCCGGAGACTTCGATTTTCAGGAACCAGCTGGATACTCTCGCAAGTACCGAAGGTCACATCACAGAGACATTCTTCGCAGGTGACCCCGATTTCGGAACCGTAGAGGTGACAACAGATCCGTACCGGAATGACCCGCTTGACCCAGGCGAATCGGTGATCAGGTTCACACTTTACTTCAATGGTCTCTCTTTCTTCCCGGATGGATATGTGGGGGCAGAAGTGTTTGACCAAAATCATAATGAGGCTTGCGACGGAAGCAGCAACGTTGCAACCAGTTGGGGAAACACAAGTGGCGCAAGCCCGTTAATGATTGTATACGATTTCTCAGCCGAGTCTACCGATGGAGGCGTGTTGCTCGTGTGGACGGGAGTGAACCCCTCACAGAACACCGGCATTCGCATTCACAGAAGCCTGGACCCGCTGTGGGGATTCGAGCCGATTACAGAGCATGCATTGCAGATCAATACTGGGTCCAATAGCTATCTCGATCCATTGGCGGATGTTACTGCAGACAAGCTGTACTACAAGTATGAAATTGTGTTCCCGAACGGTTACACCACGATGGCGAGTAAGGTATTTGAGGTTTTCACAGCAGTTCCATCCAAGTATGCTCTATCTCAGTCTTACCCAAATCCGTTTAATGCGAACACAGTGATCGAGTTTTCTCTCACTGAATCTCACGCAGGCGCAGTGCGTGTCTTTGTCACTAATGTTCTGGGTCAGATTGTTGCAACAATCGCCGAAGGTCACCTGAGCGCGGGGCAGCACAGAGTCGTATGGGACGGAACAAACGATGCGGGGCAACCTGTGTCCTCGGGCATATACTTCTATACTCTATCGACTGGGCAAAGCACTGAAACCAGGAGCATGGTTTTGCTGAAGTAAGTCTATAAGGAGATGAGTGATGTTACAGGCATCTATACATTTGACCGTATATCGACTGGGCGCAGTATTCTCAATCCTGGTAATTTGTTTGAGCCTGCCTATTTTCGCCCAGGAGCCACCTTCGCGCGACCGTTGGATTAGTCCCTACAACTACCTTATCGTTTCCCACGTCAACTTCGCCGGGGGACAGATAGCCAGTCTGAGGGATTTCCTGGAGGCAAATCGCGCAATGAATGTCCAGATCCACTATGTAGAGGATGGCGACAATGTGGATACGATTAAGGCAGCAATTCGCAACTTCTGGTTAACCGGTGACATGGTACCATCCTATGTTCTATTGCTCGGCGCCGCCAGAAGTCCCAGTGCCGTCGCCGATGCGGCCTCAGACAACTATATTCCGGGCTATTATCATGAGGATGGCTGGGGACACGACGCGCTTTACGACAACTACTATGTCCTCTTTGACACTACGGGTCTTGAGGATCTCCATGGAAGGCGAATCTGTCCCAATATGTTTCTGGGGCGAGTGCCGGTAACAGACCAAACGGAGATAGCCACTTTTCTCCAGAAGCTGGAAGCCTACGAAGCAGCCAGGGATTATGATCCGGTGTCCAATCCGGACACTGGCTGGCACTCAGACATTGCGCTCTGGGCTGGGGACAAAGACAAGAGCCCGGACTGGCCACTTCCGGGACAAATCAGGTCTCAGATATCATCGCTTGCTCAATGGTGTGCGCCGCCGGAATCGAACGTAACGATTTTCCGTTACTCGGATTATACAAGCGACACAGCGCGCGAGGCAGCACTGTGCTCGGATGTAAACGACGGCGTCTCATTGGTTCTGGGAATGGCTACCGGAGCAAACATGTTTAGCTTCTGCGAGATGTGGAAGCGCACTGCTAGTCCTTACTTTGATGCGGCAACCGACTTGAACAATTCCGGACGTCTTCCATTCTTTGTGGGAGCCAGTTGCAATATCTGCCAGTCTGACAACGCCAGCCCCACGAGATCGATGACGGAAAATCTCTTGGTCATGTCTGAGAATGGGGCCGTTGGAATTGCAGGTCCAACCGGTTCCACCAGTCAGCTGGGGAACAGCTACTTCGCCCAGCAGTTCTTCGGCGTGTGGAGAGCCCATCCTGATTGGAGTGTGGGACAGATAGTCGCTACGATCAAATTCAGTGCGGCCGGGGATGGAACACAGGCAAATCTGCTCGAGACTTATGACCATTACGCTGTCCACGGCGATCCATCTCTGGTTCTCTATAACAGCTACTTACCACGGAATGACTCGACGTTTTCATCTGGTATGGAGATCGACCAGCCACTCCCCATTCAACTAACTCCCTACTCCGCATACACTGGTTTCTATTGGGATACGACAAAGATCGTATTGGTATCGGATGATCCAAGGGCGATTAGCGGGAACAGATCATTTTACGCGACGGGCACCGACGTAACGCCTTACAACCACAGATGCCTGTGGTATATGTTCGACGTCGACGTGACCATCAGCGCCGAGAGCAGGTATCTTACGTACTTGTGCCGCGCAACCGATCATCCGTCTGGAATCGCCAAGGTTAACATTACAGGCGTGTTGGACGACGGCCAACTTGTCACGGATGTTGCCACGATCGTAGACCAATACGGTGTCGGTATGCAATCATCCGCACGCGTAGATACTGTCGGTGAGGAGTTGCGATTTTATGCTTTCGATTTGTCCGCTTTGGAGGGTCTGACTGTCGACAAGCTCTTGATCGACTACTACGGGAGTTGCCTTTCGGGTGACTCGACTTTCCGCACCTACTTCGACAATGTCAATCTCTCCAGCACATGGGGTAACCCGCCAATGCCGGGAGAACTCAACATGCCGTCCGCCGTGGCGATCGGTGGCTCGGCAACTGTGACTATGTCCGTCGAGGATCCCGTAGACCAACTGCTTCGCGGTGATCACCTGTCATACCTTTGGCAGGCACAGTACGGAAGCTTCACTGGCAGCGGCCCCGAAGTCACGTACAATGCTCCAAGTACCACCTACTCTGGCGTAGAGATCATCTGTACCGCTTCTGACCTTGGAGGTCATTCGGTAGCCTGCACCACAGCTGTTGATATCGTTGTGCCTCCTCAGGGATGTCCGGTATTCTATGTCGATAACGGCACGGGCTTGGTTAAGGACAATGTCATTCTTACTGCTTCGGAGGATGCCGAGTTCGACGGCCAACCCGTTGTAGATTACTGCCCGTTGGCTGTGGAGCCTTCGACGGAAAGGGGCATTATTGCTCTTAGAATAACTGAAGAGGAAAACGAAATATCGTACATCGACCAGGTTGAGTTGATTGCAGTATCTTACGAGTTAGGCACTGATGAGCAACTTGCCGTCCTGGCTGACGGAGAGCTTGTTGCTGTGAGTTATCCGATCGCGCCGCTCAAGGCTCAAAGCAGCCTGACTCCGGAACTAACGCGCTCAATTATAGACAACGATGGGGATTTCTTTGAGTATTACGGGCCCGGATCGATATTGCTGATTTATCCTAACGTGGACTCAATCTGGGGACTGAGTAGGGATATAAACGCTAAGGACAAGTCATCCGGAGGAGGTTTGAGTGACCCGCCTCCTGGCAAGAACTTCTTCAAGCTACAATCCGAGGACCCGATCGCCGGTGAACGAACGACAGGCAACACCATGAGCATCCATTTCCTGAGCGATGCAACTGGTGACACCGTGGTTGGGAAAGTCTATCCGAGGATCAATCGGGCAATTCCCGTTGTAACCGATATGACAGCATTACTGGTGAACACAACACGGCCCTTGGTGCAGGTGTCGTGGAAGAAGTTCATAAGATCAGATCAGCTGGCCTTGTATAAGTATCGGCACCTGGAAAGAACAAGGGAATCCCTGCCACTACTTAGGGCGTCACATCCGAAATACACTTTTCTGACCGATCGCCTGGATCGGAACGACGGGCAGGAGATGATTCTCAAGTCCAATGACGTCGTCCTTCTCGAGTTCGGCCTTCCCAAGGAGAAAAAGGGGACAATCCAATACATTTTAAAGACGGTTGGATACTATGTTTCAGCGGATGCAGATGGGAGCCTTCGAGAAGCCATGCCTGACTTTGTGCGAGATGTTGAGAACTATCCCAATCCGTTCAATGCCGCGACCAGAATCTCATTCTTTTTGTCACAGCCAACAGAAGTCAACATACAGGTGTACAATGTTCTGGGCCAGTCGGTCAAGACGCTTTACGACGGTGATCTGCCCGGTGGGCCCGTAGGCATGACGTGGGATGGTAGAAACACGCGAGGGCAAAGCGTGTCCTCTGGCATCTACTTCTACCGGATTCTGGCAGGAGGCGAAACCATATCGAGAAAGATGCTGATGATTAAATAGACTTGAACGGCCCGGTTATCTACTGGAACCATCATATATTTCACAGTTTAACGGACTCTCGTTGGCGGCCTGACCCGCTTGACTCAGGCGACGGATACAGAAGACCGGGTCGCTGCGAAACGCCCCGGTCTGAGCTTACTCTGGAAAGAATTTATAACTTACAGCGCCAACCACCAATCGCGCGGGTAGAGACGGTGGACCTTTTGCGGTGTTTCCTCCCGGGCTATATAGTTTTCGAGGGTCTCAAACTGCGTTTCGGGTCCGATTATGAAGAAGGAACCGTCACGG
Organism: uncultured Ignavibacteriales bacterium; assembly: GCA_964630485.1. Lineage (GTDB taxonomy): Bacteria > Zixibacteria > MSB-5A5 > GN15 > FEB-12 > JAJRTA01. The sequence goes on from CAZVUZ010000015.1 coordinate 7,556, forward strand.
CTTTCCGCCAGGGGTTGGCCATAACCGATCAATACCGGACCATAGGCCTGCGGCATACGTGACTTGAGTTCTTCGTAAAGACCGGGACGATTGCGCAATTCGAGAGCTTTCTGGCGGAACCGACTGACATGCTCGGGTGTCAGGCCGTCGGCCAGGTCGCGGGCCATGGAAATACCGCGCGACTCGTAGCGCGAGGGAGCCCGAGAGTAACCGAAGGTCTGGGCCACGGCATAATCGGTGAGCGTGGGATCGTCGGTGGCCTGTTCGAGCTGTCCGACGACAAAACCCATAGTTTCGGCAATATCCGGACACCGTTCGGCATAATAGCGAACGATGCCGCTGGAGGCGCTGGCGCTGTAACCGTTGCTGTAGGCCAGTCCCGCCGCCCAGGTCTTCATGAACAGACCGTGGGGACCGCCACCGCCATAAAGATTGCCGGCCAGGTAATCGAGGACGGCGCCGGTGGTGGTATCATAAGATTCGGCCTTTTTAGCCGTAAATACCAAGACGCCGTTGCGCGTTCCCTCGTAGACAAGGCCGACGTAAACGGGGTTTTTGGCTTCCGGCTCACGCTGGCGCAGGCGGTCGAGGATATAGTCCTTCTCGGCATAGGTCTGCCTGACGGAGGGATTGACGGCGTCAAGCTTACCCACCAGCGCTTCGATCAATCCGGCCGTGGCAAGGCGATCACCCTCGTTGGAAACCATGACCGCACGGGCATTGTCGACATGGAGCAACAGGTCGAGCGTATTTTTCAATTGCGCCAGTGTCGTTTCCGGCTTCACCACGAGATCGCGCTTGATTTCATCGGCCAGGTATGCCAGGTCGGCGGCCAGGGTGGCATCGGGGATATCGACCATGGTGGCCTTGAGTTCGGACACGATTTCCCGGGCATTGTCCTGCGAAAGCTCGGAGAAACCCCGCATTGCGGCCACCAGCGGCTGATCGGCATTCGCGGCTTCGGAATCAAAGGACTCGAGTTCCACCAGCAAAGCCGTGGTGGCATCCCGATCAAGTCCCCGGGTGGCCTGAACAAGCTGGTCGACGAAGGTGAAAATCTCCTTTTGCGCGGCGTCGTCACCGGCGTCGGCCAGGAGCCATTTCAGGCGCTGGACATGATGCATCTGGGTCAGGAAACACGACGCTGTCATCATCAACGGATTTCTCTGACCACGATAACCGGCCGGTGGGTTGTCCACCCAGGCTTCTTCGGATCGCTTCATACGGTTGCGATAGGACATCAGCGATTGATCGACGACGTCCCTGATCCGTGACAGGTTGTCCACCGTCAACAGCGGTGAATACATGGCCGCATCCATCCAGCCAATGGCGTTTTTCAACTCCGCGAGATTACTGCCGCGCCCGGTCAGGGTCAACTCGGTGCGGCCCGAGTTGAGACTCCAGTCAAGGCCGGCAGAAAGAGATAGAATCTCACGGCGCTGCCTCTCCGTCATCTCGTCGTAAGAAACTGTCTCGCCGTCTTTCACGACACCGAGACTCTCCAGAACATCGGAGAGAAAGGGCACATATACGAGCAGGGACTCGGGAATGACATCGAGTTTGAAGCAGAGGCCGAAGGTCGAGGAGGTAACGTTGTCAAAGGTCGAGACAACATACGGAATGTTGCCAGGCAGGGTGGTGACTTCGTATTTGAGTTGGTCATCGAGAGTCATGGGTGGATTGTCGGTGAACCCCGGCATTTTGTCGTCGCCGGCAAGAGCTTCCAATTCGGCCGTTTTCGCGTCGAATGTCTCCTTGTAGTGGGCGATGGCGGCCTGTTCGTCATCGACACCGAAACTCTGTTCGAAGCCGGCGATGTATCCGGCCAGCCGCCGCTCTTTGGCCGCCGCCGCCTTCGTAAGCATATCCGGGTCCGGCGATGATGCGATGGCGTAGGCCGGAACGGTCAAGAGCCGCCAGCTATCGATCCTGTTGCGCCAGACATTCTCCTTCAGGGCGAGCAGGCTGTCGGCATAGGCCAGACGTTCTTTCATGATCAGTGATTTGCGAAATCCGGGCTCCTTCTCGACATCCTCAAGCAGCGACAGCCAGCCGCCGGCGCTGCCGCGGCGGAAACCGAACATCGGCGGCGAATTCAGGTAATCATCGTAGTATTTTCTCTGCTCGGCCAGACGGTTGGCAATCCTCTTGTTGAATTCGGCCAGTTCCTCCGAACCGTCGGCAAAATCGTGTACCCGGGCGAGTTCACCGACAATGAGCGCGCGCACGCTGTCAAGCATCGCCTCGTGGGCATGCTTGCGGTCGACACCGTTAAGTCCGAAGTAAATCGAGACATCACAATCGTCATCGGCGCCGCCGTAAACATTCTGACCGCCGAGATCGGTCTTCTTCGTTTCCGAATCGATAAAGAGCTTGTACAGGTTTGACGTCTGCCCGCTGGCGAAGGCGTCAAGGAAAAGACCCAGGACAAATTGATCCCGGTGAGTCATCTTCAATTCGGCCGGCCAGGCAAACATCATGTAAGCCGGATCCTCGGCATTATTGCTGGGATAGGTCACCAGCTTCATCGATCCGGGTTCGGCATTCCGGGGCTCCGGCAATACATAGGCACCTATGCCGGTGTTGTCACTGTGGTCGGGTTCGGCCTCAAGGCGATTGAGCATCGCCTCCAGGCGACCGAGAAAATCCTCGACCTCGACGCCGTCCGGGATAGCCACGATACAGCCCATATTGGCCAGATGATAGCACTCTTTGTGGAACTTCCACATGTCCGCCGGCACCATGTCGCGCATCACATCCGGGTTACCTCCGGAGGACAGGGTCAGCGGATGATCGGAACCATATACCATGGTATTCATGGCATTGTAGGAGTAATACCAGGGTTTCTCGTAGGCGCTGACCATCTCCGTATACACCGTGCCCTTTTCCTCTATCTCAAGGGCGTGAGTCTCCGGGTTCTCGGTAACCCCGATATGGCAGACCTCACGGCGGATTTCTTCATCGGCAAAATCCGGGTGAAGGAAGGCATCCAGTTTGGCCTCGAAGATCTCATAGAAAGTCTCCATACCGGAAGTTGTGTTGAAATGGTAACAGGTACGAAGCTGGCTGGTGTAGGCAGTGCTGTTGCCAAGAGACATGTCTTCGAGGGTGGCGACATACCGTCCCCGGTTGCCCTTTCCGAGCAGGAGGTGCTCGCAGGCGTGGGGTTCGCCCTTGCTGGAGGTCGGCACTGTCTTGATCCAGTAAAAGGCCTGCGGCACCGATTCGATTTGCATAAGGTCAATGATGAACCCGTATTTTTCGGAGATGAAGCGCGTCCCCATGATCGAGCCGGCGCTGTTCTCGTAGAGGTTCATGGCCTTAAAGCCGTGGACGGCCTGCCCTTCCTGGAAACTCCCCATATCGCTCGCTCCCTGCGAAGGCAAAATGAAAATTAGTATCAGTGAGATTATTAAAGCAACAGAAGTGAATCCGTTTCGCATAATGTCATCCTTCCTACTGTCTTTGTCGATTTCTGCGTCGCGTAAGAATACGAATATATTGACGTCATATCAACCGGACTTGTTTCGTCATAGATCAATCTCAAACGCATCGCCGAGTTTCGGGATTACCACTTCCCAGCCGTAGGTATCGCGTATTTTCTGCGCCAGCGACTGCGAGGCCTCCGGTTCGCCGTGGACGATAAACACCTTCTCCGGAGCCCTGTTGAAGCCCATGAGCCAGGCAAGGGTCTCGGTATAGTCGGCGTGCCCGGAAAAACCCGACATGTTTTCTATCTTAGCCTTGACGTCAATATGCCGGCCGTGGATCTTCACCGTCGGTTCCCCCTCGAGAATCCGGCGACCGCGGGTTCCGTGGGCCTGGTAACCGATGAACAGGACCGTGTTTTTGGGATTGGGCAAACGATGAATCATGTGGTGCAGAATGCGGCCGCCGGTAACCATGCCGCTTGAAGAAATAATAATGGCACCGGACTTGACGCCGTTAATCGCCATCGACTGTTCCCTGGTATCGGTCAGGTGCAGATGTTTCGGGTGAAACACCCTGGCACCTCGGACAGTCGAAGTGCGGCATGAAAGGTTCTGCACGGGGATGCGGTTCTCGTAAACCGCCAGGGCGTCGATGGCCATGGGAGAATCGACGTACACCGGCAAAAACGGAATCTTGCCCTCTTCCTCGAGTTCGCGCAGGGTATAAAGAATGGTCTGGGTGCGGCCAACGGCGAAAGAGGGAATAACGAGCACACCGCCGCGATCGACGCTTTCGTTGATGACGCGAATGAAATCGTCATGGAAGGAGCTGTCGTCATGAAGACGGTCGCCATAGGTCGATTCAAGCACCAGGTAGTCGATATCATAGACCTGAACGGGATCGCGGAGAAGCGCCCGGGCGGGTCGACCGAGATCGCCGCAAAACACGATTTTACGGCGCGGGCCGGCAAGGCCGGTGCGAATATCGATCATTGAGGAGCCCAGAAGGTGCCCGGCATCCTTGAACTTGGCTTCGCATTCCGGCGCCAGATCAAGCCTTTGCCCGTAGTGAACGGGCTTGAAGCGGCGCAACACATCCTCGACGTCACCGAGATCAAACAGCGGCTGGGCCGGTTTGTGACGGGAAAATCCCTTCTTGTTGGCCCAGCGAGCATCCTCTTCCATGAAGTGGGCCGAATCCTTGAGAAGAATCCGGCACAGATCAGCCGTCGAATGTGTGCAATTCACCTGGCCCGTGAAACCCTGCTTCGAAAGCCGCGGCAAATAACCGGCGTGGTCAATATGGGCATGGGTCAGCATCACCCGGTCGATTTGGTTCGGAGGAATCGGCATCGGATTCCAGTTGCGGAGCCGATTCTCCTTGGGTCCCTGAAAGAGGCCGCAATCAACGAGGATGGTCTGTTTTTTGAGTTCAAGAAGAAACCGTGAGCCGGTCACCGTACCGGTCGCCCCGTGGAAACTGATTTTTGCCATATCGCATCCTCTTTCGATTTATTGCTTTTCGGACAATGACGGAATTTAAGCCGTAAACATCGGCCGGGCAATGCCAAACATGGTTTCCGCAACTAAAGCTCGCCCGCACCCTTTGACACTGCCACCGTTAACCCTTACATTCACGCCATGGATCGTGATATGAACAACACGTTTATCGGCATCGACTACGGCGACCGCCGCATCGGTCTGGCCAAGAGTGACCCAACCGGCCTAATAGCCTCGGCCCTGAAAACGCTCGAGGTGCGTTCCCGACGCGATGCCCTCGAGAAGATAACGTCAGTTATCGAGGAATACCGACCGGACGGAATTGTAATCGGCTATCCCCTGCTGGCATCGGGCGACGCCGGCGAGACCTGCCGCAAGATCGACCGGTTCCTGGAAATGCTGAGCGAGCAGTACGAGGGACCGATTCATAAGGTGGATGAACGTTACTCCTCGCAGGAGGCAGAAGACATTATACACGCCCACGGTAAGAAGGTCGGTAGCGATAAGAAACGCATCGACCGACTCGCGGCGGTTATAATTTTGCAGCGATTCCTCGATGAGAGACCGACCGAATAAAGTGCGCGTGCGGCTCTGGGAGCATATCTGGTATGTTCTCGTTACGATTTTTCTGGTTGCGGCGAGCGTGCTGTTGCCGCTGTTTGGACTGGGCAATTTTATAATGAAGAAGAGTAAACCGAAAACCCTGTTGTATATAGCCGCCGGTCTCGTCATCGTCATGGCCGCCTGGGGTTGGTATGCATACTACTCCATGGTTGACCTGGGTGACCGCCGGGTCTCGGTTATAATCGAGGCGGGAGATTCATACGGAAGCGTCGTTGATCAGGTTGTGGCAGGCGGCGTCGTGCCCTCGCGGGTAATGCTCAAATACGCCGGACGTTTCTCGGGAGTTGATCGACGGCTGACGCCCGGACGTTACGATTTCACGGGTGAGAATTCCTGCCGGAAGGTGCTCCAAAGACTACGGGAGGCCGATTTCCTGAGATTGAAACTGACGGTACCCGAAGGCGCCCCGATCTGGCGAGTGGCTTCGGCTCTGGCCGCCGTCATGGAGCTTGACTCGGCCGAGATTGTGAATCTCAATAGCGATCCCGCCCTTTTGGCCGAGTTGGAATTGCCCTGCCTCGAGGGCTATCTTTTCCCAGAAACCTACTATTTCCCCTGGCGTACCGATGCCCGCACCATCGTAAAAGAAATGGTGGCGGTTTTTTACGAGCAAACGGAGCCTGTCTGGACGGATTCCCTTCCCCTCGACATGAGCCGCAGCGACATTGTCGCGCTGGCCTCGATAATCGAAGCTGAGACGAGACTTGCTTCCGAGCGCGAGATCGTGGCGTCGGTGTATGTCAACCGTCTGTCTCGGAATATGAAGCTCGATGCCGACCCCACGGTCATTTACGGCCTCGGCGGTCTTGACCGCCCGCTCTGGACCCGTGACCTGCAACGCGACACACCCTATAACACGTATTTGCACAAGGGCCTGCCGCCGACACCGATCAATTCGCCGGGACTGGCGGCAATCCGAGCTGCAGTCAACCCGGCCGATACCGATTTCTACTTTTTTGTGGCGGATAATACCGGCGGGCACGTGTTTTCCCGCACCAATGCCGAGCACAATCGCGCTCGACAGCGCATAAAAGAAGCGTCCGAAGGGAAATAGCGACAGATCACCCGGCGTCAGCGCCTGAGCGTTTTGCTCTCTATAATAGAACCGAATTTCTCGGCGGCTCGGTCGATTTTGTCGCCCTCGAGCGCCGTAAAAGCGGTTGGCCGCCGACTGCTGTAGCCGAGCAGGCCGATGACGCGCCCGTCAGCCTTGAGCGGCTGCACCGCAAATGACCGGGAATCGTCATCGAGCAATAATTTTCTCTCGAAGAAATTGCCCGAGAACTCGCCGTAGTAATCGTCGCTGAACAGCTGCCCCTGTTGGGCCACTTTCTCGAACAACGATCCCTCTACCGGAAATTTCAGAGCCAGGCCGTCGCGAGCCGAGCCGTTGCGCCAGGTGGATATGGCCGAGAGGCGTCCCCCATTATCATGGCGAATGACCAGCACCCCTTTGTGAATGGCGAATTTCTTGCGCAACTCTTTCGTCAGCGAAAAGAAACTGTCCGAGAGCTCGGCGTCCTTATTGAGGATATCGTCACTCCCGGGTTCAAAGCCGTCGCCGGCTTCCTGCCCGGAGGTTGAAGTCGATGTCTCGAACGGTATGTTGTCGGATTCGTAATCCTGCATATTCGTTCTACTCCGCTGTTACTGCCGATCTTTTGAGCTGGTACTTTTTCACTTTGCGCCACAGGGTGGTGCGCCCGATACCCAGCTCGTTGGCGGTCTGGGTGAAATTCCAGTTGTTCTCGTCCAGAGCCGTCCGGATGATAGATCGCTGGCTGTCGTCCAGCAGACCGTTGTGTCCTGTCATTGGAGCCACCAGGCGCAGACGCGTTTCCGGGGCACTGCCGTTGTCGTTGACGAAGGTGATATCCTCTAAACCGAGGTGGTTCTCACGGCACAATGAGACCGCCCGCCGCAGGCAGTTTTCGAGTTCTCGAACATTGTTCGGCCATTGATAACCCTGAAGCTTCTGCACCGCCTCATGGCTGATCGTCGGTACCGGCCGGTCGAGTTCCCCGGCGACACGGCGGATGAAATAGTCGGTGAGAATTTCGATATCTTCCGGGCGCCGATTAAGGCCGGGCACATCAAGGGGGATTACTGCCAGGCGACGCCGGAGCGACTCGAGGAATTCCCCTTCCAGCGCCAGGACCTGCAAATCGTGGTTGCAGGAGGAAATAATGCGCAGGTCGATTTTGCGGCGCGGCCGTCCAGGGCGGCTCAGCGTGGTATCCATGAGAAACCGATCGAGTCTCTCCTGGAGCGCTTCGGGCAACCGGTTCACTTCGTCGAGAAAGAGAGTACCGCCATCGGCCTTCTCCACCAGGGACTCTCGCTCGGTATCGACGGATCCGGGCGCCCCCCCCAGCAATTCGTAGTCGAGCATCGCCTCGGGAACGGCGGCGCAATCGATGGCCACGAAGGGACCGGAGCGGCGGCGCGAGTGATGGTGCATAGCCCGGGCCAGCAGTTCCTTGCCGGTCCCCGGACCACCGGTGATGAGCAGGTTAATTTCGGTCGGGGCCAGCCTCCTGGCGGTCTCCTTCATTTGCAACATCGGCTTGGAAATGCCGATGATATTGTCGAAACCGTATGACATGGCCACCGTCTGCTTAAGCGCATGGAGCTGTTTTCTCATTCGAAAGCTTCGGGCCGCGCGGCTAACAACCGTACCCAGTTGTCCCTCCAAAACGGGTTCCGCCAAAAAGGCAAAAGCCCCATTCTCCACCGCACTCCGGCCGCACTCGTCGTCCTGCGCCGATGTCAACACGACGAATTCGCAATCGCAACCGGCGGCGATCATGTCGGCCACGATTTCCGGCGCGGGGCCATCGGTATCACGGTGTGAAACCACCACGACCTCAATTGACTCCCGGTTGGCGATCTCCAGGGCATCGACCGTCGAGGCCGCCGTAGACAACTCTAATTGCTCGTCCTTCAGTGTGGCGGCTGTCTTCTCGCGAGCCGATTCCGACCCATCCAGGATCAAAACCCGCGGAGAGCGCCGTTCATAGTCTTTCATATTCAAAGTCTGCACTTTCATATTGATCCACCGGATGCGACTTCGCCCGGGGCGAGCTACTCAGACTGCCCACGGCGATGCCGGCCTGGCGCGTTATTTCTCCGAACAGCTCGACCGGTTGACGAACTGTATTGTCATGATTGTCATTGGCCGGTTCGGTAGCGGCACGGATTATCCGGTTGAGGCCGCTTCGTGTCTCATCGACGGACACCGCCGATTCCGGTGCCGGCACCGGCTCGTACCGGCCGGACTTCGGAAAAGTCATTACCGACAACTCAAGATCTGCCTGGCTGATATTCCGCATGTCAGTATGCCTGAAGGCTACGACCCCGGAGACCATTTTCCTCCACTCAGTCATTTCCAGACCAACGATAGCGGAAGCCTCGCACTTCAGAAACTTACCGGCCGTGTTATTGACCGCCAGCACTCGCCCCGAGAGGCGGTTGACGACGATCGCGGGGGCATCGTTCTCAAGAACCTCGGCCAGGCGACGCGATAGCGGCACTACGGCGTCGATGGCACGGCGAAACCGCAGGGTAAGATCCGCAAACTCGTTCCGGAGCCCATCCTGCCCAAGTATGTTCTCCGGTCGGAACATGCCCAGAACAACCACCCCGCTCTCGTCCTGACGGACGACCGCGGTGTGAATCTCAAAGGTGTTACCATCCCCTTCGGCGGGCCGGTAGTGATGCGAGAAAATTGCCTGCCCACCCAGATTCACGGCCGCTTCGATTACCTCAAGCGGAAACAGTTCCACGCCATCGGGGTGCACATAGCTGTCGTCGCGCACCATAAAGGTGAGGCCTCCCGGCGGAGCCAGCCGGTCAAGGTAGTCTTTTTCGCCGTCGGTCAGGTGATTTCGAAGGCTGAGACCGAGCGCCAGGGCCGAAAGCTCGGCCCCGTGAGCGGCATTCATAGACTCATCCGCAAGTCTTTCAGCGCCGGTCGCGACCGGAGCCGGTTCATCTTGAAACTGTGTAAGCATCATATTTCACTCTTCGTTTCATTTTGAGACACCTGTTAATGTTATCGGACGAGAAGCACCGATCTTTAGGGCCGCTGGAACAGGCTCCGAGGTCGAGCGACAACCCAATGACAAACAGCCACTTGCACTTCGGACAAGAGATCAGTCTGGCGCCGGTATGGGTGGCTCCATATAGTTCTCAGGCAACATTGGTTTTGACCTTGACACCCCCTCCGGGAGGGGGTATCTTGACCCATGCCGCTAGGGAAAAAACAGATTGACCACCTTGCACAACTCGCCAGATTGCAATTATCTCCGCAGGAAAAAGATCGTCTTGATCAGGAACTCGGTGGCGTCGTGGACTATTTCGATCAGTTGAAGCACGTTTCGACTCACGGAATACAACCGCGTAAGGCTCTAGCTACGACGGTATCCCCATTGCGTAAGGACGTGAGGGCGGCCTCCCTGACCACGGCGGATGCACTCGCCAATGCCCCTCAGGAGGATGGTGAGTATTTCCTTGTTCCCCGGGTGATAGAAAGATGAAACCACGGGTTGTGGCTGTTGTCCCCGCCCGGATGGGTTCTCGGCGGTTTCCCGGCAAGGTGATCTATCCCTTCCGCGGCAAACCGCTTCTTTTTTATCTACTCGACGAGGTCCGGAAATCGAAATTGATCGACCGCCTGATTGTCGCCACCGACAGCCAGGAAGTCCGCAAAGTTCTCGGGGCCGATGGCGCGGAGGTTATAATGACCGCCGCCCGGCACCGCACCGGCAGCGATCGCGCCGCCGAGGTGGTACAAAAGGTCGGCGGCAGTATCATCCTGAATATCCAGGCCGACAATATCGGTCTCAAGGCCCCGGTGCTCGACCGCATCATAAAGAGCATGCTGGCCAACCGAAATCTGCCGATGGCCACCCTGTGCCGCCGCCTTGATACCGAAGATGAGCTTTTCGACCCCAATGTCGTCAAGCTGGTAACCGACCGCGGCGGCGATGTGCTGTGGTTCTCTCGATTCCCGATACCGTATTTACAGGGTTTCGACGGGACAAACAGGGCCGCCGGCTTCCCCTTCCTGAAACATGTCGGCGTCTACTTCTTCCGAAGAGCCGCCCTCGAGAGATTCGCATCATGGAAACGGACGCCGCTGGAGAAGGCCGAGTCGCTGGAGCAATTACGCATCCTGGAAAATGGTGAAAAGATAAAGGCATTTATGACCCGGGTGAACTCGGTATCGGTCGATTCACCCGAAGACCTGGAAAAGATAGCATTATAATATCAAGCGAGGTTGAGGCATGTCACACAGGGCTAAATATATTTTCATAACGGGAGGGGTCGTATCGGCGCTGGGCAAAGGAATCGCGGCGGCATCGATCGGACTTCTTCTGAAAAAGCGGGGTCTTAAGGTCATCAACCTCAAGCTCGACCCGTACCTGAACGTCGATCCGGGAACGATGAACCCGTTCCAGCACGGCGAGGTGTTCGTGCTCGATGACGGTTCCGAGACGGATCTGGACCTGGGTCATTACGAACGTTTTCTCGACCGGCCCCTGAATAAAAACAACAACGTCACCACCGGGCAGGTCTACCACACTATCATAAGCCGGGAGCGCCGTGGCGATTACCTCGGGGCAACCGTCCAGGTCATTCCGCACGTCACCGAGGAAATCAAGGACCGCATCAAGCGCCTGGCGCGGGGCGATGACAAACCGGATGTCGTCATTGCCGAAATCGGCGGCACCGTCGGCGACATCGAATCGCACCCCTTCCTGGAAGCCATCCGCCAGATGGGCCAGGAGGAAGGTCCCGAGAACACCATGTTCGTTCACGTCACCCTGGTACCATACATCCCCACCGCCGGTGAATTCAAGACCAAACCGACGCAGCACTCGGTGCGGGAGTTGCGCGCCATCGGTATCCAGCCCAATATGCTGCTGTGCCGTTGTGCGCAGCCGATCTCGGACGACCTGCGCGCCAAGATCAGTCTTTTCTGCTCGGTGCCCACGGATTCGGTAATAGTGGCCAAAGACGTTTCCACCATCTACGAGGTGCCCCTGCGGTACCAGGCCCAGAATGCCGATGACATCATCTGCAAACACTTCGGTCTCGACGTTCCCCCGCCCGAACTCGACGAGTGGGAGAAGATGGTCAGCAAGATCAACAACCCCAAACACCGCATCAAAATAGGCATTTGCGGCAAATATGTGCACCTCAAGGATGCCTACAAATCGATTATCGAGTCCTTCGTTCATGCCGGGGTTACGGCCGCGGCCGAGGTCGACCTGATCTGGGTCAGCTCGGAGGAAATCAAGCACGGCGGCGCCGACAAATTCATGCACGACATGGACGGACTGCTCATCCCCGGCGGGTTCGGGGAACGCGGCGTCGAAGGCAAGATCGAGGCGATCCGTTACGTCCGCGAGCAGAACATCCCGTTCCTGGGAATCTGCCTCGGTATGCAGTGCGCCGTTATCGAATTCGCCCGTAATGTCTGCGGCATCGAGGATGCTCACAGCTACGAATTCTACCGCGACCTCAAGCATCCCGTAATCCACCTCATGGCCGACCAGGAAGGCGTCACCGAGCTCGGCGGCACGATGCGGCTCGGTGCCTATCCCTGCGTTGTCGAAGAGGGCTCCAAAGCTCACGAGGCATACGGCGCGACGGAGATCTCCGAAAGACACCGTCATCGCTATGAAGTCAACAACGCCTATCGCGAAACTCTCGTGAAGCACGGCCTGAGACTGTCCGGGCTGTCACCCGACGAACGGCTGGTGGAAATCGTCGAGGTTCCCACCCACCGCTGGTTCGTCGCCGGCCAATTCCACCCGGAGCTGAAATCGCGTCCGGACCGGCCGCACCCGCTGTTCCGGGAATTCGTCAAAGCGGCGGTTGAGTATCACAACGAACGCGGCGGCAAGACAGACAGAACCGAAGGCGAGAAACACGATTTGAGCGAGACCCGCAACTGACACTTCGTTAGTCGGTCGGCCGGCTGACAACGACTGATTTTTTGAGGGAGGCGCCACAGGACCGTGAGGAATTATACGATCAAAACCATGTGCGTCATGGCTGTCGTGGCCTGCTGTGTTCTTGCGGGTTGCGACGATGACGAGGACCCGATACTCACCGTCACCTACCGCGGGGTCTACCGAGTGTATCGCTTAGAGGTCGTGGGCGATAAAACCGATTCGGTTATCCTGACCATCGAGAACAACCGCAATTACAGCATCGAAAACTTTGATGCCGATATCGCGTTTTGCAACAGCGCCGGCGTCGTCGAGGACTTCGGCAGTAATTTTGCGTTTTTCGACCCCATGACCATTGACAGCGGTAATTGCGATGTCAAGCGCCTGCCACGGGGAGAGTTTCATTCCGATTTCGTGAATCACGGCGACACGATATGGCTCGACCGCCTATCCGCCGATTCGGCCTTTTCTTTTCGGCTGATAAAATAGTTGTGGGGATCACATGAGGGCACCGGCTTTGTAGTCGGGCAACAAAACCAACCAGTTGATTATCACACACAAAATGAAATAAAGCGGCACGAGAAAACGCCGCCAACGGTGCTCCGCAGCCAGGCCGACCAGGGCGAACAGGGGAAAGGCGACAACAATATGCCGGTAGTAACAATCGGTGGTTCCCATCGTCGGCGTAAACAGCAACACCGCGACCATGAATACCTGCCATGCCGCCGGAATGCGTCTGGTCCAGAATGTGATCACGGCCACAACAGCCAACACCAGGGTCAGCGACACCGGGCTTTCCAACGGCAATTGCTGCAGTGATTGCAGCATGGTCCAGAGCGGAAAGGCCGCGGTGTGAGCGTAGTAGCTTTGCGACTGGACATGGAAATACAGAAAGAAATCTCCGAACTTCCACCAGTAATAGGCACAGTACAGGATAAGCGCCGCTCCCACAGCCACCAGCGCTCCGATCAGGGCCCTCTTTTCCCGACCACCGAGACTCTTCCAGCGCTGTATTAACACGCATAGCAGCGGCAAGCCGATCAGAACACCCGAGGGATAAGTAACAGCCAGCGCGGCCGAAGGTAACCAGATCAGGGAATAACGCTGTTTGTGCAAGAGATAGAAGATGACACTCGCCAACAGCAGATACAGCGAATAGGGGAAGGCTGTCAGGTAATAGAAAGATCCCGGGAAAACGAGCATCGCCAGGATGGCGACAACGGCCGCGCGATGGCCCCATAGATCGTAGAAGAGGCGGTAGAGAACCAGCAGGGCCAGCCAGAAGGTGAGCCAACTCAGGCCTATCAGCGCCAATCGATGATCAAGGCCGAGAAGGCCGATGGTGCCGCCGAGCATCGGGTAGAACGGGAACCAGCCGGTGTTGCCGCATATGTAATGCGAATCCCATTCGCAAGGAAATTTCTCGTACCCGTCACGGGCAATCGACAGATACAGCCGCGCATCCCATTGGATAAGGGTGCGGGTGAGGCTGGAGTACTTCGTCTCCCCCGATTGCAGCGAGACCAGCATGAGTATGACAAAGATGACCCCCAGGCCGGTTGGCAGGAGGAAACTTTTGCTTTTCAAGAAGGAATAATTCATTAAGTTGTCACTATCTTTGAACTCAGGTAAAGTTAGTGACAATCGACCCGCATAAAAAGTCCAATCTCGTCCCCGCCGCCGTTTTTCTCCTTCTGGCCGTGTTCTACACCCTGCCTTTTTTGCTCAGGCTCAACAACTGGGGCGGCCGCGACTGGGATCTCTTCACCACTATAGCGGCGGTGCCGGTGGGAAGTATCGTTCATTACGGGCAGTTTCCTTTCTGGAACCCCTGGCTCGCCGGCGGTAATATCCTCTTTCACCATCCGGAAGCGGCCGTTCTGTCGCCGTTTCTGATACTCATGCTGATATTCGGCGCCGTGGTCGGACTCAAACTGCAGGTACTGGTTTGCTACTTCCTGGGTCTCTACGGCAGTTTCAAAATGGGCACTCAAATGGGTATGTCACGCGTCGCCGCCGGCCTGATGGCAGTGGCCTATTTCGGCTCCGTCCATTTTGCCCTGCACTTCGCCGAAGGCCATATGCCGTTCACGCATTTCTGTTTTTTGCCCTGGTTCCTGTACTATGTTCTTCGTTCGGGGGAAAATCGGCGGACCTTTGTCGGCGCCTGGGTGGTGCTGGCCCTGATGATACTGGGCAACGGCGCGGCTATCCCTCTTTTGTATACACTATTGTTTTCGTCAACGGCCCTGCTGTTGCTGTCTTTGAGAGATCGCGACCCGCGCCTCTTGCTGCGGTTGCTGGTCGGTGTTGTCGGCGGATTTATGCTGGCCGCCGTCAAGCTGGTACCCATGGCGGTCTATCTCATTCAGAATCGCTGGGCCGGCAACCCCGACGAGAGCATCCCGCTCTCAGGCCTGGGATCTATTTTCTGCGGCCTGGAACATTCTCTTTTCGTCAGAAACTTCCCCGAGCAGACCTGGGCCTGGCATGAGTATGGCGCCTATCTTTCGCCACTACTGATTCTGCTGGCGCTGGTTGCGCTGGTACTAAAGTTCCGACGGCACTGGCCCTGGCTGGTCGCGGCAGGACTCTTCCTGCTTCTGGGGCTGGGCAATTTCGGACAGCTGTCACCCTGGAACATACTCTCCGGCCTGCCCGGGTTTGGCTCGGCCCGATGTACCGGGCGCGCCTTCCAGTTCGTCATTCTCTCCATGGCCGTGCTTGGCGGTTTCGGTTATGATATTGCCCGGGAAAAATTCAAGTCGCTGAGCAAACCGCGGCTCTGGCGTTATGCCCTGTGGGGAGCGGTCGGGGTAATTGTCGCAACCAACATGGCTCTCGCCTGGCCCATCATGTCGTCGGCCCACCGGCAGGAACCGATACCCGTCACGCGTGAGCCCGAGTTCCGCCATGTCGTCGATGAGCGGCCGCAGGCATACCGCAATTACCTGGCCAACCGGGGATCGCTTATAACCCCCTGGCTGTCGGCCTACCATCCCAGCCGCGGCCTGGTGGATGCTTTCAATAACGTCCTCCCCGAGCATGCCCTCTCGGGAGAGGTCACCGTCGTCCGGCGTCTGTACACCCCCAACCGCATCGAGTACGAGATTGAGGCGCAATCTCCCGGACAGATAGTCATCGGCATGGGTTATGATCCGGGCTGGCGAACGGATGATGGACGCTCCCTGGAAGAACACACCGGGTTAATCTCTTTTGGCTTCGAACCCGGCCGCAGTGTTATTGTGATGACTTACCGGCCGCCCTGGGTTTGGCCCGGCGCTGTCCTTTCAATGCTCTCTCTGATTGCGCTGGTTGTCTTTTGTCTTAGTTCTAAGCCAAAGTCAAATAGCAACTTGACATAAAACGGATACAAGTTGACAATGTTGTGGGGATTAAGTATTCTTGGCCCTAACAACAAAGGTGGCATACAATAGGAAGGATCCGTTGTTGTCGTGAAAATCCGTCATTGGTATCACATAGTCGCTTTCGTTCTGCCGATTCTTTGTAGCGGCGTCCTGGCCCAGTCGCCCGCCGAGGGTGACAGTGCCGGAATTGACTGGGCCGAAGCGTATCGCTTCTTCGACCAGCCGGTTGACCCGGACATATACCTTGTGCGGCCGGGAGAGAAACTGCTGATCACATTCCTGAACGCGAGGATCGGGGGTATGTCTCTCCAGGTCGATCCCGAGGGCCGGATCGTCCACCAGACCCTGGGTATTTATGATATCTCGGACATGACCCTGACCGGGGTTCGCGAAGCTCTCAAGGATGCCCTGGCGAGGCTCTATAATGTTGAAGATATAGTTGTATCGGTATCGGAGCCGCGCCGGGTGGGTATTCCCGTGAGCGGAGCCGTAGCCAACCCGGGTCTCTACAAGGGTTTCACCTCACAGCGTGTCTCGGAGCTGATCGAGCTGGCCGGGGGCATCACCCGTCACGGTTCCTCCCGATCCATTGTTTTCACCGGCGGTCCCAAAGATATCATAGTCGATCTTGACAAAACCACCTATCTCGGAGACAATTCCTGCAATCCCTGCCTCTACGCCGGATACAGCATTTTCGTCCCCGACAAGTCGAGTGCGCGAGTGCAGGTAATTGGCGAGGTGAACCGGCCCCGCGAGGTAGAGTTGATACCCGGCGACGATTTGAACACTCTCATCGCTCTTGCCGGCGGCGCCCGTAGTGTGGCGGCCATCGACTCGGCGCAGATCATCGGTGTCAACGGCGTCCCTCGCAGCCGGGGGATCACGCCCGAGGCCGGCGATGTGATACATGTGCCGGGATTCAGCAACGCCGATCGGGATCGGATAAACGCCTTCGGCGCCCTTAAATCACCCGGCCGATTCGATTTTCGAAGTGAGATCTCTCTCCGGCAGCTTCTGGATCAGGCCGGCGGTTTTACCGGAGAAGCTTCTCCGAGTCTCACTACCGTTTTCAGGCGCGCCAGCGCCGACGAATGGGGCCGCATTAGTGACCGGCGCTACCCCATAACTTCGGCCACCGGCGAGTTGGACAAATTCCTGGAACTGACGCTCAGACTGGGTGACTCCGTTTATGTGCCCTATGCAGTAGGCTACGTTCGTATTTCCGGTGAGATACTCAACCCCGGTTTGCTCCCCTTCGTCGAGGGCAGGGATGCCGCCTACTATGTCGGCCTGGCCGGAGGTTTTTTACCGACCGCCAACGAATCGCTGATAGATATCTACAATCGCACCGCCCGCGTCACCTCCACCGTCTCTCCGGGTGTCATGGTCCATGACGGCGATGAATTGATTGTCAGGATTCTGGAGGAACTCAAGTGAGCGAAGAGCAATCAACGAATCTCTGGCTTTTTCTGGAAGTTCTTGCGAAGCGACGCCGCTTTATCCTGACCCTGGTGATTCTCCTGACCCTGGTCGCGGTTGTTGTCTCACTGGTGCTGCCGAAGTATTACGAGGCCACGGCGCTACTGCTGCCCCCCAAGGACGTCAGCATGCCGGTGGCGGGGATGTCCCGGATATCGGAAGTGGTCTCGGTAACAAAGGGTCTCAATCTGCCGGTGATGGTGACGACCTCCGATGTGTACCGGCGCATGCTCCAGAGCCACCGTATCGTCGATCCGATTATCGATCAGTACGATTTGGTGAGGGCCTATGGCGCCCGCAATGTCGACGAGGCCTACCTGGACCTGATGGAGTCGTGCCGGTTTCGGGTTACCGCCGAGGGTTTACTGGAAATAGCGGTTGAGAATCGCAGTCCCGAGCGTGCCGCCGACATGGTCAACAGTTTTGTCGACTTGCTTGACCGGGTAAATCGCGAGATCGCCTCAACGCGCGCCACCGACAACCGGCAATTTATCAGTGAACGCCTCCAGCAGGTGGGCGCGGAACTCGATTCCGCCCGGGCCGCTTTTGAGGCCTTCCAGATGAGGCACAAGGCGGTTGACTTTGATCAGCAAATCCGCGTGGCCACGGAACAGGCTATCACGCTCAAAGTGCGCCTGGCCGAAATCGATATCGACCTGAAAATACTGGAGAACAAACTTTCCGGGGATAACACCGAATTGGTTGAAGCCCGGCAGAAACGGAAAATCGTGGCCGACCAGCTGGCTCTGCTTGAAAGCACCAATGTCGATTCCTCGTTTTTCTCTCTACCCATATCGTCGATCCCGGCTCTCAAAGGTCAGTACGAGAAGCTTTACAGCCGGGTCCGCGTGAATGAAAGCCTCCACCGAACGCTTTTGGAACAGCTGGAACAGGCCAAGATTCAGGAGAACGAGGAGTTGCCGACAATCACCATCCTTGACCGGGCCGAACCGCCGCAGATGCGCAGTCGCCCGAGACGGGCCGTGATCGTCGTCGGCACGTTCATAGTCGCCCTGGTGCTGGCCGTGCTGATCGCGGCCCTGATGGAATACTTCGTGCGGCTCAGGAAATCCCACCCGGAAGACTACGAACGCGCCGCCGCCTTCAAAAGGGCCTTCTTCGGCTGGTTGCCGGGCATGAAAAAGGCGGGCAAATAAAGGCGTGTGCCGGAGTATAACCGGTGTACATATTCCGGCAACCGCCGGGGGTTAATCTCCACCGGCGAATCGTCGGGAGTACGATACTTCGAATCCATTCTCAACGACGGTATCGCGAGAGCACATGAAAACACAAAGATCAAGGACTAAGCCATGAAGGGCTCTGTAATAGCTTCGACGGCGACCATCGGCGAAGGCACCCGGTTCGGTGAATTCTGTGTGGTCGGGGAAAACGTACGAGTCGGCGACGGCTGTGTGATCGGCCACCACGTCGTGATTCACGACGACACCGAAATCGGTGCCAACGTCCGCATCGATGACGGCACGGTCATCGGCAAAGACCCCATGAAAGCGGCCAATTCGGCGGTTACCAAAGATCAGCAACTCCCCCCCTGCCGGATCGGTTCCGATGGCATCATCGGCACCCATGTGATAATATACCGGGGCAGCGACATTGGCCGCAAAGTACTCATCGCCGATCTGTCGACCGTCCGCGAGAATGTCACGATCGGCAAATTCACAATTGTCGGGCGCGGCGTGGCCATCGAGAATTTCTGCAACATCGGCAAATACGTCAAGCTCGAAACGAATGTCTATATAACCGCCTACTCGGAAATCGAAGACCGGGTGTTTGTGGCCCCCTGCGTGGCGACCTCGAACGACAATTACATCGGCCGCACCGAGGAGCGTTTCAAACACTTCAAGGGTGTCATCGTCAAAAGGGGCGGGCGCATTGGCGTCAACGCCACCATCCTCCCGGGAAAAACCATTGGGGCCGACGCCCTGGTTGCCGCAGGCGCCCTGGTGACGACGGACGCTCCGGCCGGCAAAATCGTCGTTGGCGTCCCGGCCAAAACCTTCCGCGATGTTCCCCCCGAGCAGCTCCTGGATAACCAGGGCTGGAAAGACGAAGAAGGAGATTAACCATGGCTGTACCGATCCTGGATCTTAGCCGTCAATATGCCTATCTCAAAAACGAACTCGATGCCGCCGTTATTAAGGTCCTTACGCACGGCAAGTTCATCCTCGGACCCGAAGTCGGTGAGCTGGAGCGCAAGGTGGCCTCGCTGTGTGGGGTCGACTATGCTATCGGCGTAGCTTCCGGAACCGACGCCCTCCTTCTGGCCCTCCGCGCGGCAGGTGTCTCAACAGGCGACGAGGTAATTACGACCGATTTCTCGTTCTTCGCCACCGCCGGAGTCATCCACCGTCTCGGCGCCAAACCGGTCTTCGTGGATATCGAACCCGACACCTACAATATCGATCCGGCCGCCATCGAAAGCGCCATCACACCGAAGACAAAGGCTATCGTCCCGGTGCACCTCTTCGGCCAGGTGGCCGATATGGATCCGATCATGGAAATCGCGGGTAAGCACGGATTGAAAGTAATCGAGGATGCCGCCCAGGCCATTGGGGCCGAGTACAAGGGGCGCAAAGCCGGTTCGATAGGTGATTTCGGGTGTTTCTCGTTTTTCCCGTCGAAAAACCTGGGCGCCGGCGGCGATGGCGGTATGATCGTAACCGGTGACAAGATCGGTCACGAAGTCTGCCGCAAATTGCGCGTTCACGGCGCCGAGCGGCAATACTATCACGAGGTCGTCGGTTACAACTCCCGGCTGGCCAGTATCCAGGCGGCGATTCTCTCCGTCAAACTCGGCCACCTGCGCAAATGGTCGCTCCAGCGAATCCAGCACGCTCAGACCTACGACGAAGCTTTTGCGGGTATCGACGGTCTCCGGACACCGGTCGTAAAGGACTACAGCACCTTTCACATTTACAACCAGTACACCCTCGCTTCCGCGAAACGCGAAAAAATCGTCGATGCCATGAGAGAGACCGAGATAGGTTGTATGATCTATTACCCGGTGCCGTTCCACCGCCAGCCCTGTTTCGCCTACCTGAACCACGGCCACGCCGCCTTCCCGATTGCTTCCAGAGCATCCGAAGAGGTCTTCTCCCTGCCGATCTATCCGGAGTTGACGGATACCGAACAGGCTGAAGTAATCGAGACTTTGAAAAAAGCTCTTTCTTGACCTGAACTAAAGAC
>CAZVUZ010000015.1:28133-34294 GCA_964630485.1 uncultured Ignavibacteriales bacterium
TTTGTTTCGTACTTGCTCAGAGACTTACCTTCGTCCTCCCAGGCGGTCTTGCGGCTTGGATACCGCCTTGGACACCGTTACTTTCTGCGAGGTGACATGATTCAGTATAGTGTAACATTCGGGCACTGTCATCGGTCTGACAACTAAGCAAGGTTTACCCTATATACAGTTGGTGCGGCGGGTAATCGCAAACGCAGGAGCAATACATGAACATCACCGCAGAGCAATCGTTCACACAGGTCAGGCCACAGAAATGGCCCGGCAAATTAGTTCAATTCCCACTCACCCGCATTTTCATATCGCTGGTGTTCCTGGCTCCGGTAGTGTTCGCCTACCAGTTGCTGGGGCAGGGAGTTTTCGACAAGCTGGAAGGCGATTCGGCGTGGCTCATCAAATCGGCGGCGGCCGTGATTGGGACGATCCTGCTCCTGCTTTCGTATGTCGCATATTGTCGGGTAGTTGAGAGACGTCGCGCCTGGGAGCTTAGCCTCGGTTCCGCTGCCGGGGAATTCGGCCTCGGGGGACTTATCGGCGCCGGTCTCTGCTGTGTGGTAGTGTTAATCCTGCTTCTGGCGGGTTCTATCCATATCACCGATTTCAGTTTCGACGGGACTGAATTCGTGAGGCAACTGCTCGTCCTGAATTTTGCCGCTGCCTTTGAAGAAATGCTGTTCCGCCTGATTATCTTCCGCATTACCGAGGAGGCCCTCGGCAGCCGTTTCGCCGTGGCCCTGCAGGCCGTCCTGTTCGGTCTGGCTCATATCGGCAACCCGAATGCCACCCTGTGGAGTTCGACGGCCATCGCCGTCGAGGCCGGGCTGCTTCTGGCGGCCGGATATATGCTCACTCGCCGCCTCTGGCTGGTCCTGGGACTGCACCTGTTCTGGAACTTCTTCCAGTCGTCGATCTTCGGCATTCCTACTTCCGGGACGGAGGCCCACGGCGTGATGACCTCGAACCTGACCGGCCCCGAGTGGCTCTCGGGAGGCGCTTTCGGGATCGAGGCCTCGGTCTTGGCGGTGGTTATAGGCCTGGCCGTGTCCTTGATATTGTTCCGAATGGCAGACCGTAAGAGCGCTTTCATCCTCCCATTCTGGAAGCGTCAACACCCGCCTGTGCCCGATAACTCGCAGCCGGGCGATACCGGTCCGATCGTCGCCTGATCGATACGATTAAACTTGAGTCGGGACCGTCCTTGACGTATCATTGACGCCATATGAAGGGCAAACCAAAGGTAGTCTCAATAGTCGGCGCCCGGCCGCAGTTTATCAAGCTGGCGCCGCTGGTCGGCGAACTCCGCCGGCGCTTTGACCACACGCTCATCCACACCGGACAGCACTATGATGAAAATATGTCGGATGTTTTCTTCCGACAACTCCGCATACCCCGGGCAGACATCAACCTGCACATCGGCGGCGGCGCCCACGGCGCCATGACCGGTCGCATGCTGGCCACGATCGAGAAAAACCTGAGCGACCTGGATCCGGCCTTCGTTCTCGTCTTTGGCGATACCAATACGACCATGGCCGGCGCCCTGGCGGCAACCAAAATGGCGATCCCCGTCGGACATATCGAGGCCGGCATGAGGTCCTTCGTGAAGTACATGCCCGAGGAAATCAACCGGCGCGTCACGGACCATGTCTCGGACCTTCTGTTCTGCCCCACCGCCGTGGCGATGAACCATTTGAAGGCGGAAAACGTCCCGGGACGAGTTATCCGCAGCGGCGACCTCATGTACGAGTTGCTGCACCATTCAAGGGCGACAATCAAAGCCAACCGGCGTCTTCTGAAACGCCTGAAGCTTACGGCGGGCGAATATGTTCTCATAACTCTCCACCGGGCCGCCAATGTCGACTGTGAGGAGAATCTCTCACAGGCGGTATCTTTGCTGGAAGCCATGCCGCTGCCGACGCTTTTTCCGATTCATCCCCGCACGCGCAAACGGCTTCGCCAGTTCAAACTCTGGTCGCGCCTCCAGAAGGCCGCCAATGTCATCACCTGTGACCCGCTGGGATACCTGGACACCCTTTCAGCCGCGTGCCATGCGCACATGGTCATGACCGACTCGGGCGGCCTTCAGAAGGAGGCCCTGTTTCTCGGTACGCCGGTGCTGACCCTGCGCGAGGAGACCGAATGGGTCGAGACCCTCCGGCGCGGCAACCGTCTCGTCGGGCTCGATATCGACCGCATCCTGAGACTCCTGCGCTCCCGTCTCAAAGCTCGCCCGGCGCCGTACCGCGTCGGCGGCAGGAAGCCCTCACAGATAATCGGTAACGAGATCACCCGCTTTCTTAAAGAGAGGTAAACCGTGACCGGATCCCTGCGTGCATCGGTTTTCTCGGTGGCAGCGATAGTGCTACTGTCCAAGGTGCTGGGCTTCGCGCGCGAAATGGTCATTGCCCACAAATTCGGAACCTCGAGCGAGTACGATCTCTACCTCGTCGCCATTATCCTGCCGGCCCTGCTTTACGGGGTCCTGAATTACGCCTGCTTCTACCTCTTCGTGCCGCACCTCGCAAAGCGGCTGGAGCATCAATCGGCTTCAGGCGACGCCGACTGGCGCAGCATCTGGCCGACCCTGAACCTGACCATCCTGGCCTCGCTGCTGATAACCGCCCTGATCATTCTGCTGGCTCCCTATGTCATGCGGATATGGACGTCCGGGTATCTTGCCGAAGATTTTGCTCAAATCGTATTCTACAGCCGCGCCACCGCGATAATCGTGTTGCTGGGTACCGGCGAGGCTTTCATGCGCGCCTTTCTCAATGTCAGGAAAATCTACACTTTTCCTGCCGCCGGATATATCGTCTTCAACCTCTTCTCCATACTGAGCATTATTCTACTGCACGAACGCCTCGGTGTCGGCGCCGTAGCTGTCGGCCTCGTGGGCGGCCTCCTCGTCCAGGATATCTACCTGGCCCTGCGCATGCTGGCGTTCAAACCGGGGCGGGGCTTCTCGGCATCCGTAGCGACCGATGACACCCGCGCTTTTTTATCGATGGCCGGGATACTCGTCCTCATCGAGTTGATCAACAGATCCTATTTCATGATCGACCGCTATTTCGCCCCGCAGTTCGGCGAGGGTGTGATTTCCGGATTGAATTACAGCCAGGTGCTGGTGCAGCTGCCCGATGCCGTCATCGGTTTCGCCATCGGCGCCGTTGTCTTCCCCATCTTCTCGAGGTCCGGCGGTGGCCGGAACCGGGAGGTTTTCGCCGACACCTATCGTAAAGCCATCACCACCGCCGTTTTCTTCGCCGTCCCGCTGGCGGCGTTTTTCTTCGTTAATGCCGACAGTATTGTGTACGTCATCTTCCATCGCGGAGAATTCGACGCCCGATCGGTTGAATTGACGGCGTCCCTGTTGCGCCCCTACACACCCACCATTATCGCCCTGTTTTTGGTCTCGACATCGATTCGCGCCTGTTACGCCGGCGGCTGGTCAACAATCGTACTTGTCCTGACGGTGATGCTTTTCATAGTCAAATTCGCCGGCTCGGCTCTTCTGCCACGCTGGCTGGGATACCCGGGCCTAACCGCCGCCACCTCGATGGCCCAGGTATGTTTTGCGCTGGCCTTGCTGGCCTACATCCTGATCCGCACGCGCATGGAACGTAAAAAGGAATTCCTTTGGCTCTTGGCTCGGATCCTGGTTGCGGGTGTTCTCGCCCTGGCCGTGTGCTACCGTTTCGCGCGCATCGACATAGCGGGATCAATCGCACCCGATCAGCTTGATATCCTCATGGACCTGGTGATCTCGGCCGCCGTCCTCGGTATCACCTATCTCATCATGGCCTATGCCATCGGCTTGAGGAATTTCATCGATACCAAAATCCTGCGGATCCGGCGCCCGAACGGGGAGGTATGAGCGATGTCGGAGATGCGCGTCGCCATATTCGGCTGGGCCCACTCGGCTCACGTCCAACGCTGGGTGCGGGGACTCAAGGCGCGCGGGCTGAAGATGCGTCTGGTATCGCTCGGTGGTGAGCCGTTACCGGATATTGACACCCATATCCTCCCGCGCCGGGGAAGGTTGTCGTATTTCACGCAGGCGTCGCAGGCATCTCGCCTCGCACGTGAATTCAAACCGGATATCGTGCATGCTCACTATGCCTCCGGTTTCGGCTGGTGGACGCGAAAAATAAAAGACACGCCGACCATCGTATCGGCCTGGGGCGCCGACGTAATTGATTTTCCCTCGAACTCTCTGAAGAGATCTCTTCTTCGCTCAGTACTGAAGGGCACCGACCATATAACCGCCACCAGCCGGATGCTGAAGCAAGCCACGGTAGCGATCCTGCCTGAGATCGAGGGCAAAACAACCGTCATCCCCTTCGGAGTTACGATACCACACAAAGATATCCCGGCGCCACCCGACCGGCCGCTGCGACTGTGCTTCATAAAGGCCCACCGCCGCAAGTACGGACCGGACATCCTTCTGCAGGCACTGGCGCTGGCCCGCAAGAGCAATCCCGAGATTGTCCTCGATATGGCGGGACAGGGGGAAATGACATCGCACTTGAAGGCGATGTGCCACCGCCTGGGTATTGAGAAGGCGGTCAATTTCGTTGGATACATACCGCCGGAAGAAATATACTCGTTTTTGAGTCAACACCATATTATGGTAATGCCGTCGGTCATGGCCTCCGAATCTTTCGGGGTGGCGGTACTGGAAGCTTCGGCCTGCGGCCGCCCCGTCATTGCCTCGAGAATCGGCGGCGTCCCCGAGGTCGTGCGCGACGGCGAGACCGGCCTCCTGGTGCCTCCGGGCGAGGTACAAAACTTGACCGAGGCCATCCTCGCCCTGGCCGCAGATCGTGAGCGACGTGAGAAGATGGGGCTGGCCGGCCGGAAATTCGTGAGTGAAAATTACCTCTGGGAGAAGTCGCTGGACGCTATGATAGAGCTATACGAAAGGGTGAGGGATGAAGGCAAACGGTAAGATACGCCGGATACCGCTCTTTGACCTCAAGGTATCGGCGCAGGCGAAAAAAGAAGTCAACCGGACGCTCCGTGCCGGATGGCTGACCACGGGGCCGGGAGCCGCCGCCCTGGAAAAGGCCGTGGCGCAACTGCTGGAGGTCGAGAACGCCGTCGCGGTAAGTTCCGACACGATGGGGCTTCAACTCGCCCTGCGAGCCGTTGGAGCCGGGCCGGACAAAGAGGTCATCACCACTCCGTTTACCTTCGTCGCCACCATCGAGGCCATTATTGCCACCGGTGCCCGGCCCGTCCTGGCCGACATCGACCCGGTCAGCCTGACCATCGACCCGGACGAGGTCACCCGAAAGATCTCCGGCCGAACGGCCGCGGTGGTGCCGGTCGATATTGCCGGCCATCCCGCCGATTACAGGTCCCTTCGCGCCGTCTGCCGCGATCGCGGTATTCCTCTGGTAGCCGATGCCGCCCATGCGATTGGGACGCGTTACCGCGGGCGCAGTATGGCTCATTGGGCCGACGCCGCCGTGTATTCGTTCTATTCCACGAAGAACCTGACCTGCGGTGAGGGCGGACTGGTGGCCTCCAAAGACAAAAAATTGGTCGAGACTGTTCGCACCCTGTCACGCCATGGACTCACCTCGAACGCATTCTTCAGACACAAAAAAGGCGAGTGGCAATATGACGTCATGGATGTCGGCGCCAAGGGCAATCTCTCCGACATCCACGCTGCTATCGGTCTCGGCCAACTGGCCGTATTCGAGAAATATCAGGCACAGCGCCGACGAAGCGCCAGTCGCTACGACAGGAACCTGTCCAATCTGGGCATGTATCTTGACCTGCCGCAGGAGCCGGCAACGGTTGAACACGGCTGGCATTTATATATCATCAAACTGCATCCGGAGCGTCTGGGAATCGACCGCAACGCTTTTATTAGATCGATGGCCGGGTTCGGCATCGAGTGCGGTGTTCATTATCAGCCGCTGTTCGAGTTCCCCTTTTACCGAAAGGCGCTGGGGATATCACGAAAGCATTTCCCGAATGCCGCTTATGCCGGACGGCGGGTGGTGAGCCTGCCCCTTTACCCGGGACTGAAAGCCGCAGATGTAGACTATGTCTGTGATTGCGTGAGGCGCGTCGTTAACAAGGAGGGTTGACCTCAGGGCATTACGGCCGATAGCTCGGAACCCGGTTCAGGTCATGTCGGCGCTCGCCCGGGACCG
>CAZVUZ010000016.1:0-19038 GCA_964630485.1 uncultured Ignavibacteriales bacterium
AGAAATAGTAGTGGCCGACCACGCCTTCGAAACCGCTTGCGACACCGGAGGTAGACATCGAGTCAATCGCGGGAAGACCGCTGAAGATGACGGACGTGAAATCGATATCCTTCCCGGCGGGCCCGGGGGCTTCATAGCCGAGGGTGTAGATCCCTGTCAACGGCTCAATAGCATTGAGCATGAAGACATTGAATATCACCGGATTGTGAACGGCGATCATATCCGATGGCTCCGCCGGTGGGGGTGACGTCAAAATGTATTTGAGTATGTCGACTGAGCTGAGATAGTTCTCGCCCTGCCCCACGGCCATCTTGATCAGGACATACTGGCTGTCGCCGGGGGCCATGCTGATCGGTCCGCAGGTGCCCATCATGCGGCGGTCGCCAGGGGCGAAGTCGAGGTCTCCGAATCCAGTGACGGGATCGCCGGGCACGGCATATTGGGTGCCGTTCGGTAACGGGGATCCGTCACGGTTGAGACCCTGCATATAGTTGTAGGCCTCGATGTAGTTGTCCGGGTCGGTGCCGTTGATGTATTTCTGGAACGAGGTCATGCCGAGGTTGCGGTAGCCCGGCATGAGGACACCGTCGAAGAAGGCCGTGTCCTCGAAGGTTGCCGGTACCACCGGTCCGTTGAGGATTCGGAATCCCACCGCCGGTGGTGTCGTGCTATAGTCGAGATCGTTGGGGTCGCCGTTGTAGGCGAACATGATATCCAGCATGGTGTCGCAACCGACCAGGTCGTCGGTGTATTCGCCGACATCGATATCGGCCCACAGCGACAGGTACATGTCGTCAATCTGATTACCACCCTTATTGTAGATCTTGTACTTGGTGTATATCGCCACCGATTCGGAGCCGGTGCTGTCCGATTCGCTCATGGTGGCCGTGAAGAAGAAAGTATCGGCGGGGGTGTTGTAATACTGCGAGGAGGGTATGATCAGGAACTCGTCCTCATCCGCCCAGGCGACCTCGCCACGGCGGGCCCAGGTGGCCCAGTACATGACCGGCATAGGGTCGTCGATGGCATTGCCGGTGTAGGCCGGGTTGACCGACTGCGAGTACTCGTCGAGGTAGATCCACAGCCATTCGCGGGGCCCCGAACCGGCTGTATTGTCGGCATCCATGTAATAAGGCGGCCAGTATTTGCCGTCTACCAGGCCGCCCTCGCTGTTGTTCTCCAGGTATCCCAGGACGAGTCGCTCCGGTGGGTTGACATCGATGTTCCAGGCCGAGAACGGGCAACTCAGGTTAAAGTCCTGGAAGCTGTAACTTCCGGGGTTGATCATCCAGGGGACGAATTCCGGGTGGGCGGGGTCGGCCGAGAAGTTGCGGCCGTAACGATAAGCGAAGGAGACGTCGGGGTGACCGATATCGAAATTACCGTCGGCGTCAACGGGTGCCAGTTTGAGCAATACGCGGGGCAGATCGGTCGCCGGGACCGGGTCATTGGAGCCGAAACCGTGGGTGTCACCGGGCCCGCCCCATCCCAGGGCGCCCCTGAATCCTTCCCATTCGAAATTGTTGGCGCCACCGGCCCAGGTGAACCGGCGTTCGCCGCTGGGGATCATCCAGCCCCACAGGGAGCTGTCACTCGTGGTTTGTTCGTCCCACGGTCTCACCCCGAGGCGGCCGCCGAAGACCTTGATCTCCAGGCCGTCAAAGTAGTGTGAGTGGAGACCATCCTGATCGGTCAGGTTAGACTCGATCACGGTCATTGTGGTCAGGTCAACAATGTTAAAGTTTGATCCATAAACAGGGTCATCGTTGAACGTAATGGCGTACCGGTGGTTGGTCAGCAGACCCGGGTCCATCACGAAGACTTCCAGCGATCCGGGGGAATCGCCGACGTGCTCGATGTCAATCTCCGGTGCGCCCGGGATAATGATACTGCCACCGTCGTTGTAAGCCCAGGTGGTTTGGTGGACCTCAATGCCAAGCGGGTCGGTCGCACCACCGTTGTTGTCGTGGGCTTCCGGGTCGGCGTCGTTGTATACCGCCCAGAGCATCTGGTCACCCAGCATCTGCGGTCGGCCCTGGTCATCCACCGGCGCGCCCTGGTCGACGGGCCAGTTCGAATAATCGCTGTTGGGGTTGTCTTCGAGGCTGTCCCGGTAGAGCTTGTAAACGCGGTAAGCGGGATCATCGGGAAAAGTCCCCGAGATCGGTCCGGGAACGTATTCATCGCTGTATTCGGCGATCGTGACCCTGGTGGAGTTGTCGACAATGCCGCCAGCCCAGAGACCGGCCGAATACAGGACGGTTTTCGCAAGACTACCGTCTTCAATCTGGGCGATTGTCTCAAACGGATAAAACGTGCCGAAATCATACCCGAAGACACCGGCCAGGTCACGCCCAAACGAGCCGTGGTTGGTCACGAACATCAAAATCATATTGGCGTTAATAAAAGTCTCGTTGTCAATGCTGCGCGATTGACTCGTCGGCGAAGTCAGGTCGTACCCCGGCGGCGGGGCGGCCAGGGAGACTGCCATGAGGATCAGAGAGCATAGAATAACGCCGAGCACTTTTGAGCAATACATATTGAAACTCCCACGAAGTAGATATAGACGTTGGTCTGTAGACAACAGTAAATATACCATAATGGTGGTCTTTGTCAAGCTCAAGACCGGGGCGGTAGGCCTCATGGTGGCAGCGTTCGGCAAGGTGACAAATGCTTGACTAAAGCCAGCGGCTGCCCTATCGTAAATTATTCGGTTCTCCAGTACCCCGGCCGGAAAGGCGCCCCGACGCTGCGCCCGGTATCGGGTTATCTTCATGAGAGGGATAGAGCTATGGTCTCCAGAGAGGGAAAAGCAGATTGGGCTGATACTTGTTGGACGGCAATGCTCGTCTACGAGCGCAAGTCGATGTGGCGAGGTGATACGCTTGACAAGCTGGCCGCCTGGATGTCTCTGGAGCCGGGCATGACGTTCGCCGATGTCGGGTGCGGCCTGGGTTATCTTGGTTACACTTTTTGGCCCTATTATCGCCAGGGGGGATGTTATGTCGGCTTCGACTGTTCCCCGAAACTCCTCCGGCAGGCCGCGATATCAGCCCGCGAATGGGCTCACGATGGCGATGCCCGCTTCGCGGCCGCGGATGCCTCCCGGCTTCCCCTGCCTGACGGAGCCGCCGATGTCGCGATGTGTCAGACCCTCCTGATGCACATGGAGCATCCCGAACAAGCCCTGGCCGAAATGATACGCATCGTCAAGCCGGGCGGTCGCGTTGTCTGCATTGAACCCGATAATGTTTCCTCGGGTCTCGGGGTGCTGTATTCGTCGCTCCCGGCGATGGATATAGCTGATCAGCTGGTTTTCAAGAAAGTCACGATTCTGGCCAACCGCGGCCGCATAAACCTGGGGCAGGGGGACGGCGCTATCGGTTGCAAGGTCCCCCGGCTCATGAGCAAGCTTGGCCTGGTCGATATTGACGTGCGTCTCAACGACAACGTCCATCGGCTGGAACCGCCATACGAGGGCGCCCGGCAACAGCAGGCTTTGGATCATCTGAAAAAGCAGTGGCTTGACGAAAAACGCCGTCGTCTGTGGCTCGATCGGGAACGTATCTGGTTTCTGGCCGGAGGGGGGGATCATCAGGAATACGAATACTACCGTGACCTCGCCGAGGGAAATATCTCGGAGTTGCGCCGCCAGTTAGAAAACGATGAGTACTTCGGCTGTGCGGGCAGCTTTCTCTATGTTGTGCGGGGTACCAAGCTGCAGTGAACGGCGGCATCGATAGGGGCAAATTCTGACATCAGACGAGATCTTCCCGATCCTTGTTATAGCGGCGAAGGAGTGCTTCCTTTTTCCTGCCCTGTATGCGGGCTTTCACCTTGGTTTCCCGCAGAGATTGGTTGGGGCGCAGCGGCATCTCACATAACTCCTGCAAAGTCATGACCTGGTCGCGTTCTTGCTCTTTCGCCCTAAAGGAAATGATGTTCAATTCCATGTCGTTAAGGCCTGCGGCCGTCGCGGGAAGAAACTCATACCACAGCTGGAGAGGGAGACCACTGAGCATCGCTCTGATGTGCGGATAGGCGGCGAGGTCCGTTTTCGGGTTGTAATCCATAATCAATCACCAATCTCTTTCGGCCACGATCAGACATAGAGCCCGGGCTCAAACGGCACTATCGTGGATTGTTCACGTCTGCTACTACTAAAACGTCTTACCCCGCCGGGTTTGTTCCCGGGTGTGAATGACGGCACTGCGGAATAGCCATGGCGAATTTTCGCGCCAACAAAAAAAGGCCGGGTCAAAACCCGGCCTTTATATCATCTGGAGAAGAAGTCTTATTTGCGTTTACGGTAGTAGGTACCGAGGCCGACGAGGCCGAATCCCATGAGTATTAGAGTGGCCGGTTCCGGAACGCCGGAATAGGTCTCTTCAACCATGTCGTTGCCGCAACCGAGAATATTGTGGAAGCCAACCGAATTGTAGCTTGAGAAAGCGGTCAGCAAATCGGCGTCCATCCCGGCGTCGAAAGCAAACTCCCAAACATAGGTGTCGCCATCGCCCTGCATAGGATTTGTCTCGAGATCATCAAACCAGGTCATAGTCGTGGTCACATTGCCCAGGATCGTGCCGGTACCGATTTCCCAGGCGCCCACCTGGTCGGCAATGCTCGTACCGTAGTAGGAGCCGTCGGTCTGGGGGATGCCGACGTAAGTGTCTACTGACCAGAGAGTTCCGTCGGTGACGTCAATAGCGTATTCGTAGTATTCGCCGTTGAAACCGAAGAAGATGTCGCCGAGATCGTAGTTGTTGTCCCAGCCGGAAGAATAGGCGGAATAACCGAAGGAATTCGTCAGCGAAAGGTGTACGGTCTGGCCGTCGAGCGCATAGTTGAAGCCCTCGAGATCGAAGCCTTCACCACCCTCACCGAGGTAGCCGGGTGACGGCAGATTGTCGATGCCGTAGGGATAGTCGATGGGGCTCCAGTTGTTGTTGTGATCAAATGGGCCGGTGCCGAAATCATACATCTGCCAACTGAACTGAGCCATTGAAGTGGAGGCTACCAATACGACTAACAACAGTGTTAACGCGAGAATCTTCTTCATATCTAAACATCCAACTTAGAGGATACGGTTATACCTGTGATGGAGTATAGCAATCCCAATGCCGACCGGGAAACGAATTTCAGCCAGCGTTAAGGCGCTGTTGTATAATATCTTAGTGTTTAATGATGAGGAGCTGTGAGATTTCTTAAGCAGGGTATGGTGCAAGATTGTGCAACATCTTGTCAATTTGTGTCTTTCTCAGCCATAGTGGACGGCTGCGGCCCGAGACCTGAGCCTCGGCCGAAGTCAGTTCTCGCGAGTGAGTTCGCGGGTGGTGGCAATCTCCCGGGCCAGGTTCACCAGCTCCCAGTAAGGCGGGCGATATCCCTCGGTCTTTCGGAAATCCGCTGCCTTTCGTATAAGTCGTCCCTTGATCAGCCGGTGGCGACTTGAGAAGGCATCGTTCTTGAGGGCGGCGGTGGCGCTCATGCCTTCGGGAACGGGGCCGGTGGCACCCCGCAGGTTGAGTATTACCGACCAGGTTTTGAGCAGGCGGGCGAAAGGCAACTTGAAGAAGTCATAGGACAGCATTTCGCCGGTTTCCGCTTGCTCGAGCATGGCGTCGATGACGGCATTGTCCAGATGATCCTGGTAGAGGGTCTCCCGGTTGAACCATTCCGCAACCACGCTGAGTTGTGGATCGTATTCGAGGTCTGATGGTTCCTGGGTCTCGAAGTTTCGGACTCCAAACGCCGCCAGCCACGAGCGTACCCCCGCCGACGAGATGTTCGACAAACCCATCCAGAGATGTACGCCGAAGTGCCCGTAGGCGTTCGAGGCCACCTCCGAACAAAACAGCTTGCTTTCGTCGAGGAAGTTCATTTCAAAATCATAGGGGATGTGCTCCCGTCGGGCTTTCTCCAGGGCTCTCGTGGCCGCCTTGTGGGGCAGCATGGGATCGGCCGCAAGGGCGGGGTGGTCGGATCTCATCCGCAGGATGAGGATGCGCAGCTTGGTATCGCTCAGGTAGTCTTCGGCCGAGGCGATGGCGACCCCCGTTTCGATGTGAGCCTCAATGAAAGAGATGTCATGGGTGGTCTCATCGACATGGACCAGGGCCACATGCGAGAAATTCCCGGGGTAGTCGCTGCCGCGCGCTATCAGGGCCGAGGTCGGGGCGCCGCCCCGCGATGCCAGCATGTCCCCGCTGTGGATCTCAATACCCATTAACGGTGCGGCCGGGGTGACTGATGGTTCGTCAGTGCCCAAAAGCAGGGGAGGGATCGCCGGATCTTCGGCCTGGAGGAGTATTTCTTCGATAGCCAGACGGGTGCCGAACAACAACCGGTAGAGCCGATCGCGAGTGACGGCCGAGTCCATGGACCAATGCTGTGACTGCTGTTTTATGCCGTTTCTGAGACGGCGTCGCAATTGCACGAGATCCTGCAAAGACTCACTGTGGACAGCGACCAGCGGGCTTAACTCGAAAAAGGCCGACTCCAGGCTGTCGAGTATCGGTGAGTCCGGCTCAAGGCGTCGGTCTTCCAAAGAGTCCAGCAGGCTCCCGACTCGCATGAGGCCGGCTTCGATGGCGTCGCCCAGAAGGGCCGTGTCCCGTTCCCCGGCCGCCAGGAATTTGTCCTCAAGCAGCGTCCAATAAGCGTCACGGTTCCAGAGAAATGGACTCCGTTCACCGGCCGGTTGCCGCTTGAGGTGCGGTTCCGGTATTAACAGCGCGGCGTACATGAGGATCATGACCAGCACGCCGGCCAGTACCACTTTTAAGAATCGCCTGGCGGCCATTACGCAACTCCCGGCAGAATGATCTGGATTCACACCGAATATAAAATCCTCGCCGCCGCGATTCAAGCTCTTAAGTGCGGCATCGGCGCCGTTTTCGATCAAAGGTTTGATTTGTGGCAGTGGCGGACGTATCTTGGGAAATGTGGTGAGGAAAGATTCAACAGCGATATTGACCGGAGTCGATCTCGGGCGTGGTGGAGAAAAAAACGGCTATGGATGTTGATGTTATAGTGGAGGCCATTGAGCGCACCGGCTACCTTCTGCCGGAAATTCCCGGTAAACTCGAGTACGTATCTCTCGACGGTGTGATGGCGTGTATAACGCCCTATGACTCGGCCCAGGGCAATTGCGTCTGCCGAGCGCGCCTCGATGAACCCGGTGCTGATGAAGCTATCAGAAAAATTATCGAATATTACCGTTCCATGAACCGGGGTTTCTGCTGGTTGGTTGGCCCGCTATCGACCCCTGCGGATCTGGGCCAACGCCTTATTGAG
Source organism: uncultured Ignavibacteriales bacterium (assembly GCA_964630485.1). Classification (GTDB taxonomy): domain Bacteria; phylum Zixibacteria; class MSB-5A5; order GN15; family FEB-12; genus JAJRTA01. The sequence goes on from CAZVUZ010000016.1 coordinate 7,300, forward strand.
GCTGGGTTGCGCAAGGTGAACGATATGACCGGCATGTATCTCACCGACCTCGACAACATTCCGACGGCTTCCCCGGCCATAAAGGTCGTGGAGATGGACCTGTCCGAACCGGGCGGGGCAATTGAGATCATGTCACGCGGGTTCTCGACGTCGATGGAGATGTCGAACCATATTCACGATCGTTTCTACCTGAGTCGCGGGCAGTTGCGCACCCGTCTCTATGTGGCCCACGCTCCCGGCAGGACCGAGCCGGGTTGTTGCGGCTACCTGAGCTACTACCCGGATCTGCCTTTGGCGCTTCTTTGCGGGGCGGCCACTATTCCCGGTCAGCGTCGAGGTGGTCTTTACAAGGCCGTGCTGGTGCGCCGGCTCGAGGACGCTCGCCGGGATGGGCTGGAAGTGGTGGCCGTGCTCGCCGATTCGAGAACCTCGGCGCCGATTTGCCGCAAGGTCGGATTTCTCGAGGCCTGCAGGCATCAGGAATACATCTGGGAAGAAGACTGACGGCCTGCAATGTCTTAGATCTGGCATATGTTTTCCTCGAGTCCCCGGAAGGGCGCCGGTCTGTGAAAAAAAGGCTGGAATATGGGCTGCTTTCCGCCAATATTAGATATTACAGGCAATTCGGTAATTCTGATCGGAGACGGGCGCAGGGCGCCGAGAAGATATGACGAGCACCGGCAAATCCCATTTGGCCGCAATGATAAAACGATGTCTGGACGGAGACGATCAGGCCTGGGAACGACTCGTCGACACGATAACACCAGTCATTTTCGCTACCTGTCGCTCCATGCGGCTGTCGGAGGGCGCCAGCCTTGACGTCTTCGGTCAGGTCTGCTACCTGCTATTGACGAATCTATCGCGGCTGAAGTCGGCCGAAAAGCTCATTTCCTACACGGTCACTATGACACGGCGGGAAATTCTGGCCGGATTCAGGCGGTCGAAGTTGATGGATGAACACCGTCGCCGGGAAATGGCTGAGGGTGTCATCGGTGATATGGACACACCCGAGGATTCCGTGGATAAGGCGCAGCGGACGGAACTTCTCATGAAGGCGATCATGCGGTTGCCGGAAAAGGAGGCCCATCTGATGTGGTATTTGTTCCTTGACGAAAGGGAGCCTTCGTATGAGGAAATTTCAAAGAGGCTGGATATCCCGGTGGCCTCGATAGGTCCGACACGGATCAGGTGTCTGGAGAAACTGCGGAGGATTATGAAATCGATGAGATTCCAGTTTTAGGTATTTATTTTGAACCGTCGGGACTCTTTAGAGTTGGGAAAGTATATGAATGATAATCGAGACAAGGTCGACTTGCTGGTCAAGTTGATAAAGGGCGAATTGACCGCCGCCGACAGGCAGCGGGTGGAGGCGCAAATAGCCTCCGATCGGAGCCTCGCAGACCTGTATGTGATTGTACGGGAACTGCATGGGACCTGTGATTCGCTTCAGGCAACTTCGGCTGCCGCGGCCCGCAAGCTGGCACAGAAGCTGTATGCCGATTTCTCGCGTCGCCGGGACAATCCGGGCGCAAGGACTGGTGTCACAGTCTTCGATTCTCGATTAATGCCGCTTCCCGAGGGGGTGAGGCCGGCGACAGTCGATACGCGCCGGTTGAAGTATCGTTTCGAAGGTATGGATATTGAACTTTCCCTCTATCCCCTCAGCCCCGATTCTTACGAACTGATAGGCCAAATAATGCAGTTGCCGGCGGCTAAGTCGCTGCGTGTCAAACTGCAGGCCGGCCGGCAGTCATTCGAGGTCGTGCCCGACCAATTTTACCTTTTTCGCTTCCCGCGCATACCGAGGCTGGAGTACGTCCTGAAGGTGTTTGAGGACGATGAGCTTCTTGGTACGGTTGATCTGGAGTTATGAAACAGGCGCAGATAAGTCCCATCAAGAGCAAGGTCGCTCTGACCGAGATGCTGGAGCGCCGCTTTGGCGGTGACCCGGAAGGTTTCATCGGGAGCATCAACGGTGAGTTGAATCGTCTTCTGCGTGTCGATCTTAAGAAGGCTCGGCAATATCTGGATAATGCCCGTCGTTGCGGACGTTGGTTGCCATCCCGGTTCCGGCCGCGTTTTCTTGCCATGGCGGGGCGCCTGGCTCTGTGGAGTGGCGATAATCGTCAGGCGTTGAAACACTATCGATCCGCTCTTGAGCTTTCGGAGAATGCACGCGACTTTCTTGCGGCGGCGAGGCTTCGCAAGGGGATGGTCGAGGTGTATATGTATCTCGGTCAGTATGCCGCCGGCATCAAAGCCGGGCAGGCGGCTTTGCGCTATTTCCGCCGCCGGGGGCTCGATATGGAAGCCGCCCAGACCCTGACCAATATCGGCAACGTGTATCACCGCATGGACCGAAACAGAAGCGCTCTCAGGTATTATGAGAAGGCCCGGAGTCTGTTACCCGATCCCGACGGCGTCGCGGCGGCGGTGGTTGATTACAACCGGGCCAACATTTACGCGAACCTTAATGAACTCAAGCAGGCTGAGGCCCTCTACCGCGATGCGGCCGCGGTTTACCATCGCTCGCAGATGGAACTTGCCGAGAATCAGGCCTATTACTCGATTGCATACCTGAATTATCTCGCTGACCATTACACGGAGGCCCTGACGGCCTTCGAACGCGTTTACGATTCATTCTCCGAGCTCGGTGATGTCAAGTCGGCGGCCATTACCCAGCTGGACATGATGGAGATAAACGTTCATCTGAACCAGTACGGTTCCGCAATTATGGCGTCGGATGTCATCGTGCCGCGGTTCCGCAAGCTGGGAATGTGTTACGAGGAAGGCAAGGCGCTATACTTCGGGGCCGTAGCCCGCATGGAACTTGAGGATTATCATCGAGCCGGTCAGCAGTTGAAGCTGGCCGAGCGGCTTTTCGACGGCGAGGGTAACCGGTTGTGGCTGGGTATGGTGGCGCTCGCCCGCGGGAATCTGATGATGCGGCGGGGACGGGCTCGTCAGGCCGCTGCTATCCTCAAGACCGCCGAGGGGTTATTCGAACAAAGTCATGATCTGCGGCGCCGGCTGGATGCCAGCCTGGCCCGCCTGGAGTCGTTGCGTGTTTCCGGTCAGGAGCGGCCTTCGGAGACCCTGGCGAAACGGCTGGACATGGCGAACCTGGCTGGATACCAGCGCTACCGTTTCCACAGCATCGAGGGCGATTACCTCTTTGCCAGTGATGATTTCGTCAATGCCCTCAAACACTACGAAGCCGCCGTTGAAATGGTCGAAAAGATGCTCTCCGGACTTTTTACGGATGAGATCCGGTATTTCTTCGCCGTAGACAAGTATGAATCCTACGCCAGGATGGTCGAGTGTCTGCTGAAGCTGGGACGCACCCGGGAGTCATTCGTGCATAATCTGAAGGCCCTGTCCCTGGTCAACAAGCGCGTCATCTCTGAATCTCGCCTGCGCTCTGAGGTCCCTCCGCAGGTGATCTCGAACATTCGGCGGTTGAGAACATCGCTGAAGAAGCAGTATCGTTTTCCAAAGGAGGGCGAACGTGGTTTCGCAGAAGCCCTGCCGTATGAATCCGTGGAACAGCGATTGTGGCAACAGGAGCGCAAGGCCCGAACCTTCCTGTATCCTTCCGCGGCAGGAACTGTGGCGGACCCTGCGCCGTCAGGCGGCCTGTCCCGGTACATGGCGGCCGATGCCTCGGTGGTAAATTATTTTTCTCGAGGAAATTCGCTGGGCGCTTTTGTGGCCGGCGCCGGAAAAGTCGAGTATGTGCCCCTCGATATCAATCTTGACGATTTGGGCCTGGTAATAAGGAAACTGCATTTTTTGGCCGAACGGTCGGTTGCTGATCGACGGCTGGCCGAGAGTGTCGGAGAGATCGAGGATCACTATCTCACCGTTTTGAACGGAGCCTTGATAGAACCGTTGCAGGACCGTTTGAAGCAGGACCGCCTTATCATTATTGCCAACGAGTCGCTGGCCCAGGTGCCGTTTGCCGCTCTGAGGAACCCGGGGGGCGAGTGCCTGAAGGATCTCTTTGACCTGCGTCTGGTCATCAACCCCGAAGATATTGTGCGCTCACGCGGCTCGAGAGTTGATTTCAGGTCGGGTAGCAATGCTGTCTTCGGAGTTTCCTCGGCGGCCCTGCCGCTGGTTGATCTGGAGAGCCGGGCCATCGGGCAGAGTTTTCCACAGTCGCGTCTTTACCTCGGTGCGGACGCGATTTGTGCCGAACTGAGCCGCGAATTGGCGACCGCCGACGGCTTCGTCCACGTGGCCGCGCATGCCTCAAGGTCGTCCGAGAATCCGCTTTTCTCCCGAATTCTACTCAATGATGGTCCGTTTTTCCCCTTTGACCTCTTCGGAGTCGGCGTAAAGGCCCAATTGGTAACACTTTCCGGTTGCCAAACTGCGGCTCCGGGGTTATATTATGGAAACTCCTTCAGTCTGGCCAGAGCCTTCTATCAGGCCGGGGCCGACAATGTACTTGCCTCCTTGTGGCCGGTGTCCGATGAGGCCACAACGGCGTTTATGACCGAGTTTTACAGGTATCTTGAGGATACCGATGATGTATTCGCCTCCTATCGGGGGGCTGTCAAAAAACTGCAGACCCTGACGTCTGTCGCAGCGCTGTGGGGGGCGTTCGTGTTGCTGGGTATGTAGCGGCTGGTTAAGAGAGGTATATTTCTATGTCTTCAGAGCGTGTAATTTCTGGACTGCGGCTCGTTCTGACGGTTTCCCTTCTAATCATGATGACCACTGTGATCGGTTTCGGTGTCGGTCAACCCTCGGGTCAACAGATACCTGGTCAGGTCATCGTTCGCATGCAAGGGCAGTCGTCGATCAACAAGATAACCGGGAAATTCGATGTTTCGGTTAAAGACAGCATAAGTACATTGCGCGCGTATCTTGTGCAATTTCCCGAGGATCTGAGCCTTGACAGCATTGTGAACGATATGGCCGGAGACCTGTGTGTTGAGGGTGTCGGGGCCAACTACCGGCTCGAGTTGCCGGAAGTGCACCAGATCAGCCAGGGTTTCCCGGACGAGAACGCACCATCCTTCCTCAAAGGGATCAGTCCTCCCACGTACTACGACCAGGCGGGGGATTACGATATCGGAATTGACGCGGCCCACGATATCGTCACAGGATTGGGCGTCCGGGTCGCAGTTATTGACAACGGCCTCGATTTTAACCATCCCCTGATGGTCACGTCGCATATCGTACCGGGTCACGATTTTGTGAATTGCGATCCTTTTCCCCATGAAGAACCGGGCTTGATGTACGGCCATGGGACCTTTGTAACGGGTTTACTCCTCATGGTGGCGCCGGAATGTTCGGTGATGCCGGTTCGGGCGTTCGATGGCGACGGCATTGGTACCGCGTTCGATGTTATGCGCGCCATCCGCTGGTCAGTGGAACAGCACGCCGCTGTAATAAACATGAGCTTCGGTTTGGACAATCCTTTGCCGATGTTGAACTGGGCAATCCAGGATGCTCTCAATGCGGGGGTGGGCCTGGTGGCCTCAGCCGGCAACGAAGGTCTTGAAGTGGCCTCATACCCGGCGGCATATCCGGGTGTGATCGCGGTGACATCCTGTAATCAGGAGGAAATCATCGCCGATTTCGCCAATTACGGTTCCCATCTTGATTTAATTGCTCCCGGTGTTGGGATGTACAGTTCTTTGCCCGGTGAACACCCGTGGGGTACCTGGAGCGGAACTTCGTTCTCGGCGCCGTTGGTGAGTGGTACCGTGGCCCTTGTTCGATCGCTCCCGCACGAGATGTGGCCCGAAAACATGCAGGGCCATTTGCGTGCCTCGGCACGAACCGACCTGGCCTGGGGCGGCATTGTGCCACCCGACCTTATGTACGGTTATGGTCTGGTGGATGCCTATAGCGCGGTGGCAAACTGTATGGTGGGTGATCTTGACGCCTCCGGAGCCTGGGACATCCAGGATCTTGAGATGCTCGTCGCCTGGGTCAATGGCGAGGGCTCACAGTCGAGTGACGATTGTGATTCAACCGGAATTCGCCTCCTGCAGGCCGATCTCAATTGCGACGGCGTGGTTGGAGAGGAAGATATTGCCCTGATGGTAAGGCTGGTTTTCGAGCCGGGTTACGTCTACCGTCCCTGCGCTCGCTGATATCGACATAAAACGGTTATTCACGAGTAAATATGCAAGACCCGCTCTTCGCGCGGGTCTTTTTTTATCCCGGAGGTAAACAATCTGTATTTTCTCGGCAGTTTCGCACATCTGCCGTATAGACGATGATAACAAGAGTGTGGTTTGGTGTCGATAGATAATGTTGTTGGCAACGAACCGGTAAATATAAGTCCCTCTCTCTCGAGTGGGGCTCGTAGTCCTAGCACGCAGCAATTACCTCTCTGCTTGCTGTTAAGCCTGGCCTTACGGCCGGGCTTTTCTATTGCCGGCGGCGACAATGTGACGGTCGCAACTCTTCTTGAACTACCACATCACAGGTGATCAACACACCTTTTTTGTTGATTCGTGGGCCAGATGTTTTATATTCATAAATGGGTACAACCAAGTTACTGTTTGCTATGATCTATAAATGTCAATACCCAGTGTGTCTTTGAATCTCTATACTCGCCAGGCAAGTTCCGCCTCACAGTAGGAACATGCTAGTGTCGATCTGCGTCAGGAGGTGATATAGCATTTAGAGTGTTTTAGAGAAATTTTCAAGAGTAACTAACGAGTGATGAAAGTATGGAGGAGTTATGAAGAAGCTGCTCTTCACCGCCTTAGTTTTGACAATTGCCCTGGCGGCGATGGTGTCGGCCGAGCAGGTGTTGCCGGTTGACCAGTCGCGCTATCTGGACAAGCCGTCCTTCCTTGGTTATGTTCCCGACAGATTTATTGTAGTATTGAAAGACAACGTGGCTGTCGACCACCAGAAAGACAGTCGCTCGCCTATCGCCCTGTCTACCCTGAACGGATTTTCGGATATTGCGGATCGTTTTGACGTAGCCCGCATTCGTCCTCAGTTTCCGGGTTGCGACCGGGGTATCATGGGTGCCGCCGAAGGCTCGCATCAATTGGCGCGTCATTACAAAGTTTATCTCAATAACGAGAATTTAGACGACGCCATGGCGGCCTATGCGGCCCATCCCCAGGTTGAGCGGGTGGAGCCGATCGGTGTGAGCACCGTTTACGCCACGCCGAATGACACCTATTATGATGATCCGCCGGCGGAATGGCCTTACGATCAGTGGCATTACTGGGACACCTACGGCATCGAAGCCGACCAGGCCTGGGATCTTGAGGCCGGGGCTCAGACGGTAATCGTGGGTGATCTTGATATTGGTACGATGTATGATCACGGTGATCTTGGCGGCAGTGACCCGCCGGGCCCGACTGACAATGTCACCAACGGTAATATCTGGGTCAACACCGGCGAAATCGTTAACAACGGCGTTGATGACGATGGCAACGGCTATGTTGACGACATTATTGGCTGGGACTTTGTGGAGAGTACGAGCTGGTACTCCTATGCCTGCGTCGATATCGACTGCGGTGGCGCTGACAATGATCCCGCTGACGGTGACGGTCACGGCACGCATACGGCCGGTACGATCGCGGCCATCTCGAACAACGGCTATTGTGTTGCCGGTGTTGCGGGTGGTTTCGGTGACGGCACCTATGCCGGAGGCGGCAACGGTGTGAAAGTCGTCCCGTGTCGTATTGGCTATCAGCTCCAATATGGCAGTCAGGTGGTCGGTGTTGTGATCATGGATTACGTCGCCGAGGCGATGTATTACATGGCCGAACTGAAGATAGCCGGCTGGAACGTAGCTTCCATCAACTGCTCGTTCGGTACCACCAATTCCGGTGGTCTGGGCGCGGCCTGTGACTACCTGCAGGCTCAGGATGTGGTCGTTTGCGTTGCGGCTGGTAACGCCAGCTCCTCAAGCGCCGACTATCTCGGCAGCCGCGGTGATTGCATTGATGTTGCCGCTACCGACGAATCCGGTGATCCCGCCAGCTTTACGAACTACGGTTCGTGGGTAGACGTCGCCGCTCCCGGTGTCGCGATCGTGAGCACCATGACCGATCCGACCAATCCGGGCGCAGATTACATTTCGGTGATGGACGGTACTTCGATGGCCTGTCCGCACGTGGCGGGTCTGGTTGGCCTGATCGAATCGTACAATCCGTCCCTTTCTGCGGCGGAGAAGATTGCTATCATAACCGATCCGGCCAATACCAAGGCCTACGGTGGTTCGCTTGACCTTGGTTCCGGTATTGTCGATGCCCGGGCGTGCCTGGATGCCGCCGGTGGCGGCGACACTCCTCCCGTGGCAGCGTTCGTCGGCTCTCCGACCTCGGGTGATTATCCTCTGAACGTGAGCTTCACGGACCAGTCGAGTGGCAGCCCGACGAGCTGGAACTGGGACTTTGGTGATGGCGTGGGTACTTCGACCCAGCAGAACCCTTCCTACACTTACACGTTCGCGGGCACCTATACGGTGACGCTGACGGCGACGAACGCCTATGGCAGTGATGATGAGATCAAGACGAATTACATCACCGTGACCTCGCCTCCGCCGCCGGTAGCGGCCTTCGTCGGTTCGCCGACCTCCGGTCAGTATCCTCTGCTGGTGAACTTCACCGACCAGTCGACGAACAGCCCGACGAGTTGGAACTGGGACTTCGGTGATGGTGTGGGTACTTCGACTCAGCAGAACCCTTCCTACACTTACACATCCGATGGTTCTTACACGGTTACGCTGACGGCCACGAACGCCTATGGTTCGGATGATGAAATCAAGGTCGGATATATCACCGTAACCGCCCCGGCACCGCCGGTCGCAGAATTCAGCGGTTCGCCGACCTCGGGCGAATACCCTCTGACGGTGAACTTCACCGATATGTCGTCGGGCAGCCCGACCAGTTGGGATTGGGATTTCGGCGACGGTATCGGTACCTCGACGGCGCAGAATCCGTCGTACACCTACGATGCCATCGGCACCTACACCGTGACCCTGATAGTGACCAGTGTGTATGGTTCGGACACCGAGGCCAAGATTGACTACATCAATGTTACCGACCAGGCGCAATCGGCCAAGGTCTACGCGCAGTCGGATAATTCGGTGCTGGGTACCTACACCGGTTCGTATGCCAACACGGCGGCGGCCGATAATGTGTATGAGGTAATAACTGAAGCTCTGTCGACCTCGCACCCGCGTAAGACAACGAGTAATGCCGAGCACATCTGGACCTTTGATCTGGGTTCTGGCGGCAGCGACATGATGTTCTACCTTGAAGGCTATCGTCCAAACAACTCCGATGGTGATGACTTTGTCTTCCAGTATTCCACCGATGATGTCACCTACCTTGCGTTGTTCACGGTGGCCAGCAGTGTCGAGCAGACTTATTCGCTGGCGATGCCGGCCGGTCTGACCGGTACTGTCTATGTTCGGGTTACTGATGACAACCGGGCCTGGGATCTCTCCTCGCTCGATGCGGTGTATGTCGACCAGATGTACTTCGAGTTCGGAACGGCGCCCGCACCTCCAGTGGCCAATTTCGCCGGCTCACCGGCCTCGGGTTCATACCCGCTGACTGTTAATTTCACCGACCTGTCGACGGGAGCCCCGACTTCCTGGAGCTGGAATTTCGGTGACGGCGGTACCTCGACCGCCCAGAACCCGTCGCACACCTACAATTCGATAGGTACTTACACGGTTTCGATGACCGCAACGAATGCCTACGGTTCGGACCCGGAGACCAAAACCGGTTACATCACGGTTACCGACCAGGCGCAGGGCTATATGCATGTCAGCAACATGGTTGTGGGACGGTCCAAAGTTGGTCCGAATTACGTCGGTACCTGCACGGTAACGATCTTCGACGACGTCAATGCCGCCGTTGCGGGTGCCGTTGTGTATGTGACGGCCACCGGTCCTACCGGAGGCAGTTTCAACGGCACTACCGGGGGCGACGGTACCGTGAGTTTCCAGACCAGCGGCATTAAGAAGCCATCGGGCGAGTGGTGCTTTGAGGTGACGAATGTGACCCATGCCACGCTCACCTACGACGCGGCGTCGAACGATGTGACCGAGGCCTGTGAGAGCGGCTGGGTTTATGGTGATAAGGGCGAGATGATCGCCGCTGATGCGCCCGTCCCCGGCAGTTTTGTCCTCAACCAGAACTATCCCAACCCGTTTAACCCGGCGACCGATATTTCCTTCGCTCTGCCGGCGGCCTCTCACGTGATGCTGGAGGTGTTCAACATCACCGGCCAGCGGGTGGCGGTGCTTGCCGACGGTGTCTTTGGGGCCGGTGAACACACTTTCACCTGGGATGGCTCAAATGTGGCCAGCGGTGTTTATCTCTATCGTATTAAAACCGACAATGAGATGGTAACCAAGAAGATGGTTTTGATGAAATAGGTTATTCCCGGTGCGAGTTTGACTCGCATCTGACAATGAATGCCAGTAAAAGCTGTGCATATATGAAAGCCCGACCGCAAGGTCGGGCTTTTGTTATAGAACCCAACGTTAAGGCCGTTGTTTTCGCGTGATTTGTCTGTGTTGTCGGTCAAAACATACCATTCGGGGCCGATTTGTATATTTTTTCACGTTTTCTCAGAAAAATGTATCAAGTTTGCCAACTCAGGCCTCTAATGACCGTAAGGACGTACGAGAAACAGTCAATTAGATTACAAGCGACAGATTTTGAGTCATAATTGTTTGTCGTAAAGATATTTGCCTTTGGAGGTGATTGGACCGGAGGAGTGGATTCACGTATTCCGTCCGATGAGCTTCTCCGGCAACGGAAGATTTGAGTCAGGGCGACCTTGCTCATAAAGCCCTGCAACACGAGGGGGTTCTCGTAGTCCTAGCACGCAGTAGATACCTCTCTGCCTGCTATGAAAGCCCGACCTGCCGCGGTCGGGCTTTCGCTTTATTAATCAAGCAACGGGAAGTAAGAGCGAAATTGTCAGGTATCTCTCAGGCTTTGCCGTGACCGCGCCGCGACCACACGAGCAAACCGACTCCAAATAGAAACGGCGCTATCGACAAGTACTGCCCCATTGTCAGGACAGAGTGCTCAAGTGTTTGATACTCTTTGACATATTCCACCATAAAGCGGCCGAAGAAATAGAGGGTCAGGAAAAGGCCGGCCAGGAGCCCGCGGGATCTCTTCTCGCCGCCGGCCATGCGATCGGCCAGAAGCAGGGCCAGCAGGATAACCACGCCCATCAGGAACTCATACAATTGCGATGGGTGGCGGGCGATGACGCCGCCGTCGTAGCGGAAAAAGCGGACCCCCCAGGGCAAATCGGTCTCGCGGCCGACAATCTCGGAATTGAAGAAGTTGCCCAGGCGTACCAGGGCGGCCCCGGTGGCGGCCGAGAACGAAAACCGGTCCAGGATGTCGAGTTTGTTGAGGCCGTTGCTGCGGGCAAAAAGGTAAAGAACCAGTATCAGCCCGATCGTGGCGCCGTGGCTCGAGAGTCCGCCCTGCCAGATATAGAGAATCGTCAACGGATTGGAGAGATACCCGGCCGGATCATAAAACAGGCAATGTCCGAGACGGGACCCGACGACAACTGCGAGAAATCCCCAGACGACAAAACGCTGAGCCAGTTCAAGCGAATAACCGGCCCGCACCATTTGCCAGCGCCAGAACATGTAGCCGGAATATAGCATGGCCACAAAAATGAGGCCGTAGTAACGAAACTGGAACGGTCCGATGCGATAGAACGTCGGGTCAAGATCGAATATAAATCCGGTATCCAAAA
>CAZVUZ010000016.1:19138-33779 GCA_964630485.1 uncultured Ignavibacteriales bacterium
TTTCCATGCGATTGGTCAGGCTTATCAGGGCGACAATTTCCACCCCAGCATCACGCAGGGCCTCGAGGGTTTTTATCGACGAACCACCGGTGGTCGTGACGTCTTCAAGAACCACGACCTTGCCACGGGGCATGCCGACAAAGAACTTATCCCTGGGGGCCCCGTGGTCCTTGGGTTTGGCCCGCCCCATGGCCAGCACATGACTGCCTCGGCCATAACCGGCCTGTGCTTTGGCCCAGTGAAACTGGGTCAGCACGCCGAGCTTGGTGGCGCCTTCCGGAACCCCGTAGAAGGTGTCCACGGCAAGATCCTTGTCCTCGACGAAGGCACTGACAAAGCCGATCAGTTTTTCGGTAAGATAGACATCCTCAACAACCGTACGCCAGTTGGCGTAGAAATGTGATTTGCGGCCCGACTTGAGGGTGATGGCCTGGTCGAAGAAGCCGTAGACGTCATTCTCGGCGATGAACTGATTGAACTGGTTTTGATCGAAACTGCTCATAGGACAGGCCTCCACGACTAAGTATGCCGGTCGTTGATTCCACGGCGGACCCGGGCGGGTGCGCCTGGATATTGGCCGCTAAGATAGGTCGGGGGAGGTGTAAATCAATGATTTTCTGAAGGAATCTAACAAATACGCGGCAATTGCTCGCCGCTCAGCATATCCAGAATTCGTTCGGCTCCGATCGTACTTCGCATGGTCACCAATTGCTCGACCTCGTCGGTGACGCGTCCAATGACTGCGGCCTTGCCAGTGACTTCCACATCGTGCAGTATGCCCAGGGCTTGATCAGCCTGGTCCGGGGGAATGAAAGCCGCAAAGCGACCCTCATTGGCGACATATAGCGGATCGAACCCAAGGATTTCACAGGCCCCGCGCACGGGTTCGATTACTTCAACAGCGTGTTCGGAGATCGCTATATGACAGTTCGCCGCCTCGGACAATTCCACCAGGGTGGTGGCCAGGCCGCCGCGGGTGAGATCACGCAGGCAATGGATATCGATCCCGGCCTCCAGCAATCGCGCCACCGGTTCGGCCAACGGGGCGCAGTCGCTTCGTATCTCGCTCTCGAATGCCAGGCCCTCGCGTTCGGCCATAACGGCCATGCCGTGACGACCGACATCGCCACTTAAAATAACGATATCACCGGCCGTTATCCGGTGGGGGGCGACATCCGCGCCGGGAGCCATAAGGCCGATACCGGCAGTGTTGATATAGACGCCGTCGCCTCGGCCCCGATCGACCACCTTGGTGTCCCCGGTGACGATTCGCACGTCGGCGGTCTCTGCCGCCCGGGCCATGGACATGGCGACTTTCCAGAGAACCTCTATTTCGAGCCCTTCTTCAATAATGAATCCCGCACTCAGATATTTCGGAGCCGCGCCGCACATGGCGAGGTCGTTGACGGTGCCGTTCACCGCCAGCGAGCCAATATCCCCCCCGGGGAAAAACAGTGGGTGAACGACAAAGGAATCGGTGGTAAAAACCACCTTGTTGCCGCCCATGTCCACCACGGCCCCATCGTGGGTTGTCACCAGGTCGGGGTTGGCGAAGGCCGTGGCGAAAATTCGACCAATCAACTCATGCATGAGCTTACCGCCGCCGCCGTGGGCCATGAGAATACGCGGGTACTGCGAGATGGGCAGGGGACAGGCCGGGAAATCGGCGCCGTGATCGGTCATTTTTGGTGCTCCTGTGTCTTTGACGGCGGACGACGGTAACGATAATAGGCGGCGCAGGCGCCCTCATTCGACACCATGGTAGCGCCGAGGGGGTGTTCCGGGGTGCAGCGGGTACCGAAAGCCGGGCACTCATGCGGTTTCTTCTGCCCGCGCAAAATCAAACCGCTGATACATTCGCCGCTGTCCTTTGACTTCCTTGTCGCGATATCAAAACGGCGGCGGGCGTCGAAGCGGTGGTATTCCGTCCGCAGATTGAGGCCGCTGGCGGGAATATTGCCAAGACCGCGCCATTCGCGATCGGTGACCTCGAACACTTTGTCCAAAAGGTGTCGCGCCGCCGGGTTTCCCTCACGCTGAACCGCCCGCGAGTACTGGTTCTCGACCCGAACATCGCCCTGTTCCAAAAGGGATATCGTCATATGTATGCCCTGGAGTATGTCCATGGGTTCGAAGCCGGTAACGACCATTGGAACGCCGTATCGTGTCGCCAGCGGCTCATACTCGGCGTAACCCATGACGGTGCAGACATGGCCTGCCGCCAGAAAGCCCTGCACCCGGCAGTCGGGCGCGTGAAGGATGGCCTCTATGGCCGGTGGTACCAGGACCTGCGCCGAGAGGATCGAAAAATTGGTCAAACCTGCCTCGGCTGCTCGGTAGACGGCGGCGGCGTTGGCCGGGGCGGTGGTTTCAAAACCGATAGCGAAGAAGACGACCTCGCGAGCAGGTTTTTTCTCCGCGATCTCAACGGCATCCAGCGGCGAATACACCGTGCGCACATCCGCCCCGGAGGCCCGGGCCAGCAACAGGTCGCTCCCCGAACCGGGGACCCGCAACATGTCGCCGAAAGAGCAGAAAGTGACCTCCGGCCGCGCCGCAATCGCGATGGCCGTGTCGATCAGGTCAATGGCGGTTACGCAAACCGGGCAACCCGGACCGTGGAGCAGGGTAATCTCTTTGGGCAGCAATTGGTCCAGGCCGTGTTTGACGATACTGTGTGTCTGGCCGCCGCAGATTTCCATAATTGTCCAGGGGCGGGTGGTGATACGGGCGATGTCGTCGGCATAACGCTTCGCCAGGTCACTGTCACGGTATTCGTCGAGGTATTTCATGGCCGTCAGTTTTCCCTGTTACTCTCTCGGCCTATCTGTTCGAGGTATTCGAATACGCGGTTGGCCTCCAGGTCGTCGATAACATTGAGCGCCACCCCGGCGTGGGCCAGGATATAATCATCGACCGAAGCCTCGGGGACGAAGGCCAGGCTGATTTCCTTGATGATACCGCCGAAGCTGACTTTGCCTCGACGTTGCATCGGTTCGTCGCCGTGGATTTCTAAGATTTTGCCGGGTACGGCGAGGCACATGCTGTTATTTCCTTTCGCCTTCGCGAATAGCCGCGATTATCTGTCCGAGAGCGATGCCGCCGTCATTGGGGGGCACTCGCCGGTGCCAGTATACTTCGAGGCCGGCCTTTTTCAGGTTGTTGATACTCTCTTCGAGGAGATATCGATTTTGGAAACAGCCCCCGCTCAGGACCACCCTTTCTTCTCCTGTACGAGCGGCGATTTCAACCGGTATCCGCGCCAGGGTATTATGAAATGCGGCCGCTATTTCTTCGACGGGGACTTTATGGGCCAGATCTTTCAGGATGCCATCGATGAATGGCTCCCAGTCAACGATCATGGGATCTTCAGCTGAAACGTCGAATTGATAACACCGATCAATTTTCGATCGCGCGGCGGCAAATTCCAGTTTACTGGCGGCCTGACCCTCAAAATGCATGACCTGACAGATATCGAGCAGTGAGGCCACGGCGTCAAAAAGTCTCCCGGCGCTACTGGTGCTTGGGGCGTTCAGGCCGCGCTCAAGCATGACAGTGAGCGCCTGGCGTTCGTCCGGCTTGAATATACGCCGGACGATTTCGTTCGCCGGTTCGGGCAGATCACTACCGTACATCTCATAAAGTAGTCCAAGAGCGCACCTTCGGGGCTCGCGTACTGCCACTTCGCCGCCGGGCAGTCGGAACGTGCGGAGGTGAGCCACCCGCCGGTAAGACTTCTCGTCGATCCTCAGGAACTCACCGCCCCAGATAGTGCCGTCGGGGCCGTAGCCGGTGCCGTCCCAGGCAATGCCGAGGGCGGGAGGCGCCAGGCGGTTTTCCTCCATAGCCGACAGGATATGGGCATAATGATGCTGTACCTCAGTTCTCGGCAGGTCGGTCGTGCGGGCGTATTTGCCCGAAAGGTAGTCGGGGTGCATATCGCAGGCCACGCGCACCGGCGAGGCATTGTAAAGGTTCTGCATGGAATCGGTCACGCGTTGAAATGCCTCGATGGCGGGGCGTGTCTCCAAATCGCCGATATGCTGACTGAGAATGACCTGGTCCCCCGTTGCCAGGGCGGCGGCGCATTTCAAATGAGCCCCCGTCGCCAGCGTTGTTGGCGCTTTCTGTCGCAGTTCAAGCGACAGGGGGGCGTAGCCTCGGGCATTGCGCAGAACCATTTCACGATCGTAAATTGTCGTCACGACGGAATCGTCGACCTGGCGGGCTATGGGGCGATTGTGCACCAGGAAAAGGTCGGCGATTTTTCCCAGCCGGTCGAGGGCCTCGCGTTCGTCGATGCAGATTGGTTCCTCGGTGAGGTTGCCGCTGGTGGCTACCACGGGGATACCCAACTCGCGCATCATGAGATGGTGCAATGGCGTGTAGGGAAGCATGATACCCAGGCGGGGGTTGTCGGCAGCGACGCCGCGGGCTACTGTCGGCGATTCAGAATCCGGGGCCGCCCGGCGGGGGAGCAGCACTATCGGGGCCTCGGGACTTTCGAGAAGCGCCTTCTCAACCGCACCAATGGCGACATCGCGGGAGATATCGTCGAGCGAGGGATACATCAGGGCGAAGGGTTTTTCCTGGCGGCCCTTGAGTTTTCTCAGGCGGGCGACGGCGTCCTCGTTGCGGGCATCCACAATAAGCTGAAACCCGCCCAGTCCTTTCAGGGCCAGAATCCGGCCGCTTTTGACGGCTTTGCACGCGGCGCGCAGGGCAGCATCGTATTTTTCGAGAGTTTTTCCGCGCGGATTCCACAACTCGAGGTGTGGGCCACATTCGGGGCAGGCATTGGGCTGGGCGTGAAATCTCCGGTCGAGGGCGTTTTCGTATTCCGCGCGGCACGCCTCGCACATGGGGAAGAGCTTCATGGTGGTGTTGGCCCGGTCGTAGGGGAGGCTCTCGATAATACTGTAGCGCGGTCCACAGTAGGTGCAGTTAATGAATGGGTAGCGGTATCGGCGATTGTCGGGATCGAAGAGTTCTTCAAGGCATTCCGGGCACGTCGTCAGGTCGGGGAGAACCTGGGCCTGAGGCTCGCCGGTCTGACCGCTGGGCCGGACCTTGAAGCCAGTGTAACCGATCACGTCGTCAAAGGAAACGCGCTGACTCTGGATATAGCTGTGAGGGGGCTTCTTTTCCGCAAGGTCATCCAGGAAAGCATCCAGGTGGCTGCGACAGCCTTCAATCTCGATCTCGACGCCTTGCCGGGTGTTGCGCACCCAGCCGGACAGATTCAACTCAATGGCGAGACGGTAAACAAAGGGTCTAAACCCAACTCCCTGAACCTTGCCACGGATATAGAGACACAAACGACAGATCGTCTGGTCGTCACCGACCGAAACCGAACTACCACCGCGGGCCTTACACATATGGTCCTAACATCAACCGGGCGAAGCCGCCGTTGAGGGTTAATTCTAGCGGGCAATATAGCCGCAGTCGCTCGTTTATTCAAGCAAATTACGTTATGAGGACACTAAAAGTCTATTTTGCGTAGCACAAAGATCATACAGAGGTTGTGAGATAATTCACATGATGGTATATTTTGCGAGGCGAGAGACGGCCGCCGGTGACAACAACCAGAGTGTTTTCGGGACGGAGCGGGATCGTTTTTCAGATGTTTTTTTTCGATCGATGCAAGCGGGCGAAAATGTTGTCGGGGGTGGGTAGCGATAGTATTAATAGTATTTTAATCGCATTTCTGATATTGCGACTGGCGATTAATGCAAATAGATGTTAGCTGAGCTAACATTTTCATTGACAATGGATTCAGGGTGGATTATAATTCTCCGAATTAATGGTTTAGGATGATACCATAATACGGTGACGCTTAAAACACCGATGGTAAGACCGCTTGGACAAACCCGTTCCGACATTCAAACCGCGCCTTTGTTTTTTCACCGGACAGGCCCGTGATTTTCGCCTACTGACGGTTGCGATCGTCTGGTGGCGTGCATCTACCTGGTTTCTGTTGTGTCTCGAGGTGATGGAAGATACATCTCCGTATGTGAAGTATTTCACATGGACAAGTGAAGAGCCGGAAGGCGGAAGATCTTGTGGCGTATTCATGTGCCTCGACGCGGTGGCCGCTCCGACGGGGCGACCGGTTCGCCGGGTTCACGTTATGCCCTGGGCCACAGCAATACGCCGGATCGGTTGTAGGCGGCTCGGTTGTGTGGACTCCGACGACTCCGCGGTTTGAACGGCCGTGCTGTTCGGGCGCCGTCTTGTCACGGCGGTTTCCGACCGCGTGGCTTTTTGCGTCACCGTGTGAGTATCTGATAGCAGTAGACGGTGGTTGGCCGTGGCGCCGTCGGTGATGAAGAGAACAAGCTCTTTGACCAGGAGGATATTCATGAAGAAATGGCAGGGGTGGCGCAAGATCCGGTACGAGTCTGAGCTCGATCCGCACTTCGCCGATGAGATCGCCTCTATCCCGGACGGGGAGAAGCTTTTCACCTGCATTCAATGCGGAACCTGCAGCGGTATGTGTCCCATGAGTCCCTACATGGATTATACGCCGCGGCAGATTATCGCAATGATCCGGGCGGGGTTCAGGAGCGAGGTCCTGAGCAGTTATACTACCTGGCTCTGCGCCTCGTGTTATGCCTGCGCCGTGGAATGCCCCAAAGAAATAAAAATCACCGACATCATGTACGCCGCCAAGCGCCTGGCCATACGGGGCGGCGTATACCCGCAGCGATTTCCCACGCCGGTACTTGCCCGCGAGTTCTTCAAAGGTGTCGAAAGCAGCGGTCGCAGTAACGAGGGACCGCTGCTGATCCGGCTGTTTCTCAAAACCAACCCGTTCAAGATGTTCAGTTACACCGGGCTGGGCTGGGGGTTGCTGCGGCGGGGGCGGCTCAGTCCGAAGCACGAGTCAATCAAAGGCAAAGACGAGTTGAAACGTATCCTTAAAGCGCTGGACAAGGAGTATATGGTCAGGCGCCAGGATAAGTCCGAACCGGAGAAGGAGACGGCCTCATGAAGTATCTTTATTATCCGGGATGTTCGCTGAAGAGCACCGGTCGCGCCTATGAGGAATCCATGCTGGCGGCCTTCAAGGCACTTGAGGTCGAAGTGGAAGAACTCGAGGACTGGAACTGCTGTGGGGCGACCGCCTACATGGCCATAAGCGAACTGAAGTCGTTCGCGCTGAGCGCCCGCAATTTCGCTCTCGCGCGGCGGCAGCACCAGGGGGACGGGCCGGCGCAACTGATGGTTCCCTGTGCCGCCTGTTATCTCGGTCTCAACAAAGCTCATCGCTATCTCGAGGAGCAGCCCGAAATCAGTGCGCGCATCGGTGAGGCCCTGAAAGCGGGCGGCTTGACCTACAGCAACAACACGCAGATCAGGCATCCTCTCGACATACTGTGCAATGATATCGGCCTCGACAAAATCAAGTCGCGCGTGACGCGGCCCCTCGAGGGCATGAAAATCGCCGCTTACTACGGTTGCCAGTTAATCCGGCCCTATGCTGATTTCGATGATCAGCATGACCCGGTGACGATGGACAATGTCCTGAAGGCGCTGGGGGCCGAAGTCGTCTCCTGGCCCTTGAAAACACGCTGTTGTGGCGGTGCCCTTACGGGTACGGTCCAGGATGTCGGCCTGCGGTTGAGCTATGTACTCCTCAAGGAGGCCAAGAAACGCGGTTGTGACGCCATTGCCACGGCCTGTCCGCTGTGCCAGTTCAACCTGGAATGCTACCAGTCTCGGATAGGCCGGCGCTTTAAGGACGATGTGAAAGTGCCGGTTGCGTATTTCACGCAGTTGATGGGAATGGCCTTCGGTCTCGGCAAGAAGGAAGTTGGACTGCAGCGGTTGTTTGTGCCCCTCGAGAGAAAGGCCGCGTTGTCCGCGACGGCAGGAGGTGTTCATGTCCATGGTTGATAATAACTCGAACGGTTCCGTTAAGGTGGGTGTCTATGTATGTCACTGCGGCATCAATATCTCGCACACCGTTGATGTTGAGGCGTGCACGGCCTTCGCCGCCCGCCTGCCCTTCGTGGCTGTTGCCCGAGACTACAAGTTCATGTGTTCCGATCCCGGCCAGGAGATTATCCAGCAGGATCTTCGCGACGGCAAGGTGAACCGGGTGGTCGTGGCATCGTGTTCGCCCCTCATGCACGAGCCGACCTTCCGTCGGGCGGTGGCCGCCGGCGGCGGCAATCCCTTCATGTTCCAGATGGCCAACATCCGTGAGCACGTCAGCTGGGTTACGAAGGACCGCGAGGCGGCGACCGAGAAGGCCATGGCTCTCATTGCGGCCGCCGTCGAAAGAATTGTCTATCACCAGCCGCTGGAAAAGACGCAGGTCCCCGTTCACGCCGACGTTCTCGTTGTCGGCGGTGGCATCGCCGGTATCCACAGCGCCCTGACCCTGGCCGAAGCCGGCAAGAAGGTCTACCTGGTCGAGCGCGAACCTACCATCGGCGGCCACATGGCCCAGTTCGACAAGACCTTCCCGACCCTCGATTGCTCGGCGTGCATCCTGACACCCAAGATGTCGGCCGTCCGCGCCCACCCCAACATCACCCTCTGGACCTATTCGGAGGTGGAACAGGTCGAAGGGTTCGTCGGCAATTTCAAGGTCAAAGTGAAGCGCAAACCGCGGTATGTGAAGGAGGAACTGTGCGTCGGTTGTCTGGACTGCATTGATGCCTGCATTTTCAAGAAAGGCAAGTTCGACGACGAGTTCAATGTCGGCCTGAGTAAGCGCAAGCCGATTTACGTGCCTTTTCCACAGGCGACGCCGCTGGTGGCGGTGATCGACCCGGAGACATGCGCCCTCTTCCGCAGCGGTAAGTGCAAGAAACCGTGCGCCGATGCCTGCGAGCGGGACGCCATCGATTTCGAGCAGCAGCCCGAGATTAAAGAAATCGAGGTTGGCGCCATAATCCTCGCCACCGGTTTCAAGACCTTCGATGCCGGGCGTATCTCGCGTTACGGTTACGGCCGTCTTCCCAATGTCTATACCAGTCTTGAGGTGGAGCGCATGGTCAATGCGGCCGGTCCCACCGGCGGCGAAGTGGCGTTGCGCGACGGCTCCAAACCACGCTCGGTGGGTATTGTCCACTGCGTCGGCAGTCGCGACGAGCGCACCCATCGCTGGTGTTCGCGGGTGTGCTGTATGTACTCGCTCAAGCTGGCGCACCTTCTGAAAGAACGCACCGGGGCCGAGGTGTACAATTTCTATATTGATATGCGTACACCCGGCAAGTCCTACGAGGAGTTCTACGACAAACTACTGAAGGAGAATGTTCACTTCATCCGCGGCCGCGTGGCCGAGGTGACCGATTGGGCGATGGAGCCGCACGAGGAAGGTAAGCTGGTAATCCGCGCCGAGGACACCCTCGTGGGCGCCGTGCGGCGTATCCCGGTCGACATGGTGGTGCTATCGGTAGGCCTGGAACCGCAGGCCGACGCCGAAGAGGTTCGCCGGACGTTCAATATCAGTTGCGGCCAGGAGGGCTGGTTCCTCGAGCGTCATCCCAAACTGGCGCCGGTTTCGACCTTTACCGACGGCGTTTTCCTCGCCGGGGCGTGCCAGGGCCCCAAGGATATCCCCGACAGCGTCGCCCAGGCTGGCGCGGCGGCAGCGGAGGCACTGGCCCTGATCGATCGCGGCTATGTCGAGCTGGAGCCCAATACGGCCTTCGTTAATAAGGAACTCTGTTCCGGCTGTCGCACCTGCGCCTCGATGTGTCCCTACGGCGCGATCGGCTTCGACGATGACACTACTGTCGCCGAGGTCAACGGCGCTCTCTGTAAGGGGTGCGGGACCTGTGTGGCCGCCTGCCCCTCGGGGGCGTTGCAGCAGAATCTCTTCACCGACGAACAGATTTACCGCGAAATCAAGGGAGTTCTCAGCCATGTCTGATCATCAAAATAAAGCCGATTCGTTCGAACCGCGGATCGTGGCCTTTTTCTGCAACTGGTGTACCTACACCGCCGCCGACCTGGCCGGTACCGCCCGCATGGGTTATGCCCCCAATGTCCGGGTAGTGCGGGTGATGTGCTCCGGGAGGCTGGATCCGCAATTCATCCTTAAGGCGTTTCGAGAAGGCGCCGACGGTGTCCTGATCGGAGGTTGCCATCCCGGTGACTGCCATTACCAGGAAGGCAACTACAAAGCCCTGAGACGACTTACGCTGTTGAAGCAGTATCTCAAAGGCATGGGCATCGAAGAGGGACGCGTGCGCCTCGAGTGGATCGCGGCCTCGGAGGGAGACAAAGTGCAAAGGGTCATAAACGAGATGACCGAGACCGTACGACAACTGGGCCCCTTGCACCTTGAAACTCCCAGTCTCGCGGAACCGCCGGCCGAGTTACCGGCGGCGCCGGAGGGCTCGCATGAGGCGCCGGTGCCGGACGGAGGTGTCGTATGAGCAAGCCGAAGGTGGCCTTTTACTGGTGTGCCTCCTGCGGGGGATGCGAAGAGGCGGTGATCGACCTCGCCGAGGGCATACTCGACGTCGTCGCCGCCGTCGATATCGTGTTCTGGCCGGTCGCCATGGATTTCAAACGTACCGATGTCGAGGCTCTCGCGGACGGTGAACTCGCGGTTAGTTTTATCAACGGCGCCGTGCGCAGTTCCGAACAGCGCGAAATGGTCGAGTTGCTTCGTCGAAAGTCGCAACTGGTCGTGGCCTTCGGCTCCTGCGCCCATCTGGGTGGTATCCCCGGCCTCGCCAATCTCTACACTCGGCAGGAGGTCATGCAGACGGCCTATGTCGATGCCCCCAGCGTCGTCAACGAAACCGGCGTTTACCCGTGTCTTGAGACGGATGTGCCTGAAGGAAAGGTATACTTGCCGGAGTTGTGGAACACGGTGAAAACGCTCGATCAGGTTGTGTCGGTTGACTACTATCTGCCTGGTTGTCCGCCGCCGGTGAATCTGATCGCGGACGCCGTCAATGCCGTTGTCACTGGCGAACTCCCGCCGAAGGGATCTACGCTGGCGCCGGATGTGGCCCTGTGCGAAGAATGCCCCCGCCGCGACACCAAGCCGGAAAAGATGACACTGAAGGAATTCAAGCGTCCTCACGAGGTGGAGATCGACCCCGACAAGTGCCTGCTGGCCCAGGGATTGCTCTGTCTGGGGCCGGTTACGCGCAAAGGCTGTGGCGCCGCCTGCGTCAATGGCAATATGCCGTGTACCGGTTGCATGGGACCCACCGGCAGGGTAAGCGATTTCGGAGCCAAGGCCCTTTCGGCGGTGGCCTCGATAGTCGAATCCCGCGATGAAGAGGAAATCGCTGCCATTATGGGCAAAATCGTCGACCCGGTGGGCACCTTCAACCGTTACAGCCTGCCGGCCTCGTTGTTGCATCGCTTCTATCAATCCAACGGCCACGGAGGTGAGCAGAAATGACACGCAAGATTGCTATTGATCCCATCACCCGGCTGGAGGGTCATGGTAAAATCGATATTTTCCTGAATGACTCCGGCGATGTGGATCGCGCCTATTTCCAGATCCCGGAACTCCGGGGTTTCGAAAGGTTTGCCCAGGGACGCCCGGCCGAGGACATGCCGCAAATCACGTCACGGATTTGCGGTGTCTGTCCCACCGCTCATCACATGGCAGCCACGAAGGCCCTCGACGACCTTTACCACGTCGACCCGCCACCGGCCGCGAAAAAAGTGCGCGAGATGCTCTACAACATCTTTACCATAGAAGACCATGCCCTGCATTTCTTTTACCTGGCCGGGCCGGATTTCGTGGTTGGCCCGAAAGCTCCCAAAGAAGAGCGCAACATACTGGGGGTCATCGGAAAGGTTGGCCTTGAGGCCGGCAAGGAGGTAATCGGACTGCGCAAGCAACTGCGCGATCTCATGGCGCGGGCCATGGGCAAGGCCATTCACCCGGTGTTCGGCCTGCCGGGAGGAATCTCGAAGCCGATCCGCCCCGAGGACCAACAGGACTTCATCGATGCCGCCCGCCATGCCGTCGAGTTCAGCCGGTTTTCGTTGAAACTGTTCGAAGATGTGGTCCTTGCCAACCCGGAATACATGGAATACATCACGTCGGAGATGTACACCCACAAAACATATTATATGGGTTTGGTGGATGACGACAACCG
Source organism: uncultured Ignavibacteriales bacterium (assembly GCA_964630485.1). Taxonomy (GTDB): domain Bacteria; phylum Zixibacteria; class MSB-5A5; order GN15; family FEB-12; genus JAJRTA01. The sequence goes on from CAZVUZ010000016.1 coordinate 31,231, forward strand.
GCTAAATATGTATGACGGCCAATTGCGCGTTGTCGGCCCCGACGGAAGTGAGTTAACGAAATTTCCGGGGAGTAAGTATCTGGAACATATCGGCGAACATGTCGAGCCGTGGACCTACGTGCGTTTCAGTTACCTGACGGATATTGGCTGGAAGGGCTTTGTCGACGGCGCCGAGAGCGGCGTTTTTGCGGTGGCTCCCCTGGCCCGGCTGAACGCCGCCGATAGTCTGGCCACACCCGAGGCTCAGGCGGCCTGTGAGAAGTACTTCGAGATTACGGGTGGTAAACCGGTGCACTTCACGCTGGCCTCGAGTTGGGCGCGGCTGATCGAGATGCTCTATTGCTCCGAGCGTGTGCTCGAGTTGGCCGAGGATCCCGAAATCGTCAGTCCCAAAGTGCGGACGATTCCCACCGAGAAACCCACCGAAGGCGTCGGTCTCCTGGAAGCGCCGCGCGGGACGCTCATCCATCACTATCAGACGGACGAGAAGGGGCTGATAACGATGGCGAACCTCATTGTCGCCACCCAGAACAACTCGGCCCGAATAGCCCTGTCGGTGGACAAAGCCGCCCGGGGGGCTATTTCGGAAGGCAGGATTGACGACGGCGTCCTCAACATGGTTGAAATGGCGTTTCGCGCCTACGACCCCTGTCACGGCTGTGCCACCCATGCGTTGCCCGGTGAAATGCCGCTCGCAGTCAATGTGTTCGACTGCGAGGGGGATCTGGTGCAACGGATCCAACGCGACTGATCTATGTTACCTCTCGTAGTTGGCTTCGGCAATGATCTGCTTGCGGATGATGCCATTGGGATAATCGCGGCCCGACAGCTGCGGTTGGAACTGGCGGGCAGGGTTGATGTGATTGAATGCGGGATCTCCGGGCTTTCCCTGCTGGATCTGCTTGGCGGCCGGGAAAGAGTGGTTATAGTTGATGCCGTCAAAACCGGGCAACACGAGCCCGGGACGGTGTTGAGCCTGACGCCCGGAGATCTCCGCCATAGTCGCTGTCCCTCGCCCCACTATGCCGGGCTTCCCGAGGTCATCAGGATGGCCGGGATGCTCGGTATTGACTTCCCCCGACAAATCGATATCGTCGCCGTGGAAGTCGTTGACCCCTATACCGTGGGCGGAAAAATGACGCCGCCGGTTGCCTCGGCGCTGGAGAAGGTTATATTCGGTGTCCGGAAGGCACTCGGCCTGTCAAACGAATACAACGAGGAGGTCGAGTGACGGCCGGTGAGGACGTTGATTTATGCATGAACTTAGCCTGGCCCTGAACATAATCGACATTGTCAAAGAGGAGATGGACCGCCATCGACTCAGCAAGGTAGAAACCGTGGTCCTGCGTCTCGGGGCGCTGAGCGGCGTCGATCCCGAGTCGCTGAAATTCGGTTTCGAGGCCGGGCTGGCCGAGACGCCGCTGGCCGGCACCCGGCTCGATATTGTGACAATCCCCGTGGAGGCCCGCTGCCGCGACTGCGGCAAGGAATTCAGCGTCGATGATTACGTCTTCCTGTGCCCTTTCTGTGAGTCTACGGCCGTTGAAATTGTGAGGGGCCAGGAAATTCAGATAGATCATTTAGTCGGGGGATAACCCGTTAACAAGTGGTGATAGAAATCAGGTAGGATTCTAATGAGTGACAAAGTCTCCAAAGTGAACATAGAAAAAAACGTGTTGTCGGAGAACGATCAACTTGCAGCCGTCATCAGGAGCAACCTGGCCAAGCGACGGATCGTAACCCTCAACTTGGTCAGTTCGCCCGGTTCGGGGAAAACCTCACTTCTGGAGAACACGCTGGCGGCGCTGAAAGACCGTTTGAATATGGCCCTGATCGCCGGGGATGTCCAGACCGAGAACGACGCCGAGCGTCTGGCTCGGGCCGGCGGGCGTATAGTCCGCCCCATCGTAACCGGCGGCGCCTGCCACCTGGATGCGCGGATGATCTCCAAAACCCTGAGCGAACTGGATTTGAGCGGCGTCGATATTCTGTTTATCGAAAACGTGGGAAACCTGGTCTGTCCTTCGAGCTATGACCTGGGCGAGGATATGAAAGTCGTCCTGATCAGTACGACCGAAGGGGATGACAAGCCGCTGAAATACCCGGGCATGTTCCGGCGATCCTCGGTCATGGTGGTAAACAAGACGGATTTGCTGGGCTATTCTGATTTTGATATTGAGCAAGTTCGCAATAACGCCTTGAAAATCAACGGTGAACTCTCGGTTTTCGAGGTTTCATGCCGCAACGGTGAGGGTTTGCAGGCATGGTACGACTGGCTGATCGAGCTGGTTGCGCAGAAGAGAAACCCTGCTTCGGCCAAAACCTGATTCCGGTCGACCTCAATTAATCACCCTTCAATTTTCCCTAACCGTTCAAGTCCCGGATTTTTAGGCCGATTATAAAGTTCATAGGGGAGATCGCGGCCTAAGGCCCTGCCTCAGCATCATAGTCAGACATCTGTTCTTCTCCCGGGCAATCACGATCTTACAGGTGAGGGACTGAACCATGACTGAGCGGCGCAAACAATCAAGACGACCCACCGCCATTTT
>CAZVUZ010000017.1:0-683 GCA_964630485.1 uncultured Ignavibacteriales bacterium
TTATCGATGTCATGGAAAACGCCGACCGGGTGAAGGGACTCAAGTTCACTTACGAACCGGAATTACTGCGTTTCTTCCAGGGACGATTCGAACCGGTAGCATAGAAAGGCATCTATTGAGTAGCACCTTAATGGAGCCCTGGAGCACGGGGCTCCTTTTGTTTTGCCGGTCAACCGGGGGTACCGCGACGGTGCATTTGAAGTTTGACATTTTTCGGCGGGGTCCGATATATTCGGACGATATTGAGTCAACCGTCGCCATCGTCACTGTGAGGTGTATCCGTCGTGGTCAAGAACTTCGTCCTTTTGCTGTTTCTGCTGGTTCTGGCAGGCGGCGCCGTCGGCGCCGACCTGGTCGACTATAGCCTCTGCGACATCCGCGTTTTGTATCTCTTCGATTCCCCCGGCGCCATCGACTGGCCCAGCCTGTATTACCTGAACGATCACTACGGTTGCCGCATTGATCTGGTATGGGTCAAACGTTTCCAGCAGTACCGCGAGGTGGTTCATTCGGTTGCGGACCGCCAGATATATCTCCATGAGTACTATGTCGATGACTCCCGATCCGATATGTTCGATACCCTGGCGGCGGCGATGTTTGCCGAACGGCGGCCGGATATTGTTGATCAGGAAGTATTTCGTTTGTCCACGGGCAGGGTTGACCAGATCAGGGCAATTATGGAT
>CAZVUZ010000017.1:693-29818 GCA_964630485.1 uncultured Ignavibacteriales bacterium
ACGGCGGCCGGATATTGTTATCCTGGGTGATTGCGGCGGAGACGGCCTCTGCGAGCAGGTGCGCCAATCGCTGATCGATCTGCCGCCGGCGCCGGGGGCCCTTTTTAACATTGCCAAGATTTACGAAGAGGCACCCGGGAGCGTCGAAAGCGCCGACCCGGCGGGCGCGGTCGTGCTCAACGGCAGGGAAATGACTCACCGCTATCACGAACGGATGCAGTTGGAGATACCTCTCATTTTCGACTGGTTTCGAACCGACGACTTCATCCGTGATTCGCACGGCCTGTCACGTTACCGCCTGCTTCATTCGACTCTGTCCACGGATGAGCCCGATATTGATTTTGTATCCGGATTGCCCGGACTTCGGCTGGCCGACTTTGCCGAAAGTCTGCTAAGCGACGGTCCCAGGAAAACGACTTACCTGCGGCAGGCCGCAAAATACATCTCCGGTTTTGCCGCCGCCGGCAGTTTCCCCGGCCGCGATCGAGCCGATTCCATTGTCGCCGGTTACAAGGCGTTGCGGACACTTATGCCGACGGGTGGCGGATCGGCGAGCGGCTCCGGATCGACGCTCCTTGATGACTACATCGCCGGCCTGGCGGTGCGCGCCGAACGGGCCACGCTTGATGCCGTCGGGCTCAGCTGGGACGGGCGCATCAGCCTGCGCGATTCACCGCACGGACCCCGGGTGAAATTCCGGGTGATGGTTTCGGTCGACGGACCCCGCGAGGTGGAATTAACCTCCGTAACCTTTGATCCTTACTGGGATACCATCCCCGTTGTACTCGAAGGGGACCCGAGAATAATTGAACCGCATCAATCCTTCGTGCGCGAGTACCTCATTGACGTCGATCCCGAGCTTCTGGAGCCGCAAAGGCCGGAGTCACTGCTTTTCACGACCGAGCTCAATTACGGTGTCGTTCCGCTCGTGCGAACATGCCGACTGCCGGTCTGGCAGGCCCCTGATTTGCATATCGATTTCGAGCCCGATTACACCTTCGTCCCCCCGGTGGTGCACCTCGAGGTCGATCGGATCGTGTCATCCATGGCCTGGCTGGTGGAGGTAACCAAGCCGCGCGATTACAGCGGCGAGGTGCAATTGAAACTGGAGACGCCGCGAGGTGTCTTCGCCGGCGCCTACCAGTCGCAGTTGGCCCTGGAGGGAGGTCGCGTGCGCCAGATGCTGAGGATCCCCTTTACGGTTTCGAACCTGTTTGAGCAGGGTATCCACCACCCGAATATTTCCTTAGCCCTGGACGGCAACACCGTTACCGCCGATACCGCCCGCATGCGCATTGCCAACACCCGAATTACCGATACCCTGACAATCGGTTTTCTGCCCGATTCCACGGGCCAGCTCGAAGATATCCTGTCGCTCACCGAGGCTCGTTACCGGCCGCTTACAGATCGCAGTTTGCTTGTCTCGGATCTCGAGGCCTATGACGTGATAATCATCGGCTCCGGCGCCCTTCGCAACTACCCGTCATTCAAAATGGCCCGCGACCGGCTTGAGGAGTTCATGCGCTGGGGCGGGTCGGTGGTCCTCATGGGGCAGGGTTATGACTGGCCCGAGGGCGTCCTGCCGTTTTCGGTCTCGCCTGCCTTCGAGGTGGTCGGTCGCGAGGACATTGCCAATCCCATTGACGGCGCCAGAATTCTAAGCCAGCCCTTCAAAATCGACGTATCCAAACTGCTGTCGGCCTTCAACACCAATCGCCAGGTGGCCGCCTTCATAATTGCCCCTGCCCAGCGCGTGTTCGAGACACCTTCGCAGGGATCATTGCTGTCGGTGTCGCGGCTCGGTGAAGGACAACTGATATATTGCGGCCTGCCGCTGGTCGATATGGTGGCGACGCTTGAGTTGCAGGCCATCCACCTTTTTGGCAATATCCTGAACTATTAGCGCCACAAAGTGTTATAATAGCTCACTGGTCCTAAACTGATAGAGATGAGCTACCTGAGAATACGTCCGAATGCCGAAAAGTACCGAAGAAACAAACGAAACGCGCGGTCGCTTCAGCACCGTCACCAAGCATCTCAGGCATTACCGTGGGTATCTCATAGTCGGCGGCATCTGTATCATCCTGACCAACGGTCTGGCCCTGATCGTTCCCTACATCACCAAGATCATATTCGATCTCCTGGAGAACCAGGGCACCGATGACGAGCGGCTCAAATGGGTGCTGATCATGTTTGGGCTGGCCCTGCTCTCCGGTGTTTTCAGGTTTCTTCAGCGGCGAACGGTTATCTGGGCCTCGCGCAAGATCGAATACCGCCTGCGCAGTGAGCTTTTCGACCACCTCTTGAAACTGTCGCCGTCATACTACGACAACACCCGCACCGGGGATATCATGGCCCGCATGACCAGTGACCTCGAGGCGGTACGGATGATGGTCGGACCGGGTATTATGCACATGGCCTCGACGGCGGTAGTGTTTGTCATTGCCATTTCGTTTATGGTTCACCTTTCGCTGGAACTGACCCTCTACTCGCTGGCGCCGATGGTGATTCTGCCGATCGCGGTCAACCGCCTCGGCAACCTCGTGCACCAGCGCGCCACCCGCATACAGAATCATTTCTCGGCCCTGACGGCGACCGTCCAGGAGAACATCGCCGGCATGAGAGTGGTCAAGGCTTTCCGGCAGGAGGGCGAGGAAGTCGGCAATTTTGACGGCATGTCGCTCAGGTATTTCGACCTGAATATGGATATGGCCCGGGTTAACGCCATGTTTTCCCCGGTTATGATGTCGATGGCGGCGTTGCTGACGCTCACGGTATTATATTTCGGAGGTGTCCAGGTGATGGACGGGACTATTCCGTTGGGCACCCTGGTGGCTTTCTTCGCTTACCTCTCGATGCTTTTCTGGCCGGCGATTGCCGTCGGCTGGGTGGTGTCTATATATCAGCGCGGCAAAGCCTCGCTCGATCGTATCAACAAGATTCTCTGGACGGAACCGATTATTGAAAACGGCAATGGTGACCGTCATCAAGAGCCCATGCAGGGACACATCGAGTTTCGCAATCTTCGCTTCAAATACGAGACGGACTATGTCCTTGACGGCATCGATCTGACCATTGAGCCCGGCCAGACGATTGGCCTGATCGGTATGACCGGTTCCGGCAAGAGCACCCTGGTGTCGCTTCTGTCGCGCATGTATCCCGTCGAGCGGGGACAGCTTTTGATCGACGGTGTTGATGTCAACGACTGGGACCTGATGACTCTGCGGCGGCAAATAGGTTTTGCCACCCAGGAACCGTTTTTGTTCTCCGACTCGGTGGCCGAGAATATCCGCTTCGGCAACGGCGGCGTGGAAAAGGACGCCATCCGCGAGGCCGCCCGCACCGCCGCGTTGTCCAAGGATATAGAATCCTTCCCCGACGACTACGACACCATGGTCGGCGAACGCGGTATAACCCTCTCCGGAGGACAGAAACAGCGCACCGCCATTGCCCGGGCGATAATGGTCCAGCCGTCGGTGCTGATCCTCGATGATGCCACCTCGTCGGTGGATACTCAGACCGAGGACGAGATCAACGAAAGCATCAAGTCTGTTCTCAAGGGACGTACCTCCATCATAATCTCGCACCGGGTTTCATCCGTTAAAGAGGCTGACCTGATTGTGTACCTCGAAAACGGCCGTATCGCCGAGAAGGGCACCCACGACGAATTGATAAGTCTCGGTGGCAACTACGCCGAACTTTATCGGGCCCAGCTCCTGGCCATGGAACTGGAGAAGCTATGAGGGGCACGGCCAAAAGTTATCACGAGGAAGAGGCTCTGGGAAAGGCCTATGATGCCCGTCTGATGAAACGCCTCCTGGCCTATGTGAAGCCGTACCGCTGGTGGGTGGTGCTGGCGGTGGCGCTTTTGCTCATCGGCTCCGTCCTCAGCATCTCGGTCGCCTTCCTGACCCAGGTGGCGATTGACGATTACATCGCCGAGAAAGACGTCGGCGGCCTCGGTGTCATCGCCCTGATATTCCTGGGTGTAGTCTTCTTCAGCTTCTTCGCCAATTATTCGCAGTACTATATCACCCAGTGGCTGGGACAGAAGGTCCAGCACGACATCCGCATGCAGGTTTTCGGGCATCTCCAGAAACTGCGCATGAGTTTCTTCGACAAGAACCCCGTCGGCCGCCTGGTGACCCGCGTTACCAGCGACGTCAATGTCCTCAACGAGATGTTTTCCTCGGGCGTGGTGTCGGTTATCGGCGATATTTTCATGCTGATCCTCATTATCGGCGCCCTCCTGTACTATAACTGGCAACTGGCCCTGATCACCTTCATGGTCGTGCCGCTGCTTGTCGGGGCGACCTTTCTCTTCCGCGCCCGGGTACGCGACATATACCGCCAGGTCCGCCTCAAGTTGGCGCGCCTTAATGCCTACGTTCAGGAGCACATCACCGGCATGAAGGTGGTCCAGCTCTTCGTCCAGGAAGAACGCACTTTCGATCGTTTCAACGATATCAACCGCGATCTTCGCGGAGCGCACCTCAAAGGCATATACTACTATGCCATCTTTTTCCCGAGTGTTGAAATAATAGGATCCCTGTCGCTGGTCCTGCTTCTGTATTACGGCGGCTTCCAGATAAACGAGGGTGTCCTGACTTTCGGCGAACTGGTGGCGTTTATCCAGCTCGTCGAGCGTTTCTATCGGCCGATCAGGGATCTTTCGGAAAAATACAATATCCTGCAATCCTCGATGGCCTCCTCAGAGCGCATCTTCAACCTCCTCGACACGCCCACGCATGTCGACGGAGATGATACCGCCGCGCCCCGGGGCGGCTTCAAAGGCCGTATTGATATCGAAAATCTCTCCTTCGCCTATGACGACGAGAACTATGTCCTCGATGACATCTCCTTCCATGTCGAGCCGGGCGAGAAAGTGGCCCTCGTCGGCGCCACCGGGGCGGGGAAGACCTCGTTGATTTCTCTACTGTACCGTTTCTACGATTACCAGGAAGGTGCCATCAAAATCGATGGTAAAAATATCAAGGACTGGCCACAGGCCGAATTGCGCTCACATCTGGGGCTGGTATTGCAGGATGTTTTCCTTTTCAGCGGCGACTATGCTTCTAATGTCCGCCTGCGAAACGGAGGGATCTCCGACGAAGATGTGGAAGGCGCGCTGGAAAAAGTCGGTTTCAACCGGTTCCTGGCGTCTTTGCCCAACGGCATTCACACCGAGGTGAAAGAGCGGGGGGCGACCCTGTCCACCGGCCAGAAGCAACTGCTCTCCTTTGCCCGGGCGCTCGCCTTCGATCCCGATATCCTGATTCTCGACGAGGCCACCAGTTCGGTCGATACCGAGACCGAAGGACTGATCCAGAAGGCGCTGGACGAGTTGCTCCGGAACCGCACGTCGATCATCGTCGCCCACCGGCTGTCGACCATTGAGAAGGCCGACCGCATAATAGTCCTCCACCGGGGGAAGGTCCGCGAGATGGGTAAACACCATGAACTCTTGCAGCAGCGTGGGATATACTATAAATTGTACCAGATACAATACAAGAAACAGGTGCTCGGCGTCGGGAAGGCATCGGCGCCGGCAGGCAAGAACTGAATGGACATAAGCAAAGCAGAGATAAAAGAACTCCTTACCTTCGCCGGCGACATGGCCCGCGGTGCGGGAGAGATCCTCAAAAAGGGCTTCAACCACGCCAGGCACATCACTTACAAGGGCCGCATCGATCCCGTCACGGAATACGATCTAAAGGCCGAGAAGTATATCACCTCGCGGATAGCCGCCCGCTATCGCGACCATTCGATTCTGGCCGAGGAAGGCTCCGACCGCGACGAAGAGTCCGCCTTCCGCTGGGTGATAGATCCCCTCGACGGCACCGTCAACTACGCCCACGGCTTTCCCGTTTACTGTGTGTCGGTAGCGGTGCAATATCGGGGCAACACCGTCGCGGGGGCCGTCTATGACCCCGAACGCGACGAGATGTTCACTGCCGGGGCGAATCTCGGGGCCCGCCTCAACGGCACCGTGATACACGTAACCGGCGAACGTAAGCTCGGGCGGTCGATGCTGGCGACGGGGTTCTCGTACGACGTTGCCACGGCGCGCAAAAACAACCTGGGGTTGTTTGCCCGCATGGTCAAAACCGCCCAGGCAGTACGGCGACCCGGCTCGGCGGCCATGGATCTCTGCTGGCTGGCCTGCGGAAGGCTTGACGGTTTCTGGGAACTACGCCTGCATCCCTGGGACACCGCCGCCGCCATGTTGATCGTCACCGAGGCCGGCGGTAAAATCACCCGCTTCGACGGCAGTCGCTACGGCATCTTCGATAAGGAAATTCTGGCCAGCAACGGCCACATACATAACGCCATGCGCCGCGTCCTGACCGGCCGCTGAAAAATCGCCCCGTTATCCGGGGCGGGAGCCTGCGACCGGTGCGACCGCGGACCGGGAGGTTTGATTCCATGAGAACGCTCGCTCGGTTCCTGTTTATCTTCATCATGCTTGCGGCCGCTCTGACCGCCGGGGAAATCACCTTCGACGATCTCTACGGCGTGCCCGGCTACGGCGACCCGCAGATTTCTCCCGACGCAAGCAAGATTGTTTTTGGGCTCAGGCTGAGGGATACCGACAAGAACACTTCCAGTCAGCATCTCTGGATTATGAAGGTCGATGGATCTGATATGAGGCAACTCACCGACGGTGATTTCAGCGAGTGGCATCCGCGCTGGGCGCCCGACGGCGAGTCGGTATTCTTCCTCTCACGGCGGGACGGGGCCTCACAGGTGTGGCAGATAGCGCTCGAAGGTGACAGCGCCGACAGAATGACCGAGGTATATAATGGCGTCGACGAATTCGAGCTGTTCGCCGGTGGCGAACGTATGATCTTCGTCTCGCAGACATTTCCCGATTGCCACGACGACAATTGCAACCGCAAGCGGGACGAACGTCTCGATGAGTGCCCGGTCAAAGCCCGCCTTTACGATCATCTGCTGTACCGGCATTATAACAGCTGGGACGACGGCCGGGTCAGCCGGCTGTATACGTGCCGGATCGACGGCGAGGATGTGCGCGAAGTGTATTCCGGGCCGCATAATGCACCCACGGCCTACCTCGGCGGGGATCGCGACTATGCCGTTTCTCCCGAAACAGATGAAGTCTGTTTTGCCATGACAGTCGACACCATGCCGGCGGTGTGGCCCAATAACGACCTGTATACAACATCAATGGCGGGCGACGACCCGGTTATCCTCATCCGTAACGCGGGCCTCGATGCCACCCCGCGTTATTCGCCGAACGGCCGTTACCTGGCCTATCAGGCAACTTCGGAACCGGGCTATGAGTCCGACCAACGCGACCTTGTCCTGCATGATCGTCAGACGAAACAGAACATCATGTTAACGGGTGGGCTCGACCTCTCCGCCGGTGGTCCGATCTGGTCCGCCGACTCGCGGTGGATATACTTCACGGCTCTCGAGCATGGCCTGATAAACGTCTACCGGGTATCGGTAGAAACACCCCGGCGCATCGAGATCCTCCTTGCGGGAGCTGTCTACGGCAGTCTCCGTGTCTCGCCCAGCAACGACTACCTGCTGGTAACGCGGTCTCGCTCCGACGAGCCTTACGAGATCTGCCTTTTTGATCTCGATAGCCGCACCCTGACACAGCTTACGGATCGCGCCGTGAAGTCGGTAAGAAATCTGGATCTCTATCGAGCCGACAGTTTCTGGTTCGAGGGATTCAATGGCGATTCGGTGCATGGTTGGCTGACTCTGCCCCCGAAATTCGATTCTTCAAAAAGCTATCCCCTGGTTTTGCTCATTCACGGCGGCCCCCAATGGTGCTGGCTGGGTGATTTCAATTATTACGGCTGGAATACTCAACTGGTAGCGGCGCAGGGATATGTTGTGGCGCAAATCGATCCCCACGGCAGTGCCGGTTACGGCTTGGACTTCAAAAGGTACGTCTCGGGCAACTGGGGCCGGGGTGACTACGAGGATCTCATGCTCGGTGTTGACTACCTCATCGCCGAACACGCCTTCATCGATTCCACCCGCATGGCCGCCCTCGGGCGTTCCTATGGCGGCTTCATGACCAATTGGATTTGCGGGCACACCGACCGCTTCCGTTGCCTGGTGAGTATCGACGGCACCGTCAATCATATCTCCGGTTACGGCAGTACGGAGGAGTTGTGGTTCCCGGAGTGGGAATACAACGGCACGCCGTGGAGCAATCGCGAGGAATACGTGCGCTCCTCACCGCTGACCTATGCGGAGAATTTCAAAACCCCGATGATGCTCATTCACGGGGAGTATGATTACCGGGTGGATTTGAGTGAGGGACTGCAGATGTTCACCGCGCTACAGCGCATGGGGGTGGAATCGCAGCTGGTGTATTTACCCGACGAGGGGCACAACGCGCATAAGCCGGAAAATATCAGGTATTTGTACGAGAAGCAGTTCGAGTGGCTGGCCCGCTGGCTGAGGTAGGTCAAAGGTCATTGGCACGTCGGGCCGCATAAGGATGCGGCCCGAGAGCTTCGTTATTATGCCGGGCACCCGTCCGCCCGCTACATCCCCAACCCCAGCACCCAGCGCGAGGCGAGGTCTTCGTACTTGGGATGTTTGTAACCGACAACTCCCACCAGTTTGGCCCGGACCAGCCCGGCCACGATAGTGCCATGCTCCGGGTCATCGTATATCAGCGAATATCCCTCGTCATACGGGAAGCTCTCCGGGGCCGGCTCGACGGTGCCCACCGAATTCGCGTGTTCGCTCAGGATTAGAAATTGCTCGCCGCTCTCATCAACAGTCATGAAGAACACGGCCGAGTCGCCCTCGACGAAATAGGTCTGGGTGTAGACGCGGTCGATTCCTTCGATGTCCAGATAGTCTCGGGAGTAATACTTCGATGACGACGGCACCTTGTCACGCGCCGGATACAACGTGAAAAACGGCGGTGATCGGTGCTGGGTGATGCGGCTGTTTATTTCCTGGGCCAGAAGCGAACTGGCTGATATCTGTGCCGATGAGTCGCCCTCCACGGACACGGTCACGACAAAATCGCCGGCGGTGAAATACAGGCTGTTACCGGCCGTGAAGGACTCGCTGCCGATTTGTCCGGTAGGGGTTCCGTTGGGGCGCAGCATGGAATAGAAACCGTAGGCTTCTTCGGCGTGTGGAAACTGGGCAATTTCCGCCGAGGCCGGAAGGCCCTTTACCGTGTACTCGGCCGCCGCCATCCCGATAAAATGATAGTCTTCATACAGCTGAGCGCTTTGCCCCAGGTAGTCCTCCGCTTCTTCCGGCATTACGATCTCCACGCTGTCAAGGCGGGCGATCTCATAGATTTCAATACTTCCCGGAAGGATGGTATCGGCATAAAACGGGAAATCCGGCGACGTGGCCATACCCTCGACTTTTTCGGCAGTGTCATCACCGCCGCCGCAGGCCGAGAGAAGCAGGGCTATGGCCCCAAGACAGATAATTAGCGTTATGGTGCGTTTCATGGGTAATCTCACTTCATGTACAGGACAATGATTACTGTGGCCAGCCACAGGATAACGTCGATGAGAATCGGACGATCGCTTATGAGGACTTTGGTCGGTTCGCCACCGCGTTCTTCTTTGTGGATCAAATACAGGTAACGGAAAATTCCGTAGACAACAAACGGTATGGTCAGGAACAGGTTTTCGGTGCCAAGCCTGGAAATAACCTCGGCGGAGAAGGTGTAGAGCATGTAGACGACGACGACCGAGGCCGTCACCACGCCGATCATCTGGTCGAGCAAATAGGGTGAGTAACGGCTCAGGATTTCGCGGTGGGCGATAGCACCCTCCTCCAGCAGGACCAGCTCATGGCGGCGCTTGCCGAAGGCCAGAAACAGCGCCAGAAAAAGGGTATTGATCAGGAGCCATTTCGAGGCCGGCACGCCTATGGCAAAAGCGCCGGCATAGGCCCGCAGGACAAATCCGAGAGCTATGCTCATGACATCGATAATGACGATGTTCTTCAGCCAGAAGCTGTAAAACAGATTCAGGCTGAAGTAGATGATACTGACGACGAAAAAGCCAGTACCGATGAACCATGCCGCCGCCAGCGATACGGTCAGGAGCGCAATCGCCATGGCGATCCCGGTCGGTACCGATACCTTGCCGGAAGCGATGGGGCGGTTCTTCTTGAGAGGATGCTGTCGGTCCTTATCCCGGTCAACCAGGTCATTCAGCGTATAGACCGCCGACGAGAGCAGGCAGAAGATAGCCATGGCCGCCAGGGCCAATTCGATGGCCAGGGTGTTCATGGCTTCGCCGGCAAAAATAAGGGCCGCCAGAACGACGCCGTTTTTAAGCCATTGCGCCGGACGGGCAAGCTTGATGAGAGCTAACAGCATGCCCAACGATAGCAAACGACCGCCGTCGTTTCAAGCTTTAATTGGTAAGAGGCAGGGCCTGATGCAGGCTTTCGTGGAAAGTGTTGAAAAATTCCGTTGCCTTCGCCGTCGCCGTTTCCATATCACCCCCGATGAGCGGCAGGGTCAAACGGATAAAGGCGGCGTCGGTGGGCCGGAAGAGGAGGGAGCTCTTGACCAGGCTCCATTTCAATTGAAACTCGTCGGTGATGGCTCCATTCCGGGTCTGGTACCAGTAGAACATGGCCTGTTGCTGTTTCCCGTGCGACACCGTCAGGCGATTGACCCGACGGGAGCCGTCCGGCGTGGTCATGGTCACCTCGTCGATGTTCTCGATCAGCCAGCCGCCGCCGGGAAGGCAGTGTTTTGGCGAGTGCATCTGGGAACCGTACTTCTGTGATGAGAAATAGGCCACGAAGAGCCAGTAGACCTCCCCCCCGGGGCCGACATAGCGGCGCAGGGTGGTGGTGTCGGCCTGGAGGACCTCGTAGTTGTAGTCGGCAAAACGGCGTTCCTCGCCGTCGTAGGCGCCGGCCTGAAGGGGAATGGCGTCGAGGGATGGCTGGGTGTCCGGCATCTGCTCATGGTAGCGCAGGTAATTGCCGAAAACGCCTCCGATCAGGATAATGACCGTGGCTATGATTGCCGCCGCCTTCATCGGAATATCCTCCTCAGAACCGCGGCCTCGAAAAACAGCATGACGAACGCCACAATGAAAACGAGAGTGCCCATTATTGAGTGGGTGGGCTCGGCGGTGACATCCATCGTCACGGCATAGGCCAGGATCGAGGTCACCAGGACCCGGATTACGTTGGCCGCGATCGCGATGGGTATGGACGACAGGAAGAGTATGGCGCGGCCGACCGGTCTCATTTGCACCAGGTAGGCATAAAGCGCCCCGAGAGCCAGCAGGGAGATCAGCGAACGCAGCCCGCTGCAGGCCTCGGCAACTTCCAGCGAAGTTCCGGCGATGTGGATAATGTTGCCGCTGCGGACGGCTCCGGCCCCCATCAGGTGGAGGATGGCCACCGTTATTTTAGAAGAGAGAATTTGCAGCGGAAAGGTCGCCGCGTAATAAATGACGTAGGGTATGGGGATCATGAACACCAGGAAGGCCAGTTCGAACCAGCTGGCTTTGACCGTCGAGCGTCCAAAAAGGTAAAACACCAGGCCGAACAGGGTCAGGATAAACGAAAACCTCAGGGAGGCGTATTCGGCGGCCCCGTTGGACACCACGAACATCATGGCTCCGGCAATCACAAAGACCAGACCGAGCGGGTCAATGTAGCGGGGCGTGGCCTTTAGCTGTTCTCGTTTGCGCCACAGGAGCCAGCCGGAGACGATGGGAATCAGGAAGCCATGGGAATAATTGTCATCGGTATACCAATCGACGACAAGATCCCGCAGAGCCGGCAGGTAGATCAGCAGCAACACGGCCAGGGGCAGGATGATCAGACCGAGACTCCGGCCCTGATTGGTTAATGTTCGTTCATCTGGCATATTAGTATATCCGGTCAATCTTAACACCTTGCGGGTTATCCGGCAACTTATAAATAATATCGGCTGAAGTGTCGTTACCCTGTTGATTATGTCGCAATCGACGATTACTTTTTGTGGGTAACATGATATCGAAAAGGAATTGATCCGGGGTTGGGCCGGGAGACGTTTTCTATGGAAAAGACCTTCCATGAGCGTATTATCGAACTGGTCGGGCGAATACCGGAGGGACGGGTGGCTACCTACGGCCAGCTTGCGGCCATGGCGGGCAATCCCCGCGGTGCTCGCCAGGTTGCCCGGGTACTACACGCCAGTTCGGATAAGGAAAAGCTGCCTTGGCACCGGGTAATCAATGCTCGGGGTCGGATATCACTGCCACGCATGGCCGGTTTTGAGTTGCAAAAGGCGCTCCTTGAAGATGAAGGGGTGACATTTGGCAACGATGAAGCGGTCGATCTGGTCAAATTCCGATGGTCGCCCCGATAATGGGACCGGGCGGTTTGGTTCCAAACGGGCCGATTGCGATTTTTAATTCCGTAACTAACGGATTGTCGACTTTTTTGTAGTTCCCAGAAGGCCTCAAAGATGGTATAATTTCCAGATGCAACGAAAGAGACGCCAGAAAGAACAGGCACACTTCTGCATTTTGGTAAACGAGAGTGCCTCAAAATATAATTCGCAGGCGGTGGACGCGCTCTTAGCCAGAATCCGTCAGAGCGGCGACCAGTATACCATCCTGCGGCCCTCCAGCGCCGTCGATTTACTCGATTCTGCTCGTGCGGCCTGCGGGCTGAGGCGGGGCAAGCGCCTCTTGCCGGCCCAGTTTTCGAGACGGGGTAAGGTGACCGGCCTGGTCGCCTGTGGCGGCGACGGGACTTTCAATCTCGTAGCCAGGGCCGCGCTGGCGGTGGATATCCCGGTGGGCATCCTGCCTATGGGGCGCATGAATAACATCGCCGCCGGTATCTGCAGCGAGGTGACTACGACGGCCGCCATCGACAAAATTTTGAATCGCGGTTACCGGAATATCGATTGTGGAAATGTCGCCGGTCAGGACTTTTTCGGTTCCATCGGTCTGGGCCTCATCCCGGCCATGGCGCGCCTGCTCCAGAACCGGCAACGTCCGCGCTTTGCTATCGGCTGGTCGCGACTCGCCGCCCAGGCCGCCGAAGAGGCGCAACTCGAAAAAATCGTAATGAAGGTCGATGCCTTCCGCTTCGAGGTCTCGCCGCTGATACTGAATGTGAACCTCCTTCCAAGGAGCCTCGGTATACAGCTCACGCCGGTTTCGTTGACCGATGACAGCCACGCCGAAGTGATTTACGATATCGGTATCACCGCCAAACAAATCGGATCTTTCGTCCGCCTCGTCCAAAAGGGGAAATACTACTACGGTACCGACGTCAGACTCCTGCGAGGCGGTGTCATCAATATTCAACCTACCCGGGGCCTGCAGATGTATCTCGACGGCGAGTTGATTCAGTTACCGACCAACACTATTGAGGTCCGGGTGGCCGAAAAGCGCTTGAAGGTGTTCTGCTAGTGTGGCGTGCTTCGAGAATAGCCTTTGTATTCATCCTGGGTGTCCTCGTGATCGGCGGCGCACCCCGTGCCGAGGACGCTACCGACAGCCTGTTCAATGATACCCTCAATGACAGTCTCAGCGACCTGCCCGAGAAAGTTGCCGATTCGGCCCTGACCGATTGGGACGCCCTAGGTGACAGCACCTCCGTTGAGGACTTCGTCCCGGTGGATACGGTGCTCTACGAGCCCGGCGGCATACTTGGCGGTTATATCCCCGTCAATGACACCACCAACCGTGAGACGCTCCTGACGCAGAATCCCACCGTGGCGCTCTTCAAGTCCCTCGTTCTGCCCGGATGGGGCCAGCTCGGCAATCACCGGCGCACCAAGGCTATCGCCTTCTTCGGCCTCGAAGTCGTGATGATCGGGGCCGCCATCCATTTCGACCAGCAGGCTTCCGATTTTCGCGATCTTTTCGATGCCACCACCGAGCTCAAACTGCGCAATGAATACTACAGCCTCTATGAGGATCGCCGGGGGAGACGCAACAATTATCTCTGGTTCGCGGGGCTGGTGGCCTTTATATCGATGTTCGACGCCTATGTCGACGCCCACCTGTCCGGCTTTCCGCATCAACTCAAGGATGATCGGCTCGAACTTGGGTTGGGACCGAATGAGAACGGGGACATGGCGGCGGTCCTGTCGTTTCGCTTCTAATCCGCCAGGATAAAGTCTTTTATATCCAGACCATGCACCTCGGGATCAACGAGCCTGACGATCTTGCGGTCGCTTTGTTCCGGAAGTGAAAGATCGACCCACTCCGGTTCGGGGAAAAGGCCTTCACGATTACCGATAATCTTTACGAACGGTCGCGCGCGGTCGGCCTCGTTGTTGGTCAGGACCAGGGCCAGCTCGTCGGTGGTCAGCAATACCAGCGACCCGGAAGGGTAGATACCCACGACATCACTGAAAAGGCGCAGGAGGAAGGGGTCGAACTTGGTCTTCATCTGGTAATGCATCTTGCGCAGTACTTCGTCAGGAGGTATCGATTTCTTGATATACACCCTTCCCGATGAGAGGGCGTCGAAGGTATCGACAATCGATATTATTCTCGAGAAGAGGCTGGCCGGGCGCCTCTTGTAAGACAGGAAGGGGTAGCCGGTGAAGTCATTGTTGATATGGTGTTCGAAGGCAACCCGGGCCGCCCGGGCGGTGTGGCCGTCGAACTTGAGATTGCGCAGGATGGTTTTGGCCCCCAGCTGCGGGTGGCGCTGCATTTGCAGCCAGTCGTTCTCGTCGTAGGCATCCGGCTTGCGGATCAAGTCGGTGGGGAGTTTTACTTTTCCGATATCGTGAAACAGGGCCGCAAAACCGAGCTGGGCCATGCGGGGACGGTCCATACCGAGCCTTGCGGCCAGGGTCAGGCTGTACACGGAGACGTTGGTCGAATGAGCGTAGGTATAGTCGTCGTAATTCCTGATGGCCGTCAACTCCATCAGCGAGGATTCATCTCGCAGGATATGGTCAATCAGGAGGTGCACGACGCGTTTGGTCTTGGCGACATTGATATCCTTGCCCTGATTGCTGTTGACGGTGATTTCCTCGACGACGTTCATGGCTCGAAAGAAGTTGGAACGCGCGGCCGCGCGAAACTTGCGACGGATCTCCTCCGATATCTGCTCAATGCCGGCATTGACCTCTTTAAGTGAAAGCAACGTAATACTGGTCAGGTTGCTTTCTTTCAGCCGTCCGGAAAGCGACTCGATATCTTCCGCGCCCGGCTTGATGCCGGCCATAAAGATAAAGAACTGCTCGCATTCGGTCAGCGAGATATCTTCGGCGAACTCGGTGCCGCCCACACCCACGGATTTCCACTCGGCGACCACCGACGCCGCCCCGGAAACGCCCGTATCATCGAACCGCACCATCCGACCGTTGACGAAGTAGCGGTCGGCGACGGTCTTGATTGACACCGCGCCGTCGATAGCCATCAACCCCGCCAGGGCCTTGTGAAAAGCCTTGCTCTGGCGCGTGAAAGTGGCATTGTTGGCATCGAGAATTCGTGCCGTTTTGTAAAGCACGAAAAACAGGTTTACCAGGCGCTCTTCCTGTTCACTTCCGAGGATACGGCTATTCTGTTGTTCTGCAGTTACTTCCATTATTCATCCCCGTAGAGTACTTCGCGTCGATGCTGCAGTGTCGCCGCCGCCAGCCGCCTGATATCGGGGCGCCAGCTACCCGAAAGTTTGACGAGCATCCGCTCGCATTTCTCGCTCTGATTGACGGCAAGGGCCTCAAAGGCCGCCCCTCTCAGGAACGCTATGGTCGAGTCGCGAAACAGGTTCCATTGGGTCGCCAGCCGGATCAGGTAACCGACCGCGGCGTCGGAGCCCAGAGTAGAATAGGCCTTAAGCAACGACTGCTGGTCCTCTCGCTCCAGCGAGACCGCGCTCTGGTCGTTGATGATCTCGGCAATGGTTTCAAAGGCGGCCGTCCCGCGGCGGGTCACGATGTTGCCGACGGCCTCCTGGCGGACTTCCCGGTCGGTATCCCGGGCACACCGGCTCAGGAGTTTCAGCGTCTGTTCGCCCTCGCATTCAGCCAGGCCGCGCACGAGGTCCAGGCGGACGTCGCGGTTATCGTGATCGACGGCTCGTTCGAGAATGCTCAGGGCTTTCGAATCGCCGATGCTTGCCAGGATCGCCACCGAACTGCGGACCACCTCGGGCCGTTTGTCGTAAATGCCTTTCGCTATTACATCGACGCGATCGCGACCGCGGCCAGTCAGGTAATCCTTGACAGCGTCCCGATGCAGGCGGTGAATGCAGTTGCCCATGATGTCGGTGATGTTGCCCAGCGCCTCCCAGCCGAAATTGTCGAGGTAACAGCGGATGTCTCTCACGCCCAGGTGTTCATGGGTGTTGAGCGATTCGGACAGCACTTTCAGGCGATCCCTGCTGCCGGCGGTGACACCGGCATCCTTGAGACGTTCTGCCCAGAGGGGTTTCTCCGATCTGATTTGAGATTCCAGTGATTTGATATACTCGAGCAGTCGTCCGGCTTCCAGGAGACGGCCGTCACGGATGAACTCGCTGCCAACCTTCTCGCAGATCGTGACGGTTTCGTAGAAATCATCCATCTCCGGTTCCTGCAGCAGCATTTCCTTGAGGAGCTCCAGGATCGATTCGTACGGATCGAAGTCGGCATCCTCAGAGAGCCGCCGCGAGATCTCCTTTTCCTGCTCGCCGGAGAGCTGAAATTCCTTGTTCAGGATCAGCGAGGCGTCGGGAGCCGCCGGGGCCGCCGGCGATTCAAGACCGACTTCGATACCGAGGCCCTCGGCAATGTGACCGAGAATCTCCGCCGCGCCGTCGTCTTCGACCTCACCGACCGCGAGATCGATAGCTTCAAGAGTCTCTACCCCTGCCGGAGCCTGCCCACCCTTGGGGAAGGTGTCTGTTTGAGGGTCGGTTACCGTGGAGGTGTTGCCCGCTGTCGGTCTGTCGACCGGCGCCCGACGCGATTCATATCCTTCGATCCTGTCATAGTCGGAAATCTCGTCGGCGTCTACTTCAGGCACGGCTGAATTCTGGTCGAAGACCGAACTGTAATCAGCGCCGTCGGCACCGAACTGGCCGTGCCGGGCTTTCGACGAATCCTCCTCAGTCAGGTATTCCTGAATGTTAAAACTCGAATCGTATTCGGAAAGAGCTATGTCCTCCACCGTTTGGAAAGAAAAGCCGGTGATCTCGGCCTGCCAGACCAGCTCGGCGAGATCCAGCGTGCGGTCGTTACTGTTAATATAAACCTTCACGACATCGAGAAGTTTGTAGATATCGTTGACGTCGAGTCCGATTTTGAAAGTGAGGGCCGTGAAACCGGCGCCGAAGAAAGTGCCTGCAAGATTCTCTTCTTTGGACTTGTCCGTGTAGACCACTTCGGCGTCGTAGGCAAGGGTGTCCTTCTCTATTTCGATATAGATATCGCCGATGGTTTCGATAACACTGACGAGCCGCTCGGCAAAGGAACGTCGCAGAGACTGAGGAAGGGGGTTGTCCTCGGGATACATGGAGACAACCTTAATGACTTTCAGGAAGTCCCTCAGGAGATAGCCGACCTCCCGAACACGATTGTCTCTGTCGTTCATGCTCCTGTTTTCCTTCATTGCGTCCCTCTCCTCTACTAATCTTAGAATCGGCACCCCGGCGGCAGGGTTTAACGGGACTCCCGGGCAAAAAAGAACCTGCCGCAAGGCGGCAGGTTTCGAGTGGCTTATTGTGTTCAGTTTTAAAGCAATTCGATCTTTCGGCGATTCCTTTTGACGCTCCGGGTGGCGTTGCGGGTGTCGAAGACCGCCTTAACATTATCCACGATCCACTGGTAGTCATATTGCGAATGATGGGTAAGTACCACCGTCAAATCGGCCTTCTTGAGTACCGCCGGCGTCAGTTTGCGGGAGAGGTGTTTGGTCTTGTTCCAGTTGATCTCGGGAACGAAGGGGTCGTTGTAAATTATTTTCGAGCCCTTTTCCTCCAGAAGCTTGATAACGTCCAGGGCCGGTGATTCGCGGGTGTCTTTAATATCCGGTTTGTAGGCTACGCCGAGGACGAGGATATTGGAACCCTTGAGCGCTTTCCCGAAACGGGCGTTGAGCATCTCGCCGATGCGGCTGACCACGTACTCCGGCATATGGCTGTTAATATCCCCGGCCAGTTCGATAAAACGGGCATAGTAGTTCAGGGATTTCAGCTTCCACGACAGGTAATGCGGATCGATCGGGATGCAGTGACCGCCCAGTCCGGGGCCGGGGTAGAACGGCATGAAGCCAAAGGGCTTGGTGGCGGCGGCATCGATAATTTCCCAGACATCGAGCCCCAGGCGGTCGCACATCAGGGCGACTTCGTTGACGAGGCCGATATTGACACTGCGGAAGGTGTTTTCCAGCAGTTTCACCATCTCGGCGGCCTTGGTCGAGGATACGGCATGGATGTTTGGAATGGTCTGTTCATAAAACGCTTTGGCCACGCGGGTGCAATTGGGCGTTATGCCTCCGACCACCCGCGGTGTGTTCTTGGTGGTGTAAACCGGGTTGCCGGGGTCGACGCGTTCCGGGGAGAAGGCAACGAAGAAGTCCTGTCCCACCTTCAGGCCGCTCTCTTCGAGTATGGGCAGGATGAGATCCTCGGTCGTGCCGGGATAGGTCGTCGATTCGAGCACTACCAGGCCGCCCTTTTTCATATATTTCTTGACCCAGTCGAGGGCCGCCAGGATGTAGCTGACATCGGGATCCTTGGTTTTCGACAGCGGCGTCGGGACGCATATCGAAAGCGTATCCATTTTGCCTATCAGCTTCGGGTCGAGGGTGGCTTTGAAGCGCCCGGCCTTGACCATTTCCCTGACATGAGCGTCGGGAACGTCGTCAATATCGGATTTCCCGGCATTAAGCAATTTGATTTTGGATTTGGAGACATCAAAACCGGTTACCGTAAATCCCGCCCGGGCCAGTTCCACCGATAGGGGGAGCCCGACGTAACCGAGTCCGATCACCCCCGCTCGGGCGCTGTGATCCTTTATCTTGCCAATGAGGTCGCGATAGGTCTTTGGCTCTTTGGCTTTCTTGTTGGCCATTTTATCAATCTCCTGCCGGAAATTTTTTGGTTTTCACTTTGTTTCGATTTTATTTCGCCAGTAGTCCAGCGTATCCCGTAAAGTCCTTTTTAGACTATATCGGGGGTTGTATCCCAACTTCTTAACAGCCTTGTCGTTGTCGCCGCGCAACACCGGTATGTCTGTTTTACGCAGGCGTTTCGTATCGGTCCGCACATCAATTTCAATTTCGGCAAGGCTGAGCAGAATGTCCAGTACCCTTTTTATCGCAACGGCTCGCCCCGAGCAGAGCTGGAATATCTCGCCGCCACTGGCCCGTTCCAGAAGCAGGCGGTAACCGGACACGATATCGCGGACGTCGGAAAGGTCCCGCCGCGCCGAAAGATTGCCCACCGAAATTACCGGCCTCTTGCGGTGTGCCTCGATCACGGCTATCTGGCGGGCGAACGAGGGAACCGCGAAGGCGTCGCTTTGCCTCGGCCCGGTGTGGTTAAAGGCACGCGCGACAACCACCGGAAGTCCGTACTGCCGGAAATGAGCCAGACACATACGCTCGGCCGCCGCCTTTGATATCCCATAGGGAGACACCGGGTTGAGGGGCTGCTCCTCCGTCAGGGTCTTGTCCGACGGATGAAAGATGCCATAACAATCGGGAGAACTGATATACAAGAACTTCTTCAATTGTTTTATATCGCGGGCGGCCGTGAGAATATTAAGTGTACCCTCGACATTGACGCGGAAGACCTCTCGTTCCATCTCGAAAGATTTGCCCACCGAGGCGAAGGCCGCCAGATGGCAAAGGAAGTGAGGTTTCACCTTCCCAAGGGCATTGATTACCGCCCGGCTGTTCTTGATATCCAGCCTGAACAGCTTCAGCCGGGATTTGAATCCGTCGATATTCTCCGTCGGTTCACCCGGGTACAGTGCGCCATGGACCTCGTATCCGGCCGCGAGCAGCTCCTCCGCCAGGTGCGAGCCGGCGAAACCGGCGATTCCGGTTATCATGGCTCTCGGGCGGGAACTCAAAGGCTACCTCCCTGCCGTGAGCAGTGAGTTACGAATTCGATCTCGGGCCGATGGTAATGAATCACGTCTTATTTACCCGAGAGCCTCTCGAGGTCAGCATCGACCATCATCTTTACCAGTTCGCCAAAGCTCACCGACGGTTCCCAGCCCATCTTTTCCTTGGCCTTGGCGGGGTTCCCCAGGAGCAGATCGACCTCGGCCGGTCTCACAAAGCGGGGGTCGGTGACAACGTAGTCGTTGTAATCGAGATCCACATGAGAGAATGCCGCCACGACGAAATCCTTAACGGAGTGGGTTTGCCCGGTGGCGATAACGAAGTCTTCGATATTGTCCTGCTGGAGCATGAGCCACATGGCCTTGACGTAATCGCCGGCATAACCCCAGTCGCGCTTGGCGTCGAGATTACCCAGGGCCAGTTTATCGGCCAGGCCCAGCTTGATGCGGGCCGCACCGTCAGTAATTTTGCGCGTCACGAATTCCAGGCCCCGCCGAGGTGATTCGTGATTGAAGAGAATCCCGCTGCAGGCGTGAAGCCCGTAGCTTTCCCGATAGTTGACGGTGATGAAATGACCGTAGACCTTGGCGACCCCGTAAGGGGACCGCGGGTAAAACGGCGTTTCCTCGGTCTGGGGCACCTCACGCACCCGGCCGAACATCTCCGACGATGAAGCCTGGTAAAACTTGATATTGGTGTCTACCTGGCGGATGGCTTCCAGCATCTTGGTCACACCGAGGGCGTCGAAATCCCCGGTCAGTACCGGCTGTTCCCAGCTCGTCGGGACGAACGACTGGGCGGCCAGGTTGTAGATTTCGTCGGGCCGGTGTTCCTGGATCATCCTGACAATGGAGAGCTGATCGAGTAGATCCGCCTGGGCGAACTGCAGCCGGTCCTTGATATGGTTGATTCTCTCGAAAGATTCGGTCGAGGCGCGCCGGACCATGCCGACCACCTCATACCCCTTATCCAGCAGGAATTCGGCCAGATATGAGCCGTCCTGCCCCGTGATCCCTGTGATGAGTGCGCGCATATAAGATCTATCCTCCGGAGTGGTTACTAATTGTCAATTCTCTACCTCGATCGCCGAAATTGCCGAGGCCTTCAGGCGATGCAATATATCAGCGCTATGCAGACCGGTCAATCAGAATTAGCCTGAGTGGCAACGCCCCGAATATTGTTTGTTATACCCCCACGTCATCGCGGGTGTGCCATATTTTTGATGTGGGCCCGTCGCTCCGGCTATATATTGTATCGACGCCGAAGACAGAGATGTAAAGCCGAAGATACAGGAGTTGTCGCGATGAAAGCTGCCGTGACGGTACTTATGTTGATATTGCTGCCGCCAGTCGTAGTGGGAATCGATGTTATTCAGAAAGGAGAGCAGGTGATCATTGACGAACAGACGGCCGACTCGCTGTTGAGCCGGGCCGATGAGTTGTTCCAGACCCGCGAATACCAGAAAGCGCTGGAACTTTACGGCGAGGCGGCCGAGAGCGCCCGCAAGGAGTTCAATCGCTCGGTTGAGGTCGAGGCCATGGCCCAGGTGGCGAGAATGAATCTGGTCCTCGGTAACAAGGAAGAAGGCCGCTCGGTCTTAACGAGTGTGGGGGAGAAGGCGGTCGATTCGGATCCCATGGGATGGACGCGCTACCTGGGTGTCAGGGGGCGCTTTGAGTGGCAGGACGACGACCTGAAAACCGCGCGCGGCACGTTTGACGAGATGTACGAATACTGCACCGCCAACGCCCTGTGGGGCAGAGCCGTCGATGCCGCCCATATGATCGCCATCGTGGCCGAGACTCCCGAAGAGCAGATCGAGTGGAGCCAACGCGGGATTGAGGCCGCCGAGGCGGCCGAACAGGAAAACTGGCTGGGTCCGCTCTGGAACAACATGGCCATTACCTATTTTGACATGAAGAAATACGATACCGCCCTGACCTGTTTCGAAAAGGCCCGCGAGTATCACTGGCGGCACTCCGGTGAGGTCGCCAAGCTCTTTGCCGATTACCATGTGGGCATGACCCATCGCTATCTCGGCAATTATGAAGAATCCGGCCGCTGGCTGCGCCCGGTATTGGCCTGGGCCGAAAGAATCGAAAACCACTCGGCTATCGGGCAGGCCTGTGAGGACCTCGGCGAAGCGGCCATCGGGCAGGGGAACAAAGCCGAAGGGCTGAAACTCCTCAAACGGGCTCGCGATGAATACAAGATCGAAGGCTACGACAAGTCCTGGACCGAGATCTGGGACGGCATCAATAAACGCATTGCCGAGCTACAAAAGTAGCCCGGAGATTTTCACGGAAGACTCCGTAACCGACGATGAGTCACGAAACCAAATCGGATCGCGTCGAAGAGCTGTCACTGGCCGCGGGTGTTTTGACTCTCCTGTGTTTTGCAGTCGTGGCATGGTTGCCCGACACCCGTCTCTGGGGACTGGCGGCCTGGACCTATCGGCCCTGGTGGGTGCCGGTCGGGCTTCTTGCGATCGGTGTCATCGCCATATTCCGGGTTCGTCGCGCCATGGCCACCGCCCGGGATGGGACCGATAACCGGCGCTATTACCTGCTGTCGGCGGAGATCGCCCTGACGTTCGGAATCCTTCTCTACCTGCTCAGGTCGCGGGCGCATTTTCTCGGCGATGGCTACCAGATCCTGGCGAATCTCGCCGCCGAAAGTCCCTTCGTCAAACCCACCGACCTGGGTGAAATGCTCATCCACCTCTGGCTCAAACCCCTTTTCGGGGGCGGTGAGGCGGGTGCCCTGATGATCTATCAGGCGATATCGTTCGCGTCCGGACTGCTCTTTTTTGGTATAGCTGTTATCGCCTCCGCCCGCGTTTTTCAACACAATCTCAAGCGTCTGTTATTCGTGCTGGGGCTGATATCCGGTGGATACAGCCTGCTGTTCTTCGGGTACGTCGAACACTATTCCATGTTCGCGGTCAGCGTCCTGGCCTTTGTGCTGTTCGGCCTGATGATCGGCCGGGGGCAAATGACGCGCTGGTGGATCCTGGCGCCGCTGGCCGTGGCGATATTCCTGCACGGGTTGGGGATAGTCCTGGTACCGGCGGCGGCGGTGGCCCTTATCAGTCGGACGGCCTTTGGTCGAAACAGCGCTCGATTTGTCAGAACCTACCTCTGGGTGGTGGTCGCGACGGGCCTGATTATGGCGGCGGCTCTGTATCTTGCCCTTTACAACTTTGGTTATCAGACGCGTTTTCTCCTGGTCCCCGTGCTCTCGGACATGTTCACCGTCGAGGGATACACCCTTTTCTCCGCCGACCACCTCGCCGATATCCTCAACCTGCTGATCATCCTCGTACCGGGGCTTCTGGTGTTCCTCGTCTGGCTGGTTGTGAAGCATCCCGGCGACAGACAACGAAACGGCGGGCTCGCTTTTCTCCTGACGGTAATCGTATCTGCCCTGGGGGTGGTGTTTGTTCTCGATCCGAGGCTAGGTATGCCGCGTGACTGGGATCTACTCAGTTTCGCCGGCATTCCTCTAACAGTCCTTGTGCATTACCTGTTTCTGCGCCGTGAAGGGATTCATCATTCGCGTCTGGTCCTCAGTGGCACGGTCATAACACTCTCGCTGTTGTCTTTGATTCCCCGTGCAATTCAGCAGGCATCACCCGAAACGGCCGCCGCGCAGTTCATAGACTATATCAAGCTGGACACTACCCGCAATCGCAACGCCTCAAAGTTCCTGCCCCGCTACTACGAATCGGTGGGAGATATGGCCACTGCGGAATCCGTGGACGAGTGGCGGCGAAGTCTCTATCCGCAGACGGCCCTGAACGATTCGGCCATGTCTCGGACGGCAGTCAGCGAGTATCGGCAGGCGGCCGGATTGCTCTGGCAGGCCGTGACCATCGACCCCACCTACTGGGATGCCTGGACCAATCTCGGCCAGAACTACTGGTACCTGAAGAAAGCCGACAGCGCCCTGATACTTTTCGACATCGCCGCCGGCTGGAATCCCTACAATGCCAGCATTGCCCAGAATGCCGCCGCCGTGAACTTCAATATCGGTAATCTCGACGAAGCCGAACGCTTGAGCCTCAAAGCACTGAATCTCGAGCCGGAACGTCTGGAATCACTCGTTGCCCTGGCGGTGCTATCCCGACGAGTGAGCCGCACCCAGGATTATTTCGACTATCTGGTGCGAATCGCCGCCCATCCCGAAGTCCCCATGGTTTACCTTCGGGAACTCGGGGATCAGTATCTTGCGAAGGGTCGGTTCGATGAAGCGGCCGATGTTTACCGGCGCGCCCTGACCGGCGGGCTGGACACCGCCATTGTGCGCGATCGCCTCGAGAAATACCCGGCGTTGAGACGCTCGCTGGACATGCAACCTGCGACGGTGACCCGGTAACCGCGATTCCCGGATCTTAACGTTCATAATCTAAGTTGACAAGCCCCCGTAAAGCCTTACCTTTCCCGGCAATGAACAACCCGGACCGGCATACGCGCGCCGAAAAGCTTCTTATGGAAGCCGGGCGCACATTCAATTCCACTCTCGACTATGAAAGTCTGATCGAGCGTGTCCTGCGCCTGGTTATCGCGGCCGCGGGCAGCGAGGCCGCCCTGGTATTCCGGGTCGACCATGAGCGCACGGATATGAAAATCCGTTTCATGTCTTCCGATGAATTCCGTGTGAATGTGGTCAATCTCGAACTCGGGCAGGGAGTCGTCGGCTGGGTGGCAAACTACCGCGAGCCGGTGATAATCAATGACGCTCTCAACGACCCCCGGATCGACCACGAAATCGGACGTCTCTGTGGGGTCGAGACGAAGTCGGTGCTCACCGTACCCCTCATCGGCAAGGGGCACATGATCGGTGTCATCGAAGCCATCAACAAGACCGACGGCGGGTTCACCGAGGCCGACCTCGATGTTCTCATCGGCCTGGCCAACCAGATTGCCGTGGCTATCGACAATGCCCACCTGTACCGGGCGGTGAAACGAGAGGCTCTCGAAAAACAATTGCTGTATCGGCTTGGCATAAAGATTTCCAGTTCGCTGAGCCTCGATGAGGTTCTGCACGAGATCCTCGATTCGTTGAAACAGGCGGTCGATTTCAACGCCGGCGGAGTTTTCGTGGTCGATTCCGATGGTGTTGACATCGAGTCACGTTACACCGTCGGTTATGACCCGGCCCACGACTCGGCCATGCGTCTGAAAATCGGCCAGGGACTGATAGGTAACGTCGCCAAAAGCGGCGAGCCCGTGATTGTCCCCGATGTTTCCGCCGACGACCGCTATGTCGATGCCCGGCCGAGTACGCGAAGTGAAATCGTGGTGCCGATCAGCCTCGACGACCGAGTCATCGGCGTCGTCAACCTCGAATCGGATCATCTCAATGCCTACCGGCGGCAGGACCTCTCGCTCATGTCCGCGTTCGCCTCCCAGGCGGCCATATCCATGGAACGGGCCCGCCTCCACGAGGAACTTATCGCGGGCCAGAAGCTCTCCGAACAGCTCAATATCGCCCGCAGTATCCAGCAGACTTTCCTGCCGAGGAAGAACCCCGATATTGACGGCTACGATATCTCCGGCACGAATATTCCTTCCGGGCAGGTCGGCGGCGATTACTACGATTTCATCCGCATCGTCGACAGCCAGACCGGCGTCGCCATCGGTGACGTTTCCGGCAAAGGCGTCCCGGCCTCGCTCATCATGGCCTCCTTCCGGGCTTCCATGATAGCCGAAATTCGCAACAACTATTCCATCAGGACCATTTTCCAGAAGGTTAACAATCTCGTTTTCGAGTCCGTTACACCGGGTAGTTTTGTCACCGCCGTCTACGGTGTCCTCGATTCCAAGAATCATGTGCTCACTTTTTCCAATGCCGGGCACAACCTGCCGTTCTTGCTCAGGCAGGACGGCTCCGTCGAGTATCTCCGCGAGGGCGGCCAGGTGCTGGGTGTCACGCCCAATGCCATCTATGAAGAACGCCCGATTTATATCCATGCCGGTGAGATAATCGTTCTTTACACCGACGGTGTCTCCGAGGTGTTCAATGCCGATGGCGAGGAGTACGGCCTCGACCGCCTTGTGAAACTTGTGCGCAAGAACCGCGAGCGCACGTCAAAGGAAATTCTGAAAGCTATCTACAACGATGTGCGTAAATGGGCTGCGCCCACGCACGTTTACGACGATCTGACGATGATTGTCCTCAAGCGCCTTGCCTGAAAAATTCCCTTTCAAATAGAAGGGGCCTTTGTTATGTTTACACCGACAGTCTGAATGAGAACCCCAGGAGGAATGTATATGAAAAAGATTTTTGGCTTGTTGCTTATCCTGCCGCTGCTGCTTTTTGTCGGCTGTGGCTCCGATGACGATGACGATGACGGTAACGGCGGCAACGGTACCGTTACCCTTCAGGAGGTTACCGCCAATACGTCGGTAAGCGCCCCGACTCTGTCCAGCGTCAATGAAACCGTCTGGAACAATGTCACCCCGGCGGCAGTCGATGTCTCGACCGCCACCTTGCCGCCCACCGTGGCCGGCGTGGCCTCGGCCTCGGATTCGGTCTATGTCCAGGCCATAAAAACCGGCGGCGATTTGTACCTGAGATTGCAATGGTCCGATTCCGATAATGACCTCTGGCTGCACAACTGGACCATTCTCGATGACAACTACAACTTCACCCACTACGTCAACCTGGGACGCGACGAAGACATGCTCCTGGTGATGTTTGACGGCGCCGCTGACGGCTGGGATACCTGGCGCTGGGGATCGCTGACGACGGGCTATGTCGACGTCGCGGAGGGCATGACCTGGGACGGCAGTGAACTGGTGTCCGATTCCGGCGCCAACGAAGTTGCCAAGGTGAACCCGGAGTTTGCCGGACGTCCGAAATACGTCCACGAGACCAAAGCCGCCTTCACCGGCGATGTGCTCTATATTGACGACACCACCAGCGCCTACATGACGGGAAACGCCTCTAACGACGGCTGGGCCGTTGGCACTCAGACCGTTCCCGGTTACCTGATCGACACCGCCATTGTTACCTGGATCACCGGCAATCCGCCGCATCCGGAAAGCCGCTGGGACATCGAGGCGATTTCCAGCTATAGCTCCGGCACTTACACGGTGGTGATGAAGCGTTCTCTCGCCGGTTCCAACGACATCGGGTCCGCCGATGACCTGGATATGTCCGAATTGACCCGGGTCAAGGCCAAAATCGGGATTTTCGATAACCAGATCGACATCGACGCGGGCAGTTCCAATCGCGGATTTACCGCCGATTTCTGGCTGAACCTGTAACAGCGCCGCAAAACCGGTCTCAAATGACAAAGCCGATCATATGGTCGGCTTTTTTTAACGGCTCGATCCAAAATCGTTGATTCTCCACCGCCAGAGAGTATATTGGAATTATCTTGTGAACAGCGATTTTTATAGGAGTTATCCATGGCCCTCAGAAGTTACGAAGACTACCTTGAGTCACTCAGGAAAATGCGGCCGAATATATACAAGTTCGACCAGCTCATTGAAGATGTTACCACCCATGGTGCCACGAAACGCACGGTGGAAGGTCACGGCTGGACCTATAAACTGGCCGCCGATGAGAATTACCGCGACATGGTCACCACGACCTCGCATCTGACCGGCGAACCCATCAGCCGCTATTTGTCGATCCTCCGCTCGGCCGAGGACATGTTTGCCAATTCGAAAATGAAGCGGCTCATGTTCCAGACCACCGGCACCTGCACCGGCGGCCGCTGCGCCGGCTGGACCGCCCTCAATGCCATGTTCATCACCACCTGGGAGATGGACCAGGATCTCGGCACCGACTATCATAAGCGCCTGTTGACCTGGCTCGAGGATGCCCAGAAGCGCGACATTACCATGTCCGGCGCCCTCACCGATCCCAAGGGCGACCGTACCAAGGGACCGTCGCAGCAGGACGACGAGGACATGTATTTGCGCGTTGTGGAAAAGCGCGATGACGGCATAGTGGTACGCGGCGCCAAGGTCATGATTTGCGGTATTGCCGCCGCCAACGAGGTTTTTGTGCTTCCCGGTTCGGCCTATCGTGAGGCCGACGCCGACTATTGCATTTCCTTTGTCGTTCCCAGGGACGCCGAGGGTCTGACTATTGTCGAAGCCCGGCACCCGTCCGACTCCCGCGATCTCGAAGAAGGTTATGACAACCCGGTCATGGAGGGCGGTATTACGCAGGCGTATCTGCTCTTCGAGGATGTTTTCATTCCCAAAGAGCGGGTTTTCATGCTCGGCGAGTTCAAATACAGCCTGAAGGCGATCCAGAGTTTCATCATGCCCTACCGGGCGGCCATCGGCGGCTGTGTGGCCGGCCAGGGTGATGTGAAAATTGGTTCGGCGATTCTGGTGGCGCGCGCCAACGGTCTGTCGTCGAAAGTTTTCAACGACAAGATCGTGCAGATGCACATCAACAACGAGACCACCTTCGGTATGGGTATCGCGGCGGCGGCCATGGGGCGTCAGCATCCCTCCGGCGGCTGGCAATGCGATCCACTGTTGGCCAATGTCAACAAGGTGCATGTAGCGACATTGCCCTACCAGACTTCGGTCCTGGCTCAGGATATAGCCGGCGGCATTGGCGAAACCGGTTGTATGCCTTCGTATAAGGATATCGAGTCCGCGAAGTATGGCCATTTGCTCAAGAAGTATTTGAAGGCCAAGGCTTCGGCCGAGACCCGCACCAAGGCGGCCCGTTTAGTGGAATGGGTAACTGTTGGCGGTGGTGTGCCGGGTTGTATGCACGGTGGCGGTTCGCCCGACGGCGCCAAGCTGGTTATACGCGGCACGGCGAAGCTTGAGGAGAAGGTTGAGATAGCGCGCCGGGTGGCGCGGATAGACGAGGAGCTTCTCGACCCCCCGAAGAAGAAGTAGTAAGATCGAAGCAGAACTCTGTTTTTGACGGGCGGGCTCGATTCGGGCTCGCCCGTTTTTCGTAGGGAGGGGTTGTCTTCAGACCCACCTTTCCTTCTGTAATGTTAAGATGTTGTAATACAAGACGTTGATGGTTTTAGGGTTAAAGGAAAAACAGTCCAAATTATAGGATAAGCCTTTATCCTTTAATTAAACGTCTCTGAATTAAAACTTCTTTAATTGGGG
>CAZVUZ010000018.1:0-29463 GCA_964630485.1 uncultured Ignavibacteriales bacterium
ATGGGACCTGGGGCGGTGGCCTTGGCTGTTTCGATTTTGCCAGCCCCACTCTCTACCGCTGCCGGATAATCAACCACACCGGGCAAACCTGGGGCGGCGGGGTGGGAGCGCGCAGCAATTGTGATCCCACTTTCACGGATTGCGTGATCGCCGGTAACACAGTTACAGGTGACAACGCTTCCGGCGGCGGTTTTCTTTTTCAAGTGTACTCTGACGGTGTGTTCGTGAACTGTGAGATAGCCAACAATGCCGCGACGAGCGGATCGGGCGGCGGCGGCTCGACGAGTGGAGGCACTTCGCTCACCCTGACCAATTGCATCGTGCGCGACAATACCGTTGGTCTCTGGGGTGGTGCTTTCCTGATCTCCGGACAATGTGACCTGGAGAATTGCCTGATCGTCGGCAACAGCGCTGCCGGCCGCGGCGGAGCCTTCTGGGTCACCAGCGGAACTGATATCGCCAGACTTAATTTGCGACACTGTACGGCGACCGACAATCACTCCAATTCGTCCGGCAATTTCATCTTCGCCGACGACCGCTCTAATTCTCAGTTCACCGATTGCCTGGTCTGGGGTAACTCGACCACCGGGATCGGAGATATTTATTTGGACGGCACCTCGCAACAATACTACGGCGCCCGGGTCAATGTCAGCTCCAGCGATATTCAGGGAGGCGAAGCGGGCGTATTCGTCGGGACTCTTGCCTATCTAACCTGGGACGAAAGCAATCGCGAGTGCAACCCCGGTTTTTGTCCCGCGGCCTACACCCTTGTGGATGGCTCCTGTTGTCTGGGGTCTGCTTCGGACGGCGGCAACATCGGCGCTCGCGGGAGCGGTTGCTCCTGCGAGGATATCGGGCCCACCGGCGATGCCGACTATGATTCGGTCGATGACGTATGTGACAATTGCCCATCGGTCGCGAACAGCGATCAGGCCGATACTGACGGTGACAATGTCGGCGATGTGTGCGACAACTGCCCCGGTGTCGCCAACACCAATCAGGGCGATGGCGACCTGGATTCCTATGGCGATGTATGCGACAACTGCCCGGCCCTGGCGAATCTCGATCAGGCCGACTCTGACGGCGACAATGTCGGCGATGTGTGCGACAACTGCCCAACATTGGCCAACCCCGACCAGGAAGACGCTGACTTCGACGGCATTGGAGATCTATGCGACAACTGCCCGGCCCTGGCGAATCTCGATCAGGCCGATACCGACGGCGACAATGCCGGTGATGTATGCGACAATTGCCCAACATTGGCCAACCCCGACCAGGAAGACGCTGACTTCGACGGCATCGGAGATCTATGCGATAACTGCCAGCAGATTGCCAACGCCGAGCAGGACGACCTGGATGAAGACGGGTCCGGTGATGCCTGTGACCTTTGTACCGATACTGACGGCGACGGCTTCGGCGATCCGGGTTTTGCGGGAAACACCTGTGAGGTCGACAACTGTCCGCGAGACTTCAATCCCGACCAGTCCGACGAAGACGACGACGGCACGGGCGATGTATGTGAAACTTGTTGTCGCATTGGTGGTGACACCGACAACAACGGCTTCGGTCCAGACATCTCCGACCTGGTCTTACTCGTCTCTTATATGTTCGATGGGGGGCCGGAACCGGTGTGCCTGGATGAAGCGGATGTCGACGGCTCCGGCGGTGAAATAGACATTGCCGACCTCATCTACCTTATCGACTATATGTTTCAGGGGGGACCGGCGCCGCTGTGCCTTTAGCCAACTCTGCTGGCCCGATCATTACTTCGAGAAGCTCTCGGATATCCAACGGGTTTTGCGTCATTCGATTCAACGCTGAGTGACGGAGTATTGGCCGGTGGTCTTTTCCCTTGCCGACACCCGACACAAAAAAACAGCCTCTCGGCTGCATAAAAAAAGCTCCCCCGGCAGGATGTAAGCCGAACCTTCGGGGCGATAATTGACTACTTCAAAAGGACGGGGTGAGGGCGCTCTCATGTACTTGATCCTGCGTTTCATCACCGCGCCGGGCACGGAACACCTGGAGAGGATCCTTTGCAGCCGCAAGAACCGCCCATCTATATCTCAACAACGATCAGCACAATCCGGGGTCGATGCGGGAAGACCACCCCGTACTTTTCGGATCTTTCCCTCTATATTTCGCAAACTCAGGAATGAACCGAAACTACATAGCAAATCATACATTTGCCGAAAGAGACCTATTTCCGGACAGATTGAGGAGTCGGCGAGAAAACGCCGCAAGACCGACACCACGGATTCAGCCTCTGCTTCTCTATTCGGCCCCTTCGGCTAAAGAGCACCAGATTACCAGTACGACTGCACCCGTTTCCGAACTGAACGGTCCGTGCTCTACTTCCTTTGGAATAACGCGAAAAGTCCCGGCAGGATATGTCTTTCCCTGGCTCTCGATCTGGCCCTCCAATACATAGTGGAGCTCGGTGAACCGATGCGAATGGTCCTCCATATGCCATCCCGGCGATAGTCTCAACATAGTGACCCGGGGCGCTATACTGCCCCCCATGCTGAGCACCTTCTCTTCAGTCCCTGTCGGGTATTCAGCGGCAATTTGCCACTTCAGGTTATTCACGTCAACGGTTGTGGGATTCATGCAGTATTCCTCCTTTCACTACTATAACAACTCAGCCCCCCTGCCTGGGCGGTCTATTTCATCCCCCTTATGACCACGAATGAACCATCGCCGTACCCCGGCCTGACCATTTCCACGCCCCTCGTCTCCGACAAGCTATGGAAGATGGTCTGGACAGTGACTATATCTCTGAAACCAATCTGCTCCAGCAACTGCATGATTTCTTCCACCGAGTAGAAAGTGGCAATCGAATAAAACGCCGAGTCTTCTCGATACTGCAGATACGTCCTGCCAACAGGGCTGTTCTTGTCGATGAACCCGATTACGAAGTGACCACCTTTCTTGAGTACCCTGTGGACCTCACCAAAGGCTGCCCTGACGTTATCGAGGAAACAGACAGTCGTGACCATAAGGGCATAGTTGAACCGAGCACCAGCCAAAGGCAGGTGCTCTCCAATACTACCCACAACCTGTATCCCTCGCTGCCTCGCGATACGGCTCATGCTGACCGATGGTTCCACCCCGAATTCAATACCCAGGAAGGCCGCGAATCGACCGGTTCCGACGCCGATCTCCACACCTTCACCCTGCGATGGTAGAAGCGCCCCGACGGCATACAATTCCGAAACATAGACAGCCTGGTTAACCTCAAACCAGTCCTCATATTCGGCAGTGTTCTTTTCGAACGGTTCTGTCCTGGCCATGATCTCCCTCCAGTTTATGAGCTGTAGGTAAGTGCCGTATGCAATCCGAAATCGGGGCTATTATCGAAAGTCAGAACATTTTCCAGAATGCTGAATTCCATAACAACACTTTGCCAAAGGCGATATTTGTATCCGAACATAACCTCGTAGGTAGCGTTCGAGAATGGATAGTTGTCTTCGGTGACGCCGCTCTCGCAAAGAATTTGCGCCACCCAGGCGTGATCGGCATCGGGCCGCCGGTACTCGAGACTAACGAGGGTGCTCAGGTGCCATTGGCGCAGACTGATACCGATCATTTCTTCATCGCCATAATGACTGACGGCGGAACTGACATACCAGTGAAATGATCCGAAATTAATTCCACTGCTCAATGAGAGAGCAAGATCCAGGGACTGGCTTCCGAAGAACCGCCTCGTGCCGGTGGGTATTTTCACCCCCACGGTCATGACGAGCCGGGGTTCAATGGAGATAATTCTGCCAATGTCGGTGCTCAGGGCAAAGGTTGCATTACCCAGGTTCCACCCTGTTTGATCGGCTCCTGCGTAATACCAGCTGTCTTCATCACCACCCCTGTGAATCATGAAGATGAAGTTGTTGCGAGGGAATTGGTCGCGCCCGGCATTGCTCAGACCAAAGGAGTTATGGAAGTCTTCTATCATACCATCCAGCATCCCGCCCGAGACGAATCTTACGGGTAATTCGCCTGCGATTTCGAATCCTGCACCCAAACCAATCCGGAGACGTGTTACAACTTCCTGGACTTCGGCATCTATCAGACAGATATCATCCCGGTAGAGCCAGAGGTTTTTCCAGTTGTGACGAATACTCAGGCTGTTGTTTTTTGCCGGCAATACCCAGGGAACATGATGCAGGGGGCCACATCTGAGTTGTTGTAGCGGTGACTGACTGCGGGTTTCCATAAAACCGAAGGGATGGTCGGCATTCGCCGGAACACCCGGGGAGACACCCAGCAATATGGCGAAAACCAAATACAGATATCGGAATGCGGACGGGCCGGAACGTCTGTTTCCGGATAGACCTGATTTCATCACCTTTTGGCTGCATCCCGTTCGAAACCGGCGCATCACCATATATACCCCACCACGTACACGACGAGGCCAACAACCAGGCCCACTGCGAGGTTGATCGTCTTTACAATCAGGAACAGCCTTCTTGAGTGTGCGAGCAGAGGCAGCATCCCGTGGCCATCCTGTACAATCGAGTTCGTAAACAGGACTACGAAAGGAACCAATCCCTGCGCATACAGCGTCGTGAAGACCAGGTGTGGGCCCGACTCGGGAATGAGGCCGACAAACGCGGCGGAGAGCAGGACAAAAAGGGAATTGGCTTGTATAACTTCCTTCAGATCCAGGTTGTTC
This sequence comes from uncultured Ignavibacteriales bacterium, assembly GCA_964630485.1. Lineage (GTDB taxonomy): Bacteria > Zixibacteria > MSB-5A5 > GN15 > FEB-12 > JAJRTA01. The sequence continues at coordinate 4,673 of CAZVUZ010000018.1, forward strand.
ATAATGGCCGAGGCCACGAGGAGCGCTCCCAAAGTCCACAGGAATATGCCAAGGGTGTGTTTCCTGACAATATGCCCCCATAGATGAGCCCGGAGAAAGTGATCCGGGGCGTAGGCCGCTATAACAAAGCCTATCGAGCCGGCAATAAACAAAGCGACTCTTTCCCAACCCCAGCGATTCGGGCCGAAGATTCCGGCCAGCACGCCCAACACAAATATCAGTAAAACCGCACAGGACAACAGCCGGATCAATGACAGCTGAAGCCATTGCCTGATGAAGCTCTCCTTTGGGATAGCGTCGCAATCGGACTCATCATGAATCTCTAACAGGCCGTGCTTCTCAGGGCCGGGATCCGTGTGTCCCGTGACGAACCGATCTGTCGACCACCCGGCCGCGAGAGCAACCGCCATAAGTATTGCGGTGAGAAGCAGAGCCTTCTCGGGAAACAAGGCCAACATTACGAAGGCTTCGTCTCCGCTGGTGGCAATCATGGCCGCGACCACGGCCCCCAGCGTCACAACCCGATGGGAAAACATCGCCACAACGGCAAAAGCGCCAAAACAGCCCGGCGTGGCACCAAGGAGTATAACTATGGGGTATTGAACCCAACCGCGTCTCGACAAAGCGTTTTGCCAGGATCCCCTGGTGATAACGTTCAGGTATTCAATGATAAGCATCATCAGCAGGACGAACCCGGTGATAGTGAGGGCATCATATATTGATTTCGCGATCATGCTTCCTCCTGCTGTCTTACCTGGTGTCAGCCACTTTCCGGCATTGCCAACGGTTCCTATCACGCATCCACGGTTCCATCAGAAACCGACTTCCGGATCCATCGAAGCAGGCCGTCGAATCGATGATGCGACGGCCTGAATCATTGGTGTCTTCCAGGGCACAGATAGAAAAGGTCCCTTCGATCAATCAGTTCTGGTGAACTGGACGTCCCGGCATCGCCAGCAACCCTGTTTCTCGAATGACCTGGTTACATCGACCCCTTTGTCACACAGCCACATGCAACCTTCCTTGTCGCGCAAGACCTGCATGGGGCGGGCACCGGGATGAAGCACACCTTGCCCGAGTTTTAAGTTTTCGTTGTTTTGAGATTCCATGATAACTACCTCCTTTTAAGATTCGTTTCACAGTCACCGGATTGGGCCAATGACATCATCTAGTAATTCATTGGTCTCGGGCCGGTGGCTTCGGATCCTGCCAAATCAATCATCAACTGGTTGTAGTCTCCGCGACTCGTCTCGACAAAAACGCGAGTGTTACCCACGACAACCACGGAGTACATGCTTCCCCAGACAATCCAGCCTACAAGGGAACCGTAGTCCCGAGTTGCCTGGTGATTAAGTGAACTCAGAAAGTCGCGGCTGACCCCATTCTGACGGACACAGAGCGCAGCGCTTTCCATGAGATCCTCGGGAACCTCGCCCACTTTGCGAATGATCCTGCCGTCCTCGGAGAATTGCCCGGCCGCGACGACTCCTTCAATCTCCATCAATCTGTCAAGCCCAATCATATCGAACTCCTTTCTCCGACGTCACATTCTAACTATGTCATTGCATATACCGTGCCCAAAATGCGCATGAGAGGCAACGTCCCACTTACGACACAGAGCCATAAGAACTTAGCTTCGCGGAAGAGTGAACTCACGCCAGGGCACGGACCACAATCATGATTGTCTTCGTGCGTTCGCGCACGACACAATAACTTGATCCATGCAATTTCGCATGCCGGGGATGGATTCTTGTTTTCAGTCTTTGGGGATTTGCAGCCCGAGCCTCTTCATTTTCCTGTACAGGGTAGAGGGATTGATACCGATCTCTGCAGCCGTGTCCTTGCGTGACCAGTTATTGCGTTTGAGGGCTCCAATCAGAAACAGGGATTCCATTTCGGCAAAGGTGCCCGCAATCTCGACCGCCGGGACCGGTCTGCTGTCGAACAGGTACTCCGGTAGATGTTCCGGTCTTATAATACCTCCGCCACAGAGCACCGACGCATGCTCTATGATGTTCTCGAGTTCGCGGACATTGCCGGGGAAATCATGGTTCAGCAGGATACTCAGGGCCGGTGGAGAGAACCCCGGTACGTTTTTCTGGTGAAGGCTATTGAAGCGGTCGACGAAGTGATCGACCAGCAGAGGGATGTCCTCTCTTCGTTCCCTGAGAGCCGGCAGACGTACCCTCATTACATTTATGCGATAGTAGAGATCACGCCGAAACTCATCGGTTTCCACGAGCCGGTCCAGACCCTTGTTGGTGGCCGCAATGATACGAACATTGGCAGGCTCCGACTGCGAACCGCCCAGCGGTTCATAGGTCTTCTCCTGGAGCACGCGCAGGAGCTTAACCTGCATTGCCTGCGACACGTCACCGATCTCATCCAGAAGCAGGGTTCCTCCCGAGGCCACCGCAAACCTGCCCTTCCTGTCCTTCTTTGCATCGGTAAAGGCTCCGGCGACATAGCCGAAGAGTTCCGACTCAAGAAGATTGTCGGGGAGCGCCCCGCAGTTGAGGGCAACGAACGGACCATCCTTGCGGGGACTCAGGCTGTGGATAGCTCTGGCAACGAGTTCTTTTCCGGTCCCGCTTTCGCCTTCGACGAGAACGGTGCTTTCGCTCTCGGCGATGGCCGGCAGAATGTCGAAGAGCTCCCTCATTTTCTTACTGCGGCTGATCATATCCTCGAAGGCATACTGCGCCTCATACTCCTTTTGCAGTTGCCTGATGAGATTGAGATCGCGCAGAGTTTCCACCCCACCGATCACCTTCCCCCGATGATCCCTGAGCGGAGTTCCGGAAACGCTGACCGGGACTCGCTTACCGTGTCTGCTGGTGATACAAACGGCTCTGTTGACGGTCAGGGTATTGTCAAGCATGGCGCGCTTGAGGGGACAGCTTTCGTCGCAAATGTTGGTGTGAAATACCTCCCAGCAGTATTTGCCGAGGGCTTCTTCCTGCAGACAGCCGGTGATGCGCTCAGCCGCGCGATTAATGAAGGTTATCCGGCGATCGAGATCCACGGCAAGGACCCCGTCGGATATACTGTCCACGACGGTGATAAGCTTTTCGCAGAGACGCTCAACTGACTCAGGTTTCATTATCGTAACCCCTTGTTCGGCGGTCGCGTCGGTCGGCTTGGAATATGCAGAGACACTCATTGCCGTCCGGTCTCAGTAATCAACCAAGTCACGGTTCTCCGCCCGGGGAAAGTGCCTATTCTTCGATCCTGATGCTCCTGACCCCTTTTACAGGTTCCAGGGCGGCTCGAAGATCCCCTTCCGAGAGAACCACCCCCTTTAGCCCCGGACCACGGCCAATGACGACTTCACCCGTGCCTTCATCGGCCTGTACTTTCAGATCCAGACCGTATGTGTCGGGGGAATGCATCAGCGAAACCTCGGCCGCGGTAGCAAGCTGCAGATTGCGGACTGTTTTCAGCGATTTCTCGTTCGACTGAAACTGCTCTTTGACCGTTTCGGCCGCCACCATCTCAACCGCATCACCAAGCGCAAGCCTCTGAAGATTCAGGACGATGTCGAACAGAATCGGATCACGAGTATCGACATCATAGAGGAATTGCACCCAGCGTTTTCTTTGCTGGTCGACTTCCCTGATCATTTCCAGAGCATCCGCCTCGAGCATGCCGTGTTTTTCGGCCAGCATTTTAACTCGATTCTCGAGCGGGGCGTTCACTCTCACCCGCAGGACAAAGGGAACATCATTGAGAAGGATGTGAGCCAGGTTGCCGAGATATATGGTTGACCCCTCGAGGACGAAGTCCATCAGTGCGGCCCGGAAGCAGGCGAGATAGTGTCTTCTTGCATCAGCGTAGTGCTCCCAGAAACCGGGCACCTGTTGCCTGAGAATGTGCTCTTCGCGCAGGCCGGTTGCATCCACCCCATACTTCTCCGCCGCCCTGATCACTTCTTCACGGGTTACGATCGTACCTCCCAATTTTGCTTTGATTCCCTCCGCCAACTTGAGGGCGGCGCCGGAGGAACCTCGTGATATAGCGATGGTAAACATAGCGTTTTCCTTTGCACTCAGTAGGTTAACGTGACGTCTGCGTCAAGCAGTTCCATAACAACCCTGGCCGCCTTGATCGGCTTTACGGTTTCAACAAGCATATCAGGTGTGATTTGGCGCTCCTGAATACACGGACTGCAGATCAGAATCGTCCCACCCAGTTCAATAAAAGAGTCAACCAGGTCCTTCAGAGATGGCAGACCGGCCGCAAATACGTGTTCATAACAGCCCTTCTTGGCCAGCGTCACTGCCGTTCCCTGAAGGATAACGACAGCATTGGTGTCCATGGCCAGGGCCGCATTGGCCAGGACAAAGGGAAGGCTTGCCCTCTCCGGATCCTCACCGCCATGGGTGGCGATGACTACGATCTTCTCAACATGTGCATCATCCATGGGTAACTACCTCACTATCCCGGTTTGAGCCGTAACCTGAGTGCGATGACGGAGACATCCCGGAAGAAGCATAGGCCTCAACGAGCAACTCTGAGATATCAGCAACATCGGTATTCATCTCCTTTGCCGCGTGTTTCAGATTGACCAGGCAGATCGGACACATCGCGACAATGGCGCCTTTCGGCGCGGCAAGCTGTTGCATCCTTGTGGCAGCGATTGCTCGCGCTTTGCCGGGGAAGAACGACTCTATCGGTCCGCCGCAGCAGTGGGTAAGCTTCCCGGCATTCTCCGGTTCGCGAAGCACGGCCCCGGCCCTGGTCAATAATTGTCGTGGTTGCATGACAGTGTCCTCGTAGCGGGCGTAGACGCAGGAGTCATGAATCGTCACATCAATGTCCAGGGACCGCGACACCTCGCAGTTACTTTCAGCCAGCAACTCCAGATAACTCTTCACTTCCAGGTCAAAGCCGTCACAGTACTTCGGATAGACACTTCGGAGCATATTTGTCGTGTGAGGATCCACGGTAATGACTGATTTGACCCCGTTTCGTTTGAAAACCTCGACGACTCGTCGGGCATGCCTGACGAAGGCATCATCGACACCCTCGTCGTGGACAAGGGCCCCCGAGTACATCTCCTCTTCATAGAGATATCCGAATTCGACTCCGGCCCCCTGCAGTAGGCGCGCGATGTTGCGAAGGATATTGTTGTAATGGTCTGTCTGACGCGGATCCGTCCGAGCCATGAACCAGGACAGGTTCACGAACTTGTTAGCAAAGCGCCCAAGACCAAAGAACTTCGTAATCCAGGAATCTTCAAAGAAGGCCATTTTCCCGGCCAGGGCTGTGATAGCCGGAATCAACTGATACATGTGGCCGGTGTATATGATGGTTTCGCCACCCCTGGGAATACCCAGTCCCTGCGCCCATTTCGTGGTGGTGCGAGACGAAAGCTTCAGCACACTACCTCGCTTGAGCAGGTTGTCCACGAGTATTCCAAGGACATGTTGAGTCGGTAATGACATAAGCTAACCCCTCGATAGTCCGAATACATTTCGATTGATATAGCCGCGCAGGGTTCTCACATTTTCCGTGATCTTGACTCCGGCGGGGCAGTTCTGTTCACACATGCGGCACAACAGACAGGAGAATATGGTCTCCTGATGTTCCAGGACCTTCTCCTCGACACCGATGACAACGTATCGAAATAGTTGTCGCGGCAACAAGTCCAGCCCCATCGGGCAAACAGCCGTACATACTCCGCAGTTCATACAGGCGGCGGCATTGAACGACTTCGAAGTGCTCACTTGATCTATAAACTCAGTATTTACAGCGCTCATTGCTTCTCCTTACACGACCACGGTTCTGTATCTGTAATAGCCCTTGTCGTTGGGCTTGCCCACCTCTTCGACGGACCCATACCTCCACATGGCCGTGATCCAGAACATGGCATCGTGAGTGGAACAGCCAAGGGCGGCTGCAACCTCGGGAACGGTCCTGGGGTCTTCGGCCAGAAGTGATAGAATTCTCTCTTTCATGACCATCTCATCTCTCATGACCTCGGCGGGGTCCCGTGCTATTGTGTTATTCATCACCCAACCTCTCTTGCCAGGGAGTCAATTGTTGCGATCATCTGAGCATCCGTATACCCCTCGACGTCTACTGCGCCCTGAGGACACACCGGCACACATGCTCCGCCGCCCTTGCACAGAGCCGGAATGACCCGAGCAACCTCGCGACCCTCGACTGCCACTTTCTCGATCGCATCATAGGGGCAGGCCTTCGTGCATTCGTCGCACCAGAAGCACTTATCGCTGTCAACGGCGGCGATAAGCGGCTCAAGATCGACATAGCCCTTCATCAACAGCGCGGCGCTTTTTGATACGGCGGCGAGCGATGACGCCACACTCTCGGCAAGGGTTTTCGGCCCCTGAGAGGCGCCGGCAATGAAAACACCGTCAATGACCGTCTCTACGGGTCTCAATTTGGGGTGTATCTCGTTGTAGAATCCGTCCATTCCTATGGGGAGTTTGAGAATATCGGCCAGTTCCTCGTTTTTGCGGGGGACCATTCCCGTTACCAATACCACCAGATCAACTTCAATCTCGAACTCCTCTCCGTGAGTGAGTTGATCACGAACCTTCACACGCATCCTCTCCCCCGCCTTTTCCACGACGGGTGGGGTATCGTTCGAGTATTTGAGAAACACGGAACCATTATTGAGAGCGTCCAGATACAGCAGTTCATACTTGCCGTATGTCCGCATGTCTCGGTACAGATGGAACTGGTGAGCCATCGCTTCCAGCCCGTTCACACTCAGCGCCGTGTGAACGGCGGCCGTACAGCAGTACCGCGAGCAGTAGCGGTTGGCATTCTCGATATCTCTCGACTGTCGACTGCCCACGCAGTAAATATAGGCTATGTCTCTTACTATCCGGCCCCGGTGGGTCAGAGCGCCGTTGGAGTTATCCTGTTCGCGCTTGAAGTCCGGCAGGGTGACGACACCGTCCTGACCGTACCCGAACTCACCTTCCGACGGCTGGTACACATCAAAGCCGGTCGCGACAATGATGCTCCCGACATTCAGGGTGGTGGTCTCGCCGTTGTCGAGGCGGACAACTACTTCAAAGTCGCCGACATTGCCGCGCTTCTCCTTCAGTTCGGCATTCACGAAGATGGTGATGTTGTCACGCTTCTTCGCGCTTTCGTAAAGCTCATCTATGAGATCCACGCCACGATGGTTATTGGGAAACATGCTGCCGAATTCGCCCGTCCAACCTCCGACTTTCGCCGCCCTTTCGATGACAAAGACTGCGAAACCCATGTCGGAAAGCGAGAGCGCGGCCCGTAAACCGGCCACGCCGGCGCCGATGATAAGTACTCTCGGAGTCGTCTCGATGCGCATTGTCTGCAGGGGCTTTGACCTGATGCATCGGGCGATTCCTGCTCTTACCAGCCGGATACCCTTCTCGGTTGCCCGATCGATATCGTGCTGATGAGTCCAGGAATCCTGTTCCCGGAGGTTGACCTGAACGTATTGATAGGGATTCAACCCGGCCCTCTCCGCCATGGCACGAAAAGTGAACAGGTGCAATTTGGGCGAACACGAGGCTATGACAATACCGTCGAGGTTATTGGTTTTTATATCCTCGATTATCTCTTCCTGGGCAGCGTCCGAGCAGGTGAACATAGTCGTGCTGGATACGACTACACCTTCGTCTTCGGCCACACTGTCTCGAACCTTCTCCACATCAACGTAGTCCGAGATATTGCCACCGCAATGGCAGACATAGACGCCGATTCTTCTGTTTGTCATTGGCCAATCCTCGTTTTCTCTATGTAGGCGGCCGTCTGAGCCACCGCCGCTCCTGCATGAAGGATACTGTCGGGTATGTCTCTGGGTGCGGAAGCTGCCCCGGCGACAAAGACACCGTCGATGCTGGTTTTACCAGGGTTGATGTCTTCTTCGATTTCGCGGACGTATTGATGGGCATCGGCTTCGAGAGTGCCGTTTCCAAACATCCGAAGCGCATCAAGGTTCGGCAAAAAGCCAGTCGACAACACGACCAGATCGTGTTCCATGTGCTTCAGACCACCGTCCTCATCTATGGCTTCATACTGCAAATCCAGATTGCCGTTATCCAAACCGTCAATCTGCGCCACCCGCCCTTTTACGAAGTACACTCCCATGCCCCTGGCCTGCTGGTAGAATTCGTCGTAGCCCTTGCCGAAGGCACGGATATCTATGTAGTAAATGGTAATATCCGCCAGCGGCAGCGCCCCCATCACCAATTGAGCCTGCTTTATGGAATACATACAGCAGACCCGGGAACACAGCGCATTGCCAACGCTCTGGTCGCGCGATCCGGCACAAAGGACATAGGCTATATTATCCGGCGCCTTTCCGTCTGAGGGTCTGATGACGCCGTGGTAGGGGCGGGTTGGAGCCAGGATACGATCCATCTGCATGGCGGTGATGACATTCGGGAATTTGCCATAACCATAGGTCGGCTTGCGATGAGCGTCAAACAAATTGAACCCGGTTGACACGATTACGGATTTCACCTCGACGTCTTCCTCCTGATCTCGCAGGTTGAAGTCGATAGCGTGTGCCGGACAGGCTTTGACGCATTCATGACACTCGGAACAGACCCCGCAATCGAGACACCGGCCGGCGCCATAACGGGCCTCTTCCTCGGTGAGGGGGATCTCAACTTCGGCCATGCTTTCAAGTCGCCTTGAGACAGGGATCTCCTTCTTCGCGGTCGGTAGGCGCTCTGAGATCTTCACGCGGGGTATCTCCAGCCCCACTACCGGCAACAGATGCCTGGATTCGCCGTTGTTGCCGTTTCCGTTCGAGCCGGAGCGCGCCAGGACCGAGGCCGCGTCCACTGCGGGAAGCCTGTTGTCAAACGTGGTTCCCTCGAGTGACTCACCCTTGAGCAGGCGATCAATATAGTAGGCCGCCTGTTTCCCCTGACCGATCGCACTGACTATCATCGAAGGTCCGGTAACGACGTCACCTCCCGCGAAGATTGACGGGACTGACGTTTGTAAGGTCTCTTCGTCGACTTGAATTGTCCCGTTGCGATTGAGTTCGAGCTCTTCGGCAAAGGGAGAGGTGCTCGGCTTAAGACCGATCGCGAGAATAGCCAGATCAACAGATTTAAGCTGCTCCGAACCACTCACCGGGATGGGCCGACGCCGACCGCTGTCGTCCGGCTCGCCAAGCTTCATCGCAATACTCTCGACAGCCTCCAAACGACCGCTATTACCAACGAACCGAACCGGGTTTTGCAGAGCTTGAAGTTTGACACCTTCTTCCAGAGCAGCCTCGACTTCCCAATCATGAGCCGGCATCTCCGCCCGACTCCGGCGATACTCAATGATGACTTCCTTGGCACCAAGACGGATTGCCATTCTGGCCGGATCGATAGCAGCGTTGCCGCCGCCGATAACCATTACGGTCTTACCGCTCAGGTCCATACCATCCGCTGAGTTTGCCTGCTTGAGAAAGGCCATGCAATCGGTGACACCGTCAAGGTCTTCACCCTCGATAGCCATCTTCATTCCTTCCATCGTTCCCACAGCAAGAAAAACCGCGTCAAACCCCTGTGACTCAAGTGAATCAATTGACGAGACCGGCGAGTCGGTATTTATGCAAACGCCAAGAGCCGTTACGTTCTTGATATCTCTATCCACCACATCCTTCGGCAATCGGTAGGCGGGAATCCCGTACCGCAGCATCCCACCTGGCTCCGCAGCAGACTCGAAGACCGTCACGCTGTAGCCGCGGCGGGCAAGATGATAGGCGGCCGACAATCCGCCCGGGCCGGAACCAACCACCGCAACCTTTTTGTCCGGTATCTGGTCAGGGGGACCGTAATCCGGCTCGGGATGTCCCTCGTAGTAACGGTCGACCATAAACCGCTTAATCGCTCGAATAGGAACGGAGCCCTCGAGATCACCGCGCGTGCACGCGCTTTCACAGGGAGCGTAACACGCCCTGCTCAGGCTTCCCGGCAGGGGGGCATCCTCCATATGCAGATGGAACGCCTCCTCGTACTTGCCGCTACGAACCAGTGATACATAGCCATGCGCTTTCACGCCGGCCGGGCAGGCATATGAACAGGGAGAGGTCCCATCTCGGATCATGACGGCCTTCTTGGGCACCGCTTGGGGAAAGGGAATGTGAATCGCGCGATGGGCAGCTAACCCAAAATTGTACGGATCCGACTTCGCCACCGTACATACCTGCTCACATTCTCCACATCCGGTGCAGGCGGAAGCGTTGACGAACGTGGACTTCCTGTGGAGTCTAACCTGGAACCCTCCGCCCTCCTGACTGATGATTTCATCGATCCGGCTTGATGTCGACATGGTCACGTTGGGGTGGTGGGCGGTGGACGCCATCTTGGGAGTGGAGATACAACTGGCACAGTCCAGAGTGGGAAAGACCTTACTGAGCAGTACCATCTTTCCGCCTATGCTCGATTCCTTCTCCACCAGCAAGACGCTGTAGCCCATGTCTCCAAGGGTCAGGGAAGACTCCATGCCCGCAATGCCGCCACCGATAACTAATACGTCGTACTTCATTTACATAGACCTCTCACCAAAAAACCAAAAACGGCCCGGGCTTTGTGAATTGGTTCACATTGCCCGGCAGGAAAAACGGTTACTGCGCGACTTGCTCCCGAGGCGAGCGGAGCTTCTCCAGAGCAGCCCCAAATTTGGTGATATGCGACTGAAAAGACTCGGCGCAAACGGAGCAGATCGCTGCCATCTTCAGCCGCCGGGGATCCACGCTGTTCTCCTCGAGAAGCTCCTGTGACCGCTTGACAACCTCTCCGGTACGTTTCGTGCAGTCCGGCAGGAAGGCGCAGTCGGTGCCGTCGGCGGCGATGAAAACACCGTCAAACCCGGCCTTGATTGCATGGAGCACCCAGGACGGCTTGATGCCGCTGGAGCACGGTACCGGCACCACCAACACCGAGGGCGAGTAGGACATATGTGAACTGCCCGCCAGGTCGATGCCCGGATCCGAAATATTGTTGGTTGAGAACACGAGTATCCGCGGCTCCCGAGCCTCATCGCTGCTATTGGACAACATCACTTCATCCTGCGAACGAAGAGTCTCCAGTGACCGGCTTCCTCGATATTGCCAAGGTAGTCATGTCCCACCTTTTTGCACCACAGTGGTATGTCATCATTGGTCCCCTCGTCGGAGGAAAGCACTTCCATGATTTCATTCTTGGGGACCTCGGCCATGCCGCGCTTGGCCTCCAGCAATGGGCCGGGACAGGCTGTGCCGCGCGCATCGACGACCTTGCTTACCGTCAGCTTGGAAAGTTCTTCTGCTATCATGGTCTGTTCTCCTTGCTATAAGTCAGACTATACACCAATTATCATATATGCGCACATTCGCATACATATCACAAAAAAAAGCGGCTGATTCCTTCACCGCAGTAATCCTCGAGCCTGGTTTCCTCGCATCTCCATACCATCCAGTAAGATAGAACGAATCTCAGCACAGACTTTGGGCAATTTGGAATTGGTCAGGCGGTAGTACACTGTTTGTCCATCCTTGCGCGCGGCCACAATATGACGTGAGCGCATGACTCTCAGATGCTGACTGATGTTGCTGTGAGGAATCTCCAGAGCTTGAGCTATTTGACTGACGCTCAATTCTCGTTTAGCCAGGAGTTCAATAATCATCAGTCTCTTCGGGCTGGCGATCATCTTGCAAAACTCGGCGTGAAGTTCGAATATTTCTTTATCAGACATCATAATGTATACCTATTCGCGTATCAATCAATACATATATATACGAATATAAGCAGATGTCAATAGTAAAATCTGTTATTTTTTTCAGGTTATTGAATATATCCGAGGGAAGGATGTAGGTAAAAAGAAACAGCCTCTCGGCTGCATAAAAAAAGCTCCCCCGGCAAGACTCGAACTTGCGACCCGCTGATTAACAGTCAGCTGCTCTACCAACTGAGCTACAGGGGAGTGTCTCTAAAAAACCGCCCATTTCAGGCAGGCCTCATTATATTCATTCTCGGCAAATTGTCAAATCCTTTTTACCACCCCGAAAAGCCTTTTCACAACCAAATCATCAACTCCAACACCGCCCCAAACCCGCAACCAGACCGATTTCTAACCCCCCAGCCGAACATCCACATGAGCCAAATCACCCATCCCCGGGCAGGCGCAAAATCTGCTCAATCAAAAGCCCCGTGAAACCTCTCGACAAAGCCCCCGTATACAAAAACATACAAAGGCCAATACCACTCGCTCAAGGAAGCCAAAGATGAAAAAAAACCTGAAATTACTGCTGCTGTTAACAGCCGTCGCCCTGCTGGCAGCCGGTGCGGCCGTAGCAAAAAAATACCGCCTCAATACCGGTACGTGGATCGGCGTGGCCGCACAATCGGTCGACTACGATCTGGTTGAAGCCCTCGATCTCGGAGTCGATTACGGCGTCATTGTAAACAAGGTTTACGACGACTCTCCGGCCGAGAAGGCCAAGCTTGAAGAAGGCGACGTTATAGTCGGCCTCAATAGTACGAAAATCACGGACTATGACGATCTGATTGACGCCCTTGACGAACATGAAGCCGGTGACGAAGTCACCCTGAAAACAATGCGCGACGGCCAAAATCGCGATGTCAAGGTGGTGCTCGAAAAAACATCCCGCAAACGCAACCGGTACATCTATAGCGGTGACGGTCACAGGAACATCTTCACTTTCCGCGATAACGGCGACGATTCCTATATCGGCGTGCGCCTGTCCGATCTCAATAAACAGCTGGGCACCTACTTCGGCGTGGAAAAAGGCCGCGGCGCCCTTGTCAGCGAAGTTATCGAAGACTCCCCCGCCGAAGAGGCCGGGCTCCTGGCCGGTGATGTCATTGTCGCCATGGACAATGAAAAAGTGTACGAAGGTGACGACGTCGTCGATTATGTCGATGACACCGATGTCGGCGAAAATATCACCTTCAAAATCCTGCGAGATCGCAAAGAGATGGAAATTTCGGTCGAGGTCGGCGAGGGCAACGATGACTACTACTTCGGTGATAATGGCCACTTCCGCTGGTACGGCGCCCCCGACATCCCGTCCATCCCAGCCATCCCGGCCATGCCGGCCATGCCGGCCATGCCGAGCATTGACATTCGCGTCCCGAGCGGTCATTACCTGCACCACAGCGATTTCAGCGATTTCGACGAACTCGAGGAGCTGTTTGAGGAAGGTGAATTACAGGAGGAACTCAAGGAACTGCGGCAGGAGTTAAAGAAGATGCAGAGAGAACTCAAAGAGGAGCTCTCGGATATCCGAAGCAAGCTGGACTAGAAAAAACTCTTCCTTTATCCTTTCATCACACTGGCCTGCTTGTGAGCCCCGCGCCCGCGGGGCTTTTTATTTTGCCTTGTTTTCTTTCTTGCAAGGCGCGCCGCCGACCGTGTATATTGGGCAACGTATGGCTAGCATAAACGTCGAAAAACTCTACAATTCTCGCAACGAGGATCTGGAACTGACCCTGCTCAACCACGAAGCGGGTATGAAAAAGGTCGTCAATAACCCCGAGTTGCACCGTCCCGGGCTGGCCCTTACCGGCTTCTTTGATCGCTTTGCCAACAAGCGCATCCAGATCCTGGGAGAAACCGAGCTGGCCTACATTCTCCAGCTCTCCCCCGAACGCGTCCGCGAAGTGTCTTCCCAGCTTTTGGAGCAGGACATTCCAATGGTGGTGATCTCGAAGGGTATAATTCCGCCGCAGGAATTTCTGGAGGCAGCCGATGAATATGCCACCGCCGTCTTTTCGAGCCGTCTGACCACCGCCGAATTGACCGGTCGGCTCTCCGCCTACCTCGACAATGTTTTTGCACCTTCGATAAACGTTCACGGCACCCTTGTCGATGTCTACGGTGTCGGCCTTCTGTACACGGGCAAATCCGGTATCGGCAAGTCCGAGGTGGCGCTCGATCTCGTGGAGCGCGGCCACCGTCTGGTCGCCGACGATGTGGTCAAAATCACCCGCACCGCACCGGATGTAATCATCGGGACCGGCTCGGAATTGCTGGGCCATCATATGGAAATCCGCGGAGTGGGGATTATCGATGTCGAAGAACTGTTCGGCATACGGGCGATTCGCATGCAGAAACGCATTGAGGTCGAGGTTAACCTGACGCTGTGGTCGGACCATGAGGATTACGATCGCCTGGGTATCGAGAACAAGCGGACGACCATGCTGGGTTGTCACATACCCGTAGTGAGAGTGCCGATTTCACCCGGCAAGAATATCACCGTAATCTCCGAAGTAATAGCCATGAATCACATGCTCAAGGTCTACGGCGAGAACTCGGCCCTGGAGTTCACGAAGAAACTTTCGGAGAAAATCAGCCGGCAGTCGCAGACCAGCGACTACCTCGAATCGGATTTCGAGTAAAATCACCCGCATCTACCCTTCCCGAAAGCACTTGGCAAGTAATACGGTTTTGTTTATAATGTTGCCTGTCCGTTTTATATTGGGCGGAACTCCGGGCCCACTGCCCGGTAGAAGGAACGATAACTCAGGAGGTTAGTTTTAGATGAATCGCTTTCACGCTGTCTTTTTGGTATTAGTCGGCATGGCCGCTCTCGCTCTGGTTGCGGGCTGCGGCGGATCGGGTGGAAACACCATCGCCGTCGTTAGTGATCACCCCATCACTACCCAGGAATTCGAAGATTACATAGGCCGGTCAAACCGTACCTTCGCCACCGCCCAGGACGAATTCGATCAGAAGCGTCAATGGCTCGACAGCCTGGTTGTGACGCGGTTGCTGATTCAGGCGGCCTATGACAAGGGGCTGGATCAGTCTCAGGAGTTGGCCCGGGTGGTCCTGGCCAACAAGGACAAGTTCCTGATGGAAGTGCTTTACGAAAAGGAGATTCTCGGCAAGATTGATGTCACCGATGCCGAGGTCCGATATTTCTACGACCACCTCGACGTGCGCATGAGACCCTGGGAGATCGTGGTCGAGGATGCCGACACCGCCCAGGTGCTTTTCGAAAGACTTAAGAGCGGTGAAAGCTTCGAGAAACTGGCCTACGAATACTCGATCGACGCCAACGCCCGGCGCAACAAGGGCGATCTGGGGTATGTCACCTGGGGCGCCCTCATTGACCCGGTGCAGGAAGTCCTCTATGACATGGAACCGGGTGAAATCGCCCCCCCGATCGAATCCCGAATCGGTTACCATGTCGTGAGACTCACCGATCGTCTTCCCAACGATCGCGGCGACTTCAAAACCATGGAAGCCACCATAAGGCAGCAGATAAAACAGGCCCGGGAACGCGAAGCCCAGGTGGACTTCTTCCAGGATATGGAAGACAAATACCCCATCCGGATCGATACCGCCACCTGTGACTACCTCCTTCACAAACGGGCACAGCTTTATCCTCCGAGCCTCCTCGAAACCCTGCCGAAAAACGATTTTGACATGGAACAGCTCGACCGCAATGAGCGCGAACTACCGATGGCGACCTGGAACGGCGGCCAGATGACGGTATACCAGTATCTGACCCAGTCGAAGGGCATCCCCCTCAACATGAAGCCCAGTTTCGATCAATACGACTCGCTGGCCCTGGTGATCTCGGCCCTGAAGAGGTACGACATTATCGTTACCGAAGCTCGTAGTCGCGGTCTGGACAGCGACCCGGAGTTCAAAGACAAGGTCAAGATGTTCAAGGAACTCAATATGGCGGATCTCATGCGCAATGACTCCATCCCCCTGCCGCCGCCGCCCGACGAGGGAATGATTCGGCAGTATTATGACGAGCACCCCGAGGAATTCACCGATCCCGAGCAATACCACGTATATGAAATCCTCCTTAGCGATGAATTGAAAGCCAAAGATCTGAAAAAGCGAATCACTAACCTGACGACCTTCAAGGAACGCGCTCTGGAGTTGAGCGAGCGTCCGGGCAAGCGGGCCATCTCCGGCGACCTGGGTTATATCCGGCGCGAAATGTATCCTGCGATCTTCGACCTGGCCAAGAAGACACCCATAGGCAAAATCGGCGGCCCGGTGGTTACTCACGGCCGCTACTCAATTTTCTGGGTCGAGGACAGGAAAGAGCCCCAGCTCAAGGACTTCCTTGGCATGAAGCGTCAGATAAGCCAGGTAATCCTGCAGAATCAGAAGCGGGACGCCCTCGCCGCCTGGCTGGACCAACGGCGCGAACAGACCACGGTTACCGTTTACGAGGACAACCTCTGGGAGATCATTGACATGGATAAATACGCCGCGGCGGACACAACCGGGCAGGCAGGATAACACTCGCCCATGATACGTTTGACCGGATTTATAGTCTTTGTCGTAACTCTCCTGAGCGCCGCCGGCGTAACGGCCCAGAGGGAAGTGGTTGACAAAATCGTGGCCGTGGTGGGCGACGAGGTGATACTCGCCTCGGAACTAGCCAACCAGATGCGCTTCAACGTTCTGCAAACCGGCCGCGAGCCGAAAACGCAGTACGAACTGGAGAAGGTCAAGTCCGAGACCCTGGACCAGATGGTTTCCGACCAGCTCTTTCTGGTGGCGGCCCGTAAGGATACCACCATCAGTCTCCGGCCGGAGGAAATCGAGGATGCCCTGGACGAACGGATTACGGGTATCTCGGAGGGTTTCGGCTCCCACGAAGCCTTTCTTGCCGCTCTGGCCGACGAGGGCCTAACGCTGCGCGACCTGCGCAAACGGTTCGAGAAGGAAATCGAGAACCAGATGCTCAAACAGCGCTTCATCCAGAAAAAGCTCTACAGCGTAAATGTCTCGAGGCACGAGGTCGAGGAGTTCTATAACAATTTCAGGGATTCGATCCCGAACCAGCCCGAGGCCCTGAAGCTGGCCCACATTCTCATCCAGGTCGAGCCGGCCGCCGCCGTTGAGGACTCCGTCCGTGAACTGGCCACCGAGTTGCGCCGACGCATTCTCGACGGGGCCGACTTCGCCGGCGTATCGACCGAATACTCATCGCTCGGAGCCGGCGCCAACGGCGGCGATCTCGGATACATCTCCCGCGAGGACGTTGTCGAGGAGTTCGCCCGCGCCGCCTTCAACTTGTCGGTCGGCGATATCTCCGGCGTCGTGCGCACCCAGTTTGGCTATCACATTATCCGGTGTGAGGGCAAACGTGACGACCAGGCTCACCTGCGCCATGTTCTCCTGGCCGTTCAGCCGGAAGCCGCCGATACGAGCCGCACCCTGGCCTTCGTCGATTCGCTGATGCAGGAAATCAGCGGCGGCACCTCTTTTGAGGAGATCGCCAAGGCTTACTCGACCGATAATGATACCCGGGCGCAGGGCGGTGAACTAGGCTGGTTCGCCGTGCAGAACATGCCTCCGGAATTTGCCCCCGCTCTGAGAGAACTCAAGACGCCGGGCGAACTGCGCGGCCCCGTTGTATCACAATTCGGCATTCACATTCTCAAGTTGCTCGAATACCAGCCGGAAAAGCAATTCACTCTCGAGGATGATTTCGACCAGATAAAGGAACTCGCCCGACAGGATAAGACCGGTCGCATGGTTGACGAGTGGATCGAGGACCTCAAAACAACCACCCTGATCGAAGTCATGGAGGACAGCTGATGCGTCTGGACGACTGGCTGTCCACTGTGGGAGTCGTAAAACGCCGCACCGTGGCCAAGGAACTCGGCCAGAACGGCCTTATTCATGTCAACGGCCGCCGGGTCAAACCGGCTTTCAACGTAAGTCTCGGCGATGTTGTTGCGATACGGGGAACGCACCCGATTACGGTCGAGGTTCTGGGAGTTCCGACCGGGTCGGTTTCGAAAGAGCGCCGTGAAGAGTTTTACCGGGTGATACCTCCCACTTCCGGCTCCTGACTACCCCCAAGTACTTTATAATCCGTTACAATACCTTAATTGCGGTTCTATTCCGAATCCTGATTGTCCGATAGTTCGGCAATCCGTTGTCGGGACCGTTCGACTGCCGCCGCCCGGGACGGATCATCGCCGGCCAGCCTCACGAAGGATCGGTAGGCCGCGAGGGCTTCCTCATATCGGCCCATTTCCTCGGCGGCCATGGCGAGACCGACATAGGTATTGGCAAATCCCGAGTCAACCGTCAAAGCCATGCGATAGTCCGCATAGGCCAGAGTACTCTGGCCGGTTTTGTGAAAAGTGATCGCCCGCCCGTACCAGGCCAAATGATTATGCCGGTTAATCTGCAGGGCAGTGGTGAAATTCGTCACCGCCTCGTCCAGGCGACCGGTACGATAGCAGGCGTAGGCACGCCCGGCATATGCCTCATCCGAGAGCGAATCAAGCTCCAACGCCCGGCTAAAATCCAGCATGGCGGCCTCATATTCGCCCAGATCGCGCCGAAGGCAACCGCGATTCGCAAAGGCTTCGGCATAGGTATCGTCAAGTCCCAGGGCAACATCAAAGTCGGCCCGGGCACGGGCGTGATCACCGTGTTCATAGTGAGCCAGGCCGCGATTGTTGTAAGCCTGGGCCAGACCGGCATCCAATGCGATGGCGCGGTCGAAATCGGTGACGGCTCGGCGGTAATGGCCGCCTTCGTAATTGGCCAGCCCACGGTTGAGATGGGCCATCGCCAGTTGTGGTTCGATGGTAAGGGCACTGTCGCAGTCTGCCACCGCCCCTTCCAAGTCACCGATACTCCGATGGGCCATGGAGCGATTGTTGTAGGCCATGGCGAGCCCGGCGTCCAGATCCAGGGCGCGCGTAAAGTCCTCTATCGCCTCATGGTATTGTCCGAGCCGGTGTCGGGCCAGACCGCGATTGTTCAGAGCCAGGGCAAAGTTGGGATGGATCTCAAGGGCCCGGTCAAAATCTGCAAGGGCCGAATCAAAACGTCCCTGATAAGTATAGATTATGCCCCGGCCGTTGAAGGCTTCGGCGCTTTCCGGGTTAAGCTTAATGTCACGGTCGAATTTCGCTTTGGCCCGCTCGTAGTCAGTCATGTCCCGGCCGCATCCACCGGCCAGCAGCGACACCAGCAACGCCAATGAGAACCGCCGAAGAAACACCGCGGGTGATCGAAACAGAGCTACTGCAACATTTATCATAGCTTCTATTTTAGGAATTTCAAAGCCGGGGGGCAAGGACAGGCGGTAACAGAGCACCGCCGGCGGACATATGCACAGGGGTTAGTGATGAAGCCTGTTTCGCAGAAAACGGTAAAGAGGTGCCAGGCCGGGTACACAATGCAGAACCTGTTTTGTCCGTCGCGGCATATAACCAAGAGCGTACGGAACCGTCCGGTGCGGATAGATCCAGAGGTGATAATTCTCGTGAAGTGACATGCGCCAGTCGCGATGCCACGGCATATCCGTAAGGAAGTCCACCCGTTCTGTATCAGAGTCGAAGGCGCGTCTCACGCAGGCATCGATGAGCATGCGTCCCGGAGAGCACCAGGCGTATTCCTCATCATAGGCAATTCTTTTGATGAACAGCGTGTTGTTGATACAGGAGGCCATCTGGGCCGCAACGGTGCGCCCTTCCACCTCCATAAACTGCCATCTCAACCAACCTCGCACCGCCAGGCGTTCGGCCAGGGCTCGATAAAACAACCGAACCCGTTCGCTGGACATAACGTCGTCACCCTGCCGACCCTTCCAACTGGCCGCATCGACCTCGCAGAAACGGCCCCATGCTGACTCCACCGGTTGGTCGGAACCCACGAAACTGATGCGGCAATTTCCCAGCTGGGTCAGCTTACGGTCGGCCTTCTTCAGGGCGCGCCGGAAGTTGCGGCTGAGACTGCGGCGGTAATCATCGTAGCTGCCAACGGTCCGCAGGTAGCGAGAGCCGTCGCAAAGTTCGTACAGACCAGAGAGCCCGTCAAGTCCTCGCCGGGCCTCACTCAGCATAGCGCTTTCGGCCGGGATTCGCTTCATTTCCAGGCGATACCAATTCGAATGATCCTTCTGGAGATGGGAGAGAAACGCGCGGGCTACTTCCTTCTCACAACCGACCTCAGCAACCATATCTGTCGAGTAAGTATGCGGGTCAAACGGGGTGCGAAATTGCAAGTGATGTCCGGTTATGGATGGCATCGTACCTGACAGCACCGGCAGTACCCCCGCCAGCCGGTCACCATCAAGGGCCATGAGGCACGACCAGCTCTCACCGGGCTTCAGGCAATGCTCGAAGTATGAAACCATCCAGGCATACGTGGAAAACGGCATGGGGTGGGGGGACTCCAGGACGAGCATGTCCCAGGCTTCGGCATATCGGTAAAGATCTTCGAATGAGGATACACAAACGACATCGAGGCATCCCGATAATCCGCAGTCGCTGTAGTTCCGACCGGCATGGTTGTTAGAATTGCGGTAGTTCGTCCTGTGAGACAAAGGAATCCCCTGTCCTCTCGGCACCCGATGTTTGATCTGCCCACTTATATTCATATATATTATGGTTGTCGGTTCCGGGGCTGTCAACATTAACAACTGGCCAACCTGAGGCTTGGTAACAAAGCTCACGGGTTCAACCACCACCACAACATTGCGGACGATTAATAAATCTAATCTGAACCTGACGGCACCGGCCCTTGTTTTACCAGTACGCTTGAAACTGGATTAGAACCCTGAACCTGGTTATATGAAATGACTGAAAAAACACTGCCGAAAACGCTGGGGGAACTCAAACAAACGGGCTGGAAAAGCCGCCCGGTGAAAGAGGAATTGCGATCAAACCTGCTGGCTAAGATTGAATCGGGTGAACCATATTTGCATGACATAGTCGGCTACGAAAACACGGTAATGCCTCAGATCGAGAACGCCCTGCTCTCGGGTCATAATTTTATCCTGCTCGGTCTGCGCGGCCAGGCCAAGAGCCGTATCATAAGGCAGATTCATCTGCTCCTGGACGAATATCAGCCGGTTATTGCCGGCACCCATCTAAACGAGGATCCGCTCAACCCGATATCGCCGAAGGGCAAACGCATGGTTGCTGAAATGGGTGATAAGATGCCAATCGAGTGGCTCCCGCGTGAGAAACGCTTTCACGAGAAACTCGCTACGCCGGACGTGTCCATTGCGGATCTGATCGGAGATATCGACCCCATCAAGGCCGCCCGCGAGAAACTGGATATCTCCAATGAGGAGGTCATTCACTGGGGCATTATCCCCCGCACCAACCGCGGCATCTTTGCCATCAATGAATTGCCGGACCTTCAACCCCGAATCCAGGTCGGCCTGCTCAACATCCTCGAAGAGAGCGACATCCAGGTGCGCGGATTCCCTCTGGCGGTACCGCTGGATATGCTCCTGGTGTTCACGGCCAACCCGGAGGACTACACCAACCGGGGTAATATCATCACGCCGTTGAAGGACCGTATCGATGCCCAGATCATGACGCATTACCCGCGCTCGATCGAGGATGCGAAGAAGATCACGGTGGGTGAGACGACAAGACATAACAGCAACGTTACCGTGCCCGATTTCATGCACGACATCGTCGAAGAAGTATCGTTCCAGGCCCGCGACAGCGAATATGTTGACCAGTCCTCGGGTGTTTCGGCAAGGGTTTCGATTTCGGCCTTCGAGAGTCTCGTGGCCAACATCGAACGACGCGCCATGCGTAACGGCAAAAACGATTTCTACCCGCGCATGTGCGATCTGTACTCGATAATCCCGGCCGTGTCGGGAAAAATCGAACTGGTCTATGAGGGCGAGCAGGAGGGACCCGTGGTGGTGGCCGAAAACCTGATCGGGCAGGCCATTGACGCCGTCTTCCTGCAATATTTCCCCAGGCCCTCGAAAGAAAAGGTCGAGGCCAACCTTCAGCAAACCGGTAATCCCTATGAAGCCGTCACCGATTTCTTTTCCTCGGGCAAGAAACTGGAAATATCCGACGACATGCCCCTGAAGGAATACGAGACTAACCTCAATTCGGTGCCCGGGCTGGCTTCAATCGTGAGAGAGTACTTCGACACTCAGGACGAACGTGCACTTTTGCTGAGGATGGAGTTCGTCCTCGAGGGGCTCTACCGCCACAACATCATCGCCCGCGATGCCCATGACACCGTCATACGTTACGGGGATGTGTTTTCCGACATGCTCAAGGGCATGGGGGGCGTGGCTTGAGGTTCGTCTACCACGATTGGGACGAGGCCGTTTTTGCCCACCTGAAGAACCTGGCCGACCTCATGGCCATCTTCAACTACCTGCTGATGCGCCTTAACGGCGATGTTGAGGAGACCCTGCGGGTCATGGAACGATTGCAGAAAATAGGCGCCCTTGATCCCGACTACGATCTTGCGGATTTCCGCAAAAAACTCGAAGAGTCGCGGCTGGTTCACACCACCGACAAGGGCCTGCACCTCTCCCCACTCGGTGAGCGTCGCCTTCGCCAGGATGCCTTCGAAGATATTTTTCGGAAAATGAAGGCCTCCGGACGCGGCCAGCATGTACTTCCGTATGAGGGCGGTTCCTCGGAGGATCTCCTGCCGGAGAAACGCCCCTACAACTTCGGCGACAGCATCCGCTCGGTCGATTTCCAGTCGTCGCTCTTCAACAGCATCTC
This sequence comes from uncultured Ignavibacteriales bacterium, assembly GCA_964630485.1. Classification (GTDB taxonomy): domain Bacteria; phylum Zixibacteria; class MSB-5A5; order GN15; family FEB-12; genus JAJRTA01. Next base: position 27,148 of record CAZVUZ010000018.1, read on the forward strand.
GCGTACGGGCAATCTGGGTCTTGATATGTCCGAGGAGGACCTCGAGGTTCACGAGTCGGAACGTACCGGTTCCTGCGCCACCGTCCTCATGATCGACATCTCGCACTCGATGATTCTCTACGGCGAGGACCGCATCACGCCCGCCAAACAGGTGGCCATGGCCTTCACTGAACTGATCCTGAGCAAGTATCCCAAGGACGATCTCTCGATTGTGGTTTTCGGCGATACCGCAAAGCAGATCAAGATCAAGGACCTGGCCTATGTCGGCGTCGGCCCCTATCACACCAACACCCAGGCCGGGCTGCGTATGGCGCGGCAGATCCTGATGACTAAGAAGCACGTCAACAAGCAGATCTTCATGATCACCGACGGCAAACCCTCGATGATCACCCGTCCCAACGGCCAGTTGTACCGCAACCCCATGGGTCTGGACACCATGATTGTCAACCGCACCCTCGACGAAGCGGTGGCCTGCCGCAAGAAGAAGATCACCATCACCACCTACATGATCACCGACGATCCCTACCTGCAACAATTCGTCAAACGCCTTACCGAACTCAACCGCGGCCGGGCCTATTTCTCCAGCGTCGATAATCTCGGTAATTACATTATGTGGGATTTCGTTTCGAACAGGAAAAAACGCGGCCGCTAAGCCTCGGACACTTCCTCAACGACTTCCGGCTCTTCTTCGGGGGGCTCGGTTTCCGAGCCGAGCAGGACAGCCATCCAGCGGGTATTATCAAAACTCTGCAAGCCGATTTTGGCCGTTACCGTCAGCGGCACCGACAGGAACATACCGATCGGCCCCAGCACCCAGCCCCAGAAGACCAACGAGACAAACACCACCAGCGTCGACAGCCCCAGCCCGCGTCCCATGAAGCGCGGTTCGATAACGTTGCCGACAGTGCTGTTGACAACGAGGTATCCGGCCGCCACCAAAAGCGCCGATCCGGGCCCCAGTTGCACAAGGGCCAGCAGAATAGCCGGGACGGCGGCAATGATCGAACCGATGCTTGGCACATAGTTCAGCAGGAAAGCCAGCAGGCCCCAGAGCAGGGGGAAATCGACACCGAGCACCGCCACCCAGACACCGACCAGAACGCCGGTCGCGAGACTGGTCAGGCTCTTTATGGCCATATACTGCTTGATGTTCGACAGCACCGTCCGCAAACGGTCTATATGTCCCTCGGCATCGCCAAAGGCCAGGCGCAACTTCGAGGCAAAGCTCGACGCCTCAAGAAGCATAAAGATTACGGTAAAAAGTATCAGGATACTGTTGGTGAGCATCCCCCCAAGGCTGGTGAGGAAATTGGCCACCATTTTCATTATCGATCCCAGGCCGAAGGCTTCCTCGGAGGTCGGTTCCGGCACTTCGAAACCAACTTTCTCGAGCCACGCCTTGGCCGAGCCGTATTGCTGTTCCAGACGCTCCTGATACTGCGGCAGGCTGTCGGTGAAATCATTGATTGAGGTGCCGATCACCGCCCCAACTCCAAAAAGCAACATGATAATGATCAGGATAACCACTATCAGGGCCAGCCAGGTCGGGAGGCCTCTTCGCTGAAGCCAGAGGAATGGGGTGACGCAAAGTATAGCAATGAAGGCGGCCAGCAGGAAGGGTACCAACAGCGAGGCCGCCATGCGCATTCCGGCCACCACCACCACGAAGGCGGCAATCGTAACGAGGAGCCTGGGCGTTGTCGGACGGGCGGCTTCGGCGGTCACGGTTATTCCCATTCAACTAGAGTAAAATACGACGTTACTGTCCAACGATAGCCGGGGAGCATCTAACAGGTCAAGGTAAAAAACAAACGGCGAGGAGGCACGAAGCCTCCTCACCTGTCGAAGCGTCCGCCCTTATGTTGCGCGTTACCTGATCGTCCGAATCCTGACCATATAAAACAACACCGGGATCACCACCAGCGTCAGCACCGTCGAGGAGACCAGCCCGCCTACCATCGGGACCGCAATACGCTGCATCACCTCCGACCCCGTCCCATGTCCGAACACAATCGGCAGAAGCGCTAACAATGTCGTGGTCACCGTCATGAGCTTGGGCCGGACCCGCTCGACCGCACCCTCGACTATCGCCGCCCGCAGATCGTCCGGTCCGCCGAGCCGTCCCTCCCGGCGATAACGCGTCACCGCCTCGTTGAGATAGACCAGCATGACCACCCCCGTCTCCGCCGCCAGACCGGCCAGGGCGATGAACCCGACATACACCGCCACCGAGGCATTGAATCCGAACAGGTAGAACAACCACACGCCGCCAACCAGGGCAAACGGTAGTGACAGCATCACGATAAGCGCATCGGA
>CAZVUZ010000019.1:0-11794 GCA_964630485.1 uncultured Ignavibacteriales bacterium
TGTTTTTGTATCGCGATTCGATATTCAGAGCTCGTATCCAGCCTATTCTGGGAATTTTATAGAGAAAACCGGCGGCGGCGGACGCGGCATGCTGGCCCAGACAACGGCCCACCTCTATGTCATCCTGATGATTATCGTCGGAAACGTGGTCTACTTCGCCGAACGGCGCAAAAAGGGGAGAGGCTGATGGATATCGGGACCATTATAGCCGGCGTCCTGACCCTGGCGATTCTCTCCTTCCTCTACCGGGACAATCCCGTTTACAAAATGGCCGAGTCCCTGCTTATCGGGGTTTCCATCGGCTATACGATTGTAATCGTCTGGTCGACGACTCTGGTCGATCTTCTCTTCCGGCCACTCTTCGGTGAAGGAACCCTGACCCTGATTGTACCCCTTGTCCTGGGTCTCCTGATGTTCGGACGTTTCCATCCGCGGACTTCGTTCTTGTCGCGCATACCGATCGCCGTCGTTATCGGTTCCGGCGCCGGCGTGGCGGTACCGGTTATGCTCGAGGCTCGCACCCTGCGGCAAATGTCGGCCACGGTGATGCCGTTGATGAATGCCGATGGCATCCCGGATATCACGGCGCTGGTGGTTATTGTCGGCGTCTTATGCACGCTGAGCTATTTCTATTTCAGCCGCGAACATAGCGGTCCACTCGGCTCGGCGGCAAAGTTGGGAACCTGGTTTCTGATGATCTTTTTCGGCACCACCTTCGGGTATACCGTAATGTCGCGCATGTCCACCTTCATCGGGCGCATGGAATTCCTGCTCACGGATTTCCTGCACCTGACCCAATAGCCGGGGGAGACCCGGTATGCGCTGTCCCCGCTGTAAGACTCCCATGAAAGAAGAGAAACGGTCCTTCCATAAGCAGCGTAAATGGGTTTGCCCGAAATGCGGTTGTGTCCGTTTTCAGCAGATTCGGCCCTTGCCGAAGTCCGATAACGAATAAGCGCCGGCGACACTTTTTTGCCCTTTACTCCCTGATGGTGATTGACAATCGGATTGGCAGAACGGATAGTGAAGGCATGACCAAATCATCATACTCTAAGCGAGGCTCGCAACGATGGATCTCCGGGTAGGCACTTCCGGCTACAGCTTTGACGACTGGCGGGGACGGTTCTATCCGCCGGAGGTCGACAAAGGAAAAATGCTCGATCATTACGTTCAGTATTTCCGCACGGTGGAGATAAACTCGACGTATTATCGCATTCCTCATCCGGCCGTCATGCATAACATTGTCAAAAAGGCCCCGGCGGATTTTGATTTTATGATAAAGGTGCCGCAGTCGTTTACCCATCGCCGCACCGATCTCGAATCGGACCTCGCCAAATACATTGAGGCCCTGCGGCCAATTGAAGACGCCGGCCGACTGGCGGGACTGCTCGCCCAGTTCCCGTATTCATTCAAGTTCTCAGCCGACGGCCTCGATTATCTGTCCACCTGTCGCGAGGCTCTGGAGCCGCGTAAACTGTTCGTCGAATTCCGTCATTCGGGCTGGGTCAACCGGACCATGTACGAGCGCCTGAAAGCCGAAGAAATCGGTTACGTCTGTGTTGATGAACCGCAATTGACCAACCTTCTGGAACCGCACCTGTTCGCCACCACCGACACCGCCTATGTCCGTCTGCACGGCCGTAACACCGAGCACTGGTGGCGCGGCGGCCCCCTGCGTTATGACTACGATTACTCACGAGAAGCACTCCGCGAGTGGCAGCAGAAAATCGAAAAGATTAAGAACAAGGTTAAAGCGGCCTACGTGTTTTTCAACAACTGCCATCTCGGCCAGGCGGCCGCCAATGCCCGCGATTTTCAGGGCCTCTTCGAATAAATACTGCCCCCATCCTCTTTTTTGTTGACCCGTAGCGGCTTACGCCGTATTTACATCGCTTATTATGAGTCTGAAACTGGAAAACATCTCGAAGGTATACGACCGTACGGTGGCGGTCGAGGCTTTGTCGCTGGAGGTGCCCGATGGGGCTATTTACGGCATAATCGGGCCCAATGGCGCCGGGAAGACGACTACCATCCGGATGATTATGAATATCACCATGCCGGACTCGGGTCGGATTCTCATCAACGGTTCCCCTCGCCCGAAAGATTTCAACAACCGGGTTGGATATTTGCCTGAGGAGCGCGGCCTATACAAAAAGATGACCGTGATCGAGGTCATGCTCTATATGGCTCGGTTAAAGGGCTATTCACCAGCGGCGGTAAAAGAGAAGGCCGACCGGTGGCTGGAGCGGGTCAACCTGCTCGAATACAAGGAGCGTAAGGTAGAGGAATTGTCCAAGGGGATGCAGCAGAAGCTCCAGTTCCTCACGACCATAATGCACGAACCCGATCTGGTTATTCTGGACGAATTGTTCTCGGGGCTCGATCCCATCAATATCGAGCTGATCAAGGACATCATCCTCGACATGAAACGCGAGGGCAAAACCATACTTTTTTCGACCCATGTAATGGAACAGGCCGAGAAGCTCTGCGACTACGTCTGCATGATATCCCGGGGCAAAAAGGTAATCGATGGATCCATGGCCGAGGTAAAAGCGCGTTTCGGGAAAAACAGTATCCAGGTTGAGATGGAGGGTGACGGCCATTTCCTGACCGGGGTCGCCGGGGTGAACAATGTGACCGAGTTCAATAATTACGTCGAGCTGCAGCTTGACGAAAAGGCCGACACCAATGCCATCCTGAAACAGATCGCCGACCGGGTGACGGTGCGCCGATTTGCCCTGGTGGAGCCCTCACTATACGACATCTTCATCGATATGGCCGGGGACAACCCGACCGCAACGAAAGCGGGCGAGGACGGGGCCAATGTCTAAATTCTGGATTGTCTTCAGGCAGGAATATGCCCAGGTGGTGAAGAAGAAGTCCTTCGTGGTCGGCCTCCTGCTGACACCAATTCTCATGGGAGCTTTCATCGTTCTCCCCGCGCTCCTGGCGCAGATGAAATCAAGCTCCACCGAGCGCCTGGCCGTGATTGATCAGTCCGGTTACGGGCTGGGACGGAGTTTTGCCGAATCGCTGGACCAGTACAAACTCGATGACGACATCACACCCTATTACCAGACTGTCCGGGTTTACGATATCCGCCCTTCCGACAGCGCCGGTTTTGCCGCCGTCTCCGACACCCTGCGGGGGGAAATCAACGATAAGTCCATCAAGTACTTTCTGGTCCTGAGAAAAGATGCCCAGCTTCACAACGACAGCCTTTACATGGTCACCAATGCCGACAACATCACGTCCCTCAAACGCTTCGAGCGACGACTCACCGAACTGGTGTCAGCCATAAGGCTCAGGGAGTCGAATGTCAACCTCGGCGTCGATTCGGTCCTGACCCTGACGAAGTCGGTGGATCTTGAGATACGGGACACCAAAGGCGAATCAATATCATTCATTACGAAGTATTTCAGCGCCATGATCTTTGTCGGCATCATGTTCGGCATGATGATGGGCTATGGGCAACTGGTAATGAGATCCGTTATCGAGGAGAAGAACTCCCGCGTCATGGAAGTCCTGATCTCGTCGGTGACGCCATTTCAACTCATGCTCGGCAAAGTGCTGGGACTGGGGGCCGCCACACTTACCCAGGTGGCGATCTGGTTCGCCGTCGGGGCCATGGCTTTCGTTTTCCGGGGAACCCTGAATATCGACCCCTCGGTGGACCGCATCGTCTTTAATCCCGCCGTGATCGTGTTTTTTGTCCTGTTCCTGATTTCGGGATATCTATTGTTCTCGACCCTGTTCGCGCTGATCGGCTCGATCGTGAATACGGAAAAAGAGGCGCAGAACTTCGTGGCCCCGGTGACCATACTTATGGTGTTGCCCTTCATGCTGGGAATCGTCGTGATACAGGATCCCAACGGCCTGCTCGCCACGGTGGTTTCGTTCATACCCTTTACGGCTCCGGCGATGATGGTCATGCGCCTGGTCTTCGTGGCGCCGATGCTCGAATCCTATTCAATGTTCTCGGGCATTGTCGCCGAGGCCACCATCTCCCTGGCGCTGGTGACACTGACAACTATGATAATGATCTGGGTGACAGGAAAAATATTCCGGGTCGGGATTCTCATGTACGGCAAGCGGCCAACCCTGCCGGAAATCATGAAGTGGATTAAATACTAACCGGAAAGGTGACGATTATACTACGGTGGGCAATAAGATAATCATAACTAAGACACTGCTTCTTCTGGCCGCCCTTGTATGTTGCTCGGCCAGTACTGTTGGCTACCGCGAATTGACGGACACCAAGGCCGGTGCTTTCGCGGAGCCCCGCCCGTATCACTTCGACTTCGACAATGTTCAGAAGGGTCCTTACCTGAACCTCAAGTCGGCCCTGCTGGTCAATTACGACAACGGGGAAGTCCTCTACGCCAAGAACGCTGACAAAGTACGTCCCATAGCCTCCATAAGCAAACTGGTCACGGCGATGGTGGCCCTCGACGAGGGTCTCGATTTAACGAAGGAGACGGAGACCATCACTCGCGAGGACGCCCGCCGCTCTTCAAAGTCAAGCTTGTATCGGGGCTGGGAATTCAGTCTCATGGACCTGATGCATGCCATGCTGATCAGTTCCGACAATCGCGCCGCCCGGGCGCTGGCGCGCGGAATCTGCGGCAGTCAGGAAGCATTTGTTCAAAAGATGAACAAAAAGGTCGTCGAACTGGGCCTGACCAGGACTTTTCTTTACGAACCCTCCGGCCTGGATTCGCGCAATGTCTCGACAGCCACCGAGGTGGCCAAGATTCTCCAGTTCGCTCACGATTATAAAGTGATTTCCAGCATTACCTCCAAAAGAACTCATCGGGCGAAGATCCTTAACCGCAAGAACCGGCAGCGCTCGCTCGGCAGCACCAACCGCCTGCTGTGGTCGAGCTACGAGGTTCTCATCGGGAAAACCGGTTACATACAGGCCGCGGACTATTGTCTGACAAGCCTGGTCGAGAACCGCGATGGGGAGAAACTGACCCTGGTCGTTCTCGGCGTCCCCGGCGAAAGACTGCGTTTTCGCGAGGCCCAGCGTCTCCTCAAATGGGGATTCAAAAAGGTATCGTGAAATTAATATTCGTTTGGTATTTCACACCCGGTGGCTTATACTAACGACTCCATGACATCTAAAGATTCTATAGTCGTTGTCGGGGCGGGCTTTGTAGGCCTTGCCACGGCCACTTTCCTGGCTGTTAAGCGTCACAAAGTGATCGCCGTTGATAAAAACCCGTACACGGTCGAAGGTCTGAGCCGGGGACAGCTTCATTTTCACGAACCGCTCCTGGCCAGGAAGCTCAAAGCCGTCATAAAAAGCGGCCACCTGACCGTCTCGGCGCCAACCAGACAGCATTACGAGAAAGCCTCCCTGATTATCGTGGCCATTGACTCGGCCGATCAGAATACCTGGCATATGAAATTGACAGCCTTCGAGCGCATGGCCGCCTGGATAGGCGGGGTGCCGAGGCGAAAGCGTTGCCTGGTGGCGCTCAAGTCAACGAATGTGCTGGGTTTGGCCGAGCGGTTCCGCGAATTGCTCGATCGGATGCCGCATGGTGACCGCGTAGATCTCGTCGTGAACCCGGAGTTCCTGCGCGAGGGTCACGCCTACGAAGACACCGCCAGGCCCTGGCGGGTCGTAATTGGCGCCCGCGAACCTCAGGCGTCGGCTAAATTGGTGCGGCTTTACCGTACGCTGTATGCCAAATCGACGCCCATCATCACTACCGACTGGCGCTCGGCGGAACTGATTAAGCTGGCCGCCAATCTATATCTATCGCACCGGCTGGCCTTCATAAACGAAATCGCCCAGTATGCCCATATCGAGGGCCTCGATATCGAGAAAATAAAAGAGGGGATAGGTCACGATCCCAGGATCGGCCGGGGATATTTCGAGCCGGGACTCGGGTTCGGCGGTTCCTGTCTGCCCAAGGATTGCCACCTCATCAACTCGCGCGAAACGGGGCAGAAGTTCGTTTTTCAGACAGCGGAGACCGCTCTCGCCGTCAACGACCGCGTTCTCGACACCCTCATCGAAGATCTCAGAAAGAAGCTTGGCAGCTTCAAAGGTAAAAAAATCGCGATTCTGGGCATTGCCTTCAAACCGGAAACGGATGACACGCGCGGATCGCAGGCGGTTAAGCTGGCTATCAAGCTCAAACGTCGTGGCGCCCGTCTGGCCATTCACGATCCTTATTTGGTCGGTGCCGAAAAAGTGTTCGAGGGCAACCTGAGCCTTCAGGACGATTTGAAAGAGACTCTGCGAGGGGCCTCGGCAATTGTGATCGGTACGGCCCACGAAGGTTTTCTCAGGCTGAGACCGGCCATGGTGGCTTCGCTGGTCAGGGGGAAGACCGTAGCCGACCGGTTCCGCATTCTGAACCGGCAGACCTGGATGAAGCACGGGTTTGTCTTCATTTGAAATGCTTGAGCAGATAATTGCAGGCGGTAAGAGTAATATGATAAAGAACATTCTTGTGACAGGTTCCTCGGGCACGGTGGGAACGGCCCTGACCCAACGACTGATCGAGTTGGGCTACTATGTCATGCCCCTGGACATTCGCCATTCCTACTGGGATAAACGTATCGACCGCCGAACGATCTTGTGCGATTTGCGCAAACCGCTGAAGAACTTGCGCTTGCGCCGCCACCCGGACCTCGTGATTCATCTTGCCGCCAATGCCCGCGTTCATGATCTCGTGATCAAGCCGAACCTGGCGCTCGACAATCACCTCATGGTTCATAATGTTCTGGAGCTGGCCAGGACACGGCAAATTCCGAGGCTGATTTACTCGTCATCACGCGAGGTCTACGGGGAGTCCCGACCGGGCGCCCGACGACGGGAATCAAGCACCGATGTCACCCGCATCAAAGCGCCCTATACCGCCTCTAAATTCGCCGCCGAGGCCCTTATACACGCCTACCAGGAGTGTTACGGCATCAAGTCGATAATAACCCGACTTTCCAACGTCTACGGTCGTTACGATGTCTCCGAACGAGTTATTCCCGTTTATTTTTACTATGCGCTCCGGGGAATGGAACTGCGTGTCTTTGGAAGAGAAAAGAAGCTGGACTTCACATATATCGACGACTGTGTCGACGGTCTGGTGGCGATGGTCCGACGATTCGAACGCGTGGCTGGCATGACCTTCAATCTGTCAAGCGGCAAAGGGGAGAGGCTGCTCGATCTCGCCCGAATGACGAAGACCTATCTGGATTCCGACTCGGCCATCAGCCTGACCGAAAAGAGGGTCGGCGAAATTTCCTCTTTTGTGGGGGATATCAGCCTCGCCGGAAAACACCTCGGATACAAACCAAAAGTGACCCTCGAGAAGGGCCTGCCGCTAAATGCCGATTGGTATATCGAAGCCATGAAGGATCGTCGAGTCTATGCCAGCCAGCGCCGCAATCTAAAAGCCCGCGGCTGGTTATGAGCCACCCTTAAAGCGCTACATTAGATGCTGTCAGCGTGCTGTTAGTCACCGAATAAATTGTATTTGACGATGCACCGAACGGCGCTCATGCCGTCGCGCCAATTGATTTTTTTGCCATCGGCATACGTTCGGCCATAGTAAGTTATCCCCATCTCGTATATCCGCACCCCGCGACGGGCCATCTTGGCCGTTATCTCCGGCTCGACACCGAACCTCGGTTCCTTGATATCGATTGACTGGATGATCTCACGCCGGAACACCTTGTAACAGGTCTCCATGTCGGTCAGGTTTATATTTGTGAACATGTTCGAAAGCAGGGTCAACATTTTGTTGCCGACATAATGCCAGAAGTATACGACGCGGTGGGCGCCGCCGCCCGTGAATCGGGAACCATAGACAACATCGGCCCTGTCAGTGACGATGGGCTCGATCAGCGCCGGATATTGGTTCGGGTCGTACTCAAGGTCGGCGTCCTGGACAATAACAATATCCCCGGTGGCATGTGCAAAGCCGGTTTTGAGGGCGAAGCCCTTGCCGTAGTTGCGGTCCTGATAAATCACGCGATCAACCTGCGACTCGAATTTGTCTTTCAACAACTGACGGGAACCATCGGTCGAGAAATCGTCAACGATTATAATCTCCTTTTCGGGGACCGGACTGGCCTTGACAGCCTGGATAATGTCCTCGATAGTGGAGACCTCATTATAGAGGGGAATTACTATGGATAGCTTCATATGCCAATACCTAACAATGTCCCATAAGATATATTATGTTAACATTTACATTCAGTCACATTCATCGAGATTCAGGCAACCGGCTCGCCACCTAACCTCGGACCACGATGTTAAGGATTCTGCCTTTAACGAATATCTTCTTCATTATCTCTTTGCCTTCGATGTGTCCCATTATCTTGTCACTTGCAAAGGCCGCTTCTTCAACCGCCGCTTGATTGGCACCGACCGGCACGACGACCGTTCCGCGCAGTTTTCCGTTCACCTGTACCGCCACCTCGATATTGTCACCGACAATCGCCTCGGGATCAAACTCGGGCCAGCCGGACTTGAACACGGAGTCACAGAACCCGGCCATATGCCACAGCTCCTCGGACAGATGCGGAGCCATTGGCGCCACCAGTTGAATCGCTTTCAGAATGACGCTATCGTTCAATTGATCGTTTAATATCTTGTCGGAATCGTACTCGCGCAGTAATTCCATGAGAGCCGCAATAGCGGTATTAAACTGCAGGCGGTCAATGTCTTCAGAGACGCGCTTAATCGTCTGGTTGAGCTTAATATAGATCGCCTTCTCGTCAGGCGTCATGTTCGACTGCTTAAAGTGTTGCTTTAAGTCCGGTGCGATGCCTCGATAGTGGCCCACAATCGGGAAAAGCCGGTTTACAACGAACTTTTCGATTCCAATCAGGGTGTTGCTAGTCCAGAGCACCTCTTTTTCCGTAGGTGCCGTAAAGAACATCGCCAGCCTGGTGACATCGATGCCGTGCTCGTCCATGAGCGGTCCCGGCGGCACGACATTGCCCTTGGACTTGGACATGACCTCGCCCTGGCTGTCCATCACCATGCCCAGGCAAACCAGTCTTTTCGCCGGCTCATCGGATTCCACCCAGCCGATATCACGCAGAAACTTGTGGAAGAACCTGAAATATATCAGATGCCCGGTGGCATGCGTAATCCCGCCCACATAAAGATCGACCGGCAGCCATGGGTTGGCTTTGTCTTTGGCGAAGGGTTCTTTGTCGTTCGCCGGATCGGAGTAACGAAGATAGTACCATGAGGAGCACACATACGTGTCCATAGTGTCCGGATCGCGTTGCGCTTCTCCCCCGCATTTTGGGCACTTGACATTCATATACTCGGGATGATCCGCGAGCGGTGAACGGCCCTTGGGTACGAAGTTCTGGACCTCGGGCAGTTCCACCGGCAGCATATCATCCGGGACCGGCACCTCGCCGCATTTCGGACAATGCACAATCGGAATCGGACAGCCCCAGTATCGTTGGCGCGAGATCAACCAGTCCTTCAGCTTGTAATTCGTCTTCCCCCGGCCGAACCCCTTTTCCTCCGCATAAGCCGTCACGGCCTTGACAGCCTCGGGCCCTCTGAGGCCGTCGAATTCGCCGGAGTTCACCATCGGACCGTAATCGGTAAAGGCATCGTCCATGTCATCGACGTTTAGCGAAGTTTTGGCGTCGGGGTGGATGACAACCTTGATGGGAATATCGTATTTGCGGGCGAAGGCGAAATCGCGCGTGTCATGAGCCGGCACGGCCATCACGGCCCCGGTTCCATAGCCGGCCAGGACATAATCGGCCACCCATAGCTGTACCTTCTCGCCACTGTAGGGATTGATGGCGTATTTGCCCGTGAAAACGCCGTCTTTGTCGTCGGTTACGGCCGAGCGTTCGATTTCCGAGCGCTTCAGGGCCTCCTTCTGGTACTCCCGGACTTTCGCCGCGTACTTGCCCTCCAGCTTAAGCCTCCGGAGGATCTCCGCCTCGGGAGCGATGGCCATGAAGGTAACGCCGTAGATAGTATCCGGGCGGGTGGTGAAAATCGGCAGTTTCTCACCCGTGTCCTCAATGGTGAAATCTATCTCGGCACCGTGGGAGCGACCGATCCACTCGCGCTGCATTGTCTTGACGTTGTCCGGCCATTCCGGGAGATTATCCAGATCGTCAATTAGCTGATCCGCGTACTCGGTGATTTTGAAGTACCACTGAATCTGATCCTTCTTCTCGACGATGGTACCGCAACGTTCGCACTTGCCGTCCACGACCTGTTCATTCGCCAGGACCGTCTTGTCCTCGGGACACCAGTTAACGAAACCGCGTTTGCGATAGGCCAGGCCCTTTTTGAACAGCTGTATGAACATCCACTGGGTCCACCGATAGTAATCCGGCTGGCAGGACGTGACCTCGCGCGTCCAGTCATAGGAAATCCCGACCTTCTTGAGCGTATCGCGCGATTTCGCGATGTTGCTCAGGGTCCATTCGCGGGGGTGGATGTTACGCTGTATTGCGGCCCGCTCGGCGGGCAGGCCGAAGGCGTCCCAACCGAAAGGATGCAGAACATCTTTGCCCAGCATCATCTGCCGTCTCGCAACGGCGTCACCGATGATGTAATTGCGGAAATGACCCATGTGGATATCGCCGGACGGATAGGCGAACATGACCAGCATATAAAACTTCCGGGCGGCATCGGCCAGTTCCGGGGTCAGGTTAAGCTGTTCCTTCTCCCAGAGTTGCTGCCATTTCGTCTCAATTGTCTTGAAGTCGTATTTTCGATCCGGTTTCTCTGAGGCCGACATAAACCTATCCCTTGGCAAAGTCCTTTTATTCAATTGTCGGCTATATTAAGAAAAACAGAGGGACAAAGCAAGACGCTAATTGGAATCGTGCCGGCGGCGGAAGACGCGTTGCCATAGAATTGTCCCGCCGGCCAACCCATTTGTTATTCGTGCTTTGAGCTTTTCCAGGGCATAGCCGCGGCCGGGTTGCAGCTTTCTCCGCAGGCTGAGCGCCGTATCATAGCCGTATACGGGCAGTCGCCCGGTAGTCAGCGGGCTGTCGGTCGGAGTCGGGAAATCCATCGTGAAGCCACGTTTATAGCCGGCTTCGGCGGCGGCTTCGAGCACTTCGGGGTTGGTGCGACCAAAGGGATAACTGATAGTCTCAACCGTGATCCCGAGAATGTCCTGCAGGCGTTGTTTCGAGTCGGTCAGTTCGAGACGCAGACGGCGGGGTGATAGTCCTGTCAGACTGATGTGATGAACGCCGTGAGAGCCGAACTCGCAACCCGCGCCGGCGAGTGTTCGAATGTCCGAAGCTGTCATATGAGGCGATTTTACGAAGACATGGCTGTAGTCCCAACTGTTCGATCTCCCGATGAGCCCGGTCGGGACAAATATCAGCGGCCTGATACCGTAAGCCTCGATACACTCCGGAAGGACCTGCACCAGATGGGCGTAGCCGTCATCGAAGGTCAGGGCGCAGGCACGATCCGATTCTGTCAGCTCTCCCCCGGCAACATCGGAGAACCGGTAACCCTGTGCCAAAAGAAACCCGAGAAGTCTTTTAAAACGTCTCGGGGAGAAATTGGTCGCACCGAAGCTGAAGCCTTCGGCCACTTTGTGAAAGGCGAGGATTCGCGGGATAACCCCGGATGCCTCAGCCCCGATCTTTTGGTTACTGCCGGATGACATCCAGTAACCTCTTTTTGGAGGCCCGCTGATGGAAACCAAAGGTGAATTCACCCATCACAAATTGCCGCAACTGATCCGAACAGCGGGGGAACGGCAATTGACTTGCGTCATGTTGTTCAAGACCGGTAACCGGAGTATTCGTCTGTATT
>CAZVUZ010000019.1:11804-29373 GCA_964630485.1 uncultured Ignavibacteriales bacterium
GTAAAGTAGTCACCCATCATCAACTCGTATCGGGCCAGTCTGTTCTGGCGCGCGGCGGTCGACTCCATACCCAGCATCAACTGGCCGCTGAGCTGTTGCTTGACTTCATCGAGTCGGGCCGTAGAAAGGCGACGCTGAGTGACCTTACGAATTTCCCTGAGTCCGATGTCAAGGGCGTCGGCAACCTTCTTGCGATCGGTGGCCATGTAAAAGCCGACAATGCCGCCTTCACGGTAGGTATCCAGGTAGGAAAAGACCGAGTAGGCCAGCCCTTTTTCCTCGCGGATCTTTTGGAACAGCACCGACGACATGCCGCCGCCCAGGTAAACGCTCAGCACCAGCGCGGCCATCTTGTCCCGGTCAACAGAAGACAGTCCGGTAAAGCCGAAAACAAGGTGCGTTTGTTCGTTTTCGTTCCGGACTACCTCGACGCGGACTCCCGCGCCCCGATCGTTTGAAGCATAAACTTCCGCGCTTCCCGGTGCGACTTCGAGCTTCTTGCGCACGAGATCGACCAGCTTGTTGTGCGAAACGGCGCCACTGGCGGCCACGACGATGGACTCGGACCGGTAGTGGCGTTTGATGTAACTTACAATGTCGCGCCGTGACAGCGACAGGACATTCTCGATACTGCCGAGGATCGGTTTCCCCAGCGGGTGCCCGGACCAGAACGTCTGAGCAAACAGATCGTGAATATGATCCGACGGGTTCTCGAGCGCCTCTTTGATCTCCTCGCATACGACGAGCTTCTCGCGCTCGATATTCACGGGCGTGAAACGCGCCTGACAGGTGAGATCGGCCAGAACGTCGACCGCCAGATCAAGGTGCCGCCCCAGGGCCCGCGCATTGAAACAGGTTTGCTCACGCGATGTGAAGGCATTGAGCACGCCGCCGACCGACTCCAGGGCATAGGCTATTTGCCGCGAGGTACGCTTGCGAGTACCCTTGAACACCATGTGTTCAATGAAATGGCTAATCCCGTTAATCTCCGGCGGTTCGTTGCGAGAGCCGACATCGACCCAGACTCCTATAGAGAAAGAGCGGACTGAGGGAATCTGCTCGGTGATTATCCTCAGTCCGTTTTTCAGAGTCGTCTTACGGTAGCTCCCGTTTGCGGATGCATCCCGGCTTTTCGCCATAGACTAGCGTGACCTTTCGTGTCTGTTGCGGTCGCCGCCTCGTCCGCGATCGCGGTCGCCGCCGCCTCGGCCATGGTCCTCGCGCGGCTCGTCACCGCCCGGGAGCAAAACCCTGCGGGAAAGACGGATCTTGCCGTCACCATCGATGCTGATAACCTTGACATCGACGCGGTCGCCGACATTGAGGAAATCCTCGACCCGGTTGACCCGGGAAACATCGATTTCGGAAATGTGCAACAAACCGTCGTTACCGGGGATGATCTCGACGAAGGCGCCGAAGGTCGTCACGCGGCGGACGATGCCGTTGTAGACTTTGCCGACCTCAGCCTCTTCCGAAAGCGCCTGGACGCGCTCCAGGGCGCGACGACCACCGTCGGCGTCAACGGAGGCGATAAAGACGGTGCCGTCATCGTTGATATCGATCTTCGCGCCGGTTTCCTCGACAATGGATCTGATGATCTTGCCGCCGGGACCTATCACGTCGCCGATTTTTGAGGGCGGGATCTTGATGGTGATGATTCGGGGTGCGTATTCCGAAAGCTGATCGCTGTGCTTCGATATCGTGGCATTCATGATATCGAGGATCTTGAGCCGAGCATTGCGGGCCTTGTCGAGAGCTTCGCGCATGATGTCAATATCCAGGCCGGCGATCTTGATATCCATCTGGATGGCCGTTATGCCTTCGGTCGTTCCCGTAACCTTGAAATCCATGTCGCCGAAGTGGTCTTCGTCGCCGAGGATATCGGTCAGGATCACAACATTGTCGCCGTCCTTAATCAGGCCCATGGCAATACCGGCCACGGCCGACTTGATCGGCACACCGGCCGCCATAAGCGCCAGCGAGCCACCGCACACCGAGGCCATGGAGGATGAACCGTTAGATTCCATAATGTCGGAAACCACCCGCACCGTGTACGGGAAGCCTTCTTCGGCCGGAATAACCGGGAAGAGGGCCCGTTCGGCAAGGGCGCCGTGACCGATCTCGCGACGATTGGTGCCGCGGATGGGCTTGGTCTCCCCCGTCGAGAACGGCGGGAAGTTGTAATGGAGCATGTAGCTCTTGGTCGATTCGCCTTCAAGCTCGTCGAGGCGCTGTTCGTCGATCTTGGTACCCAGCGTGACAGCCACCAGAGCCTGAGTCTGACCGCGCGTAAACAGGGCCGAACCGTGCGCCCGCGGCAGTAAACCGAGTTCGCAGGTGATCTCGCGGATATCGTCGGGATTGCGGCCGTCGATACGCTTCTTTTCGTTCGAGACCATGGCGCGTGTGGCGCCGGCGTCGAGATCGTGAAGGATGGTTTTTATGTCACCGGTTCCTTCGGGGAACTCCTCTTCCAGCTGTTCCAGGATCTCCTTCGTGAAGGCCTTCTTGGCGTCGCGCCGCTCATCTTTGTCGGCAATGCGGTTGAACTCATCGAACTTAGTGCCGGCCAGCTCTTTGACGCGGTCTTCCAGTCCTTCTTGAACAACGACCGGAGTGTATTCGAACTTCTCTTTGCCGCACATCTGGCGGAGCTTCTCGACCTGCTCGAGAACGATCTTGATATGATCGTGGCCGAAATTGAGGGCCTCAACCACGTCGGCTTCCGCGACCTCGCGACCGCCTCCCTCGACCATGGCTATGGCATCGACAGAGCCGGCCATGGTGATGTAGAGGTCCGCGGCTTCCGTCTGCTGGATAGTCGGGTTGATGACAAACTGGCCGTCGATGCGGCCCACTCTCACTCCGGAGACAACTTTCTCCGTGGGAACATCCGATATGGCCAGGGCGGCGCCGGTGCCAACAAGGGCCAGGATATCGGTATCATTTTCCTGATCGTGCGAAATAATGAAGTTAATGCACTGCGTTTCCCCGCGAAAATCCTTGGGGAACAGAGGCCGGATGGGCCGGTCAATGATGCGGGCGGACAGGATTTCCTTTTCCGAAGGTCTTCCCTCGCGTTTAAAAAACCCACCGGGTATCTTACCGGCGGCATATGACTTCTCCCGATACTCGACCGTCAGGGGGAAAAAGTCAAAACCCAATCTGGGTTCGGTCTGGGCACAGACTGTGGATACGACCATGGAATCGCCGTATCTGACGGTGACGGCGCCATTCGCCTGTTTGGCTACTTTGCCGCTCTCAATGATCATGGTGCGGCCGCCGAGTTCAAATTCAACTTTAAAAGACATATATTATTCCTACTCTCCTCTTATCGCCTCAGACCCAGGTCGGCGATTACCTGACGGTAACTTTCAATATCATTCCTCATTAGGTAGTCCAGAAGCCGGCGTCGCTGGCCGACGAGTTTCAGAAGGCCCAGTCTGGTGTGGTAGTCCTTCTTGTGGACTTGCATGTGTCCCGTAAGATGCAGAATGCGCTCCGTCAGCAACGCGATCTGCACCTCCGGTGAACCCGTATCGGTCTCATGCAACCGGTTTTTAGCAATAATACGGGCTTTGGTTTCTTTGGGTGTTGGCATCTCTCTTCTCCTTATCAAATATTCTCAGTACTTCTTTTTTATCGAGCTGAATCTGGCCGACAAGATCGTCGGTCGAATTGTATCGTTGATTCGGGCGTATGAAATGCGTCGGGCACACGATTATGCCCTTACCGTAGATCTCCTGATCGAAATCGAACAGGTTGGCCTCCACAGTTATGCGCTTCTCCGGGTTGAAATGATTGCGGCCGATAAACATCATGCCGTCTCTCTTGACATCACCGACATCGATGTGACAGGCGTAAACGCCCTCTGTCGGCAGGAGCTTGCGCGGGTTGTAGCGGACGTTGGCCGTCGGATAGCCAAGTTTCCGACCAAGGCCGATGCCCTTTTCGACCTCTCCGTAAATGGCATAGGGGTGACCAAGGAATTCGATGGCGTGTTTGAAATTACCGGCGGCCAGAAGGCGGCGAATGGCCGACGATGACACCCGCTGATCATCTATCGTAACGGGACCGACAACCTCCACTTCGAAACCCATGTCGGCACCTAACTTCTTTAACTCGACGATACTGCCGCTCCGGTTCTTTCCGAAGGCGTGATCGTAACCGACGATCAGCCGAGTCATACCCAGGCGGCCGATGAGGACCTCCTTCACGAACTTCTCTGCCGTCAGATTTCTCAATTCGGCGTTGAAATCCAGCACCAGTACAGTTCCTCTGAAGAAATGCGGAAGGAACCGTTCTTTTTCCTCGATGGTCGTCAGCAACAGAGGAGCATCATCAGGCGTCACGACAGTTTTCGGGTGCGGGTGGAAGGTGACCAGGATCGGATCGGAATTATACTTTTCGGCCGTATCCAGAACGCGCCTAAGGATTTCCTGGTGCCCGAGGTGAATACCGTCAAAGGTGCCGATGGTTACCACCACCGGTCGTTCCGAAGGACGCCTGAATTGCTCTACGCCTCTTATGATTTCAAGACTCAATGGAGCACCCTTAAATAACTGATCATCCTGCCCGTTTCACCGGCGACGACCTGACTCGATGTCATCAGGGCCCGACCCAGCGCCAGGAGGCGGCCTCGATCATCTTTGACCGCAACCGTATCGCCCTCCAGAAATTGCCGGTCGATGCGTTGCACTTCCAGGTGCGTAATTTCACGTCCGTGCGCAACGCCGCCGCAAAAATCATCTTTTACCGTAACGGCGGCGAGATCGAGGGCCTCCCCCGGTGTCATCAACACCTCCGTGAGACTGCCGCGGTCGTGCCGACCGCGAACCTCTTCGAGCGACAGCGCATTTTCAAGCCGAAGCGTCCCGACCCTCAGGCGGTTGAGCGCCGAAAGATAGCCGCCGCAACCGAGACGCTGTCCGATATCGTGAGCCAGCGACCTGATATAGGTACCCTTGGAACAGGTGACGCGAATGGCGAGTCGCGGAGACTCGAAGGAAAGCAGGTCAATGCACTCGATAGTGATTTCGCGTTCCGGTGCCTCGACTTTCTTCCCGGCGCGGGCCGCTTTGTAAAGCCGTTCACCGTCAACCTTGATAGCGGAATACGCGGGGACCTGCTGTTGGATGGTCCCGGTGTACTCGGCCAGAATTTCCTCAACCGCCTTGGTCGAGAGTTCCGGAACGGCCGCCGGGGTCTCGTCAGGATCGACTCCCTCGGCATCGTATGTTTCCGAGGTCAGCCCGAGCGTAATCTCGGCATCGTATTGCTTGTCGGCATCCGACAAAAACCGGGCTATCTTGGTGGCCGGGCCGAGGCAAAGAACCAGCAGTCCCTCGGCGGCCGGGTCCAGAGTACCGGTGTGTCCGATCTTCTTCAGGCCCAGGGTTCGGCGCACCTCAAGAACGGCGTCATGACTGGTGATACCCGACGGTTTGTTTACCAGGAGCACACCGTTGTAATTCACGCTGTTATTCGGCGACGCCATGGATAGCCTTACTTATTAGTTCAAGAATCAGTTTCTTCGCTTCCGGCAGAGGTCGGTCTATTGTGCATCCGGCGGCATTGTAATGACCGCCACCACCCATACCGGCGGCAATGGCGGCAACATTGATACCGTCCCTCGATCTCAAGCTCGCCTTGGTCTGCGTATCGCTGATCTCCTTCAACAGGGCCCCGGCCTCGACAGCACCGCTGAACAGCGTGTAATCGACCAGGCCGTCGGATTCGGATTCATGAGCGCCCGATTGCTCAAGGGCCTCCCGCGTCATCGTCAGTAGACAAATCCTGCCGTCGGCGGAAAACTCGATATCGTTGAGAACCTTGCCGATCAGTTTTATGGTCGAGGCCCTCATATCGAAATAGACCATATCGGTTATGTGCTGGGGATCGGCGCCGGCAGCGATCAATTCGCCGGCTATCTGCATGGTCCGGGGCGAGGTTGACGAAAACCGGAAGCGACCGGTGTCGGTCAGAATAGCCGTATAGAGATTCTCAGCCGTATTCGGGGAGATTTTGTAACCTACAAAATTGAAAAATTCGAAGGCCATTTCGCCGACCGAGGACGAGGCTACATTGAGCCAGTTCAATTTGCCGAACATGCCATTGTCCTGATGATGATCGACATTGAGGACAGTGGCGCCGTGTTCCAGAAATTTGCGAGCCCGCCCAATGCGCTCGGTCGTGGGACATTCGAGGATAAGAGCGGTATCTATGGCCGGCGCCTCAGTAAAAGTGTCAAGGAGCGGTATGTCATTTACACCGGGAAGGAAACGATACTTTTCAGGTATGATATCGTCGCGGACCAGGATCGGGTTCTTACCCAAATCGCGAAGGTAGGCGGCAAAGGCCAGTTGCGTTCCCAGCGCGTCACCGTCAGGATCAATATGTGACGCCACGAGAACATCCTGTCCGGAATCGAGAAGCCTCTGTAATTCGGCCATCTCGCGAACGTACGGAACCGAACGGTCACTCGTCACGTTTGTCGCCTTTAATCTCATTTAACAGTCGTTCTATTTTAATACCTTCTTCAATACTGGGGTCGAACTCAAATGTCAATTCAGGGATATACCTGATTTGAAGCCGTGTTCCGAGAAGATGCCGCAGGCGCTTGCGCTCCCGCTCAAAGTAGCCGGCAATATGACTCTTGTCCTCTTCTTTGCCCAGGAAGGAGTAATACACAGTGGCATAGCGGAGATCTTTGGACAATTTCACCTGAGTAAAGGTAACCATGCCCGGCAGCGACTCGGCGAGCTCACTTTCCATAATCCTCGACATGGTCTTGAGGATCTCTTCGCGTACGCGATCGGCACGCCGGAACTGCCTCATTTTAATAAACCTCCGTGGAACAATCAATCATAACAAGTTCGGCTTCGGATTCAATCCTATTCAATACTTTGGACATCACCTGATGTCCGTAAGAAGTCTCATTGCTAACAACCGCCGCCGCCAGTCGGGCAGCGCCGGGGCGGTCATTATCACCGACTTCGGCGATGCTGATGTTGAAGTTGTTTCGCAGCCTTGCGAAAAGCGACTTCAAGATCCGACGCTTATCCTTCAACGATCTGGCGGAAGGAATCTGCAGAGTGACGGTCAATATCACGGTTACCAACGCCATTGGGCATTAGAGGGTACGGGCGGTCTCAACCACCTCGAAGGCCTCAATAATGTCTCCTACCTTAATGTCGTTGAAGTTCTCCACGCCAATACCGCACTCGTAACCATCCTTGACTTCCCTGGCGTCGTCCTTAAACCGCTTGAGAGAGCTAAGCATGCCGGCATATACGATCTTGCCGTCCCTGACAACATGCACCCGGTCCTTGCGGTTGATGCGTCCCTCACGGACGTAACTGCCGCCGATAGTTCCGACCTTGGGTACCTTGAACAGGGCGCGAATTTCGGCGGCGCCGACAAACTGCTCGGACACCGACGGAGCCAACAGACCCTCGAGGGCCTTCTTGACGTCGTCCTCGGCTTCGTAAATTACATTGTATATGCGCACATCGACGTGTTCCTGTCGGGCAAGCTCTCTTGCCCGGGTATCCGGGGATACCTGGAAGCCGATGATAATCGCGTCCGAGGCGGCGGCCAGAAGAACATCCGACTCGGTAATCGGACCCACGCCGCGACGGATGATGTTGGATTTCACCTCTTCGGTGGCGATGGTACCCAGGGTATCCGAGAGCACTTCCACGCTGCCGTCAACATCACCCTTGATGATGAGACGAATTTCCTTGATCTGGCCTTCCTTGATGCGATCAAAGACCTTGTCAAGGGTCGTGCGTCCGTGAGTTATACGGACATCCTGCTCTCTCTTGATCTGGGTGCGCTTGATCGTGATCTCATGGGCATCCTGATCGTTCAGTACGGCCATAAAGCTGTCGCCGGCCTGGGGCACACCGTTGAGGCCGGTAATCTGGGCTGGTGTCGAGGGCCCCACTTCCTTGAGATTCTGCTCCCGATCATTGGTGATGGTGCGCACGTGGCCGCTGTTGACGCCGGCCACGATAGAATCGCCGACATGACAGGTTCCGGTTTGAATAAGAACCGTAGCCACCGGGCCGCGGCCCTTTTCGAGACGGGATTCGACGACGACGCCCTGTGCACGAATAGTCGGGTCGGCCTCGAGATTCATCATCTCGGCCTGGAGCAGGATCATCTCAAGCAACTTATCCACGCCGACCCCGGTCTTGGCCGAAACTTCGACCATGATAACTTTGCCGCCCCACTCCTCCGAGATCAGGTTTTCTTCGGATAGCTGGGTACGAATACTATCCGGATTGGCCGTGGGCTTATCGATTTTATTGATAGCCACGATAATCGGCACGTTGGCGGCCCGGGCGTGATCTATGGCCTCTTTCGTTTGCGGTCGCACACCGTCGTCGGCCGCGACTACCAGCACCACGATATCCGTAATGTGAGCCCCGCGGGCGCGCATGGCCGTGAAAGCCTCGTGCCCGGGAGTGTCCAGGAAAGTAACGTTGCCCCTTTTGTGGAAAACCTGGTAGGCGCCAATATGCTGGGTTATGGCTCCCGCCTCCCCCGCCACGACATTGGTTTCGCGGATGTGGTCCAGCAGCGAGGTCTTGCCGTGATCGACATGACCCATAATCGTGACCACCGGCGCCCGGCCTTCAAGAGCCTCTTCGTGTTCCTCTTCTTTGGCCTGTTCGCCGACCTCCGCCATTTGGGCCACATCGAAACCGAACTCGGCAGACAACATCTCGATGGTATCCATGTCCAGGCGCTGATTGATGGTGGCCATCATGCCCATTTCGAAGAGCTTGGCGATGAGTTCCGCCGGTTTGTGATCGACGAGACGGGCCAATTCGGCAACCGACATAAACTCGTTTACTTCGATCAGGTTCTCCGGCGTCGGGTCAATCTCCATCTCCCCGGCGGCATTCTTCCGGTAGCGACGGCGCTGCTTGGTGCCGGTCAGGTTGGCCATGGTGGCCTTGAAACTCTTGGCTACCTCGGTGGGGTTGACAACACGCCGGTCTTTTTTGCGCCGGCGTTCCTTTTTCTTCTGCTTCTTTTCGATACGACGCATCATCCCGGCCACGTTGGTCTTGGTGTCAGGGGCTTTTGTTCCGCCAGTTGTGGCGGCGGGCTTGACGGCTTCGGTGGCGCCGGCGGGTTTTGCCTTTTCTACAGCGGCGGGCTTTTCCTGGTTTGCGCCACCTCTGGAGCCATCGGCCTTAATGAGTCTTCCACGCACAGGTGATGTCCCTGGACGGGCCGAGCCAGGTCTTGCCGGACTTTCGGGCCGAACCGGCCTGGTGGGTCTTGCCGGACTTTCGGGCCGAGCCGGCCTGGTGGGTCTTGCCGAGGGGGTCGGCCGACCTGTCCCGGTGGGCTTTGCCGGGGGCTCCGGTCGGACGACTCGGGTCGGTCTCTTAGGCGGTGTGGCAGCCAGGGTCTTGGCCGCGGCAACGCGCACCTGCTCGCGCTGCTCCATCTCCTTCTTGGCGTCCTGCTTTTCCTTGGTGAAGCGGACCCGTACCGCCGCGATCATTTCATCCGACGCCACGGACATGTGAGACCGGGGCTCAAACCCGAGATCACGCAGAATCTTCAGCAAAGCCGCGGAAGAAATCTTGAACTCTTTAGCCAACTCATAAATTCTTGGTGATTCTTTGGTGGCCATTCAGCAATTACCTCCGGCACGCATGCATTCTGGTTCGCATCTGATATAAAAACACCTGTCTATTACTCGACATCCTTGTCCTTATCACTCTCTTCTTCTATCTCATTGAATTCCGGAGCCTCGGCTTCCGGCACATCGTCAGCTTCGGTCACAAAATCCGAATCGTCTTCAAACATATTGTCGGCGGTGAGCTTCTCTTCTTCCGGCTCCTCGCCCTCTCCACTCTCGGCCAGTTCGCGCTGGCGTTCTTCGTATTCTTCCTCGAGTTGCTTGACCATCGCCGCAGCCTTCTCGATCAACGTCTCGGCCGTCTTCTCGCCGATACCCGGGACCTTGGAAAGGGTCTCCACGTTGGAAGCCGCCAGGCGCTGGACCGATCCGATGTCGGCCTCGGCCAGACGCTCGGTCATCTTGGCGCCAATACCGTCCAGTTGTCCGACCGGCACGAGCAATTCGGCCTCGCGATGCTTCGCGTCGTTGTACTCGCTCTCGGAAAGAATGTTAACCTTCCAGCCGGTAAGCTTCGACGCCAGGCGGGCATTCTGGCCGTTGCGCCCGATCGCCAGGGACAGCTTCTCGTCTTCAACGGCAACCGTCATCTTGGCTTCGAGTTCAAAGACATCAATAGCAATGACTTTGGCCGGGGCCAGCGCCCGCGTCACGAAAAGCTCGGGGCTGGAGGAAAACGGCACGATGTCAATGCGCTCGTTGTTAAGTTCCCGTACAATCGATTGCACCCGGACACCCTTGATGCCGACGCAGGCGCCAACGGGATCAATGCGATCGTCCGACGAATACACGGCGATCTTGGCCCGTTCACCGGGTTCGCGCGCAATGGCCCGGATCTCGATAACGCGCTCGTAAATCTCGGGCACCTCCAGGGCAAAGAGAGCCTGGAGGAATTCGTTGGTCACTCGCGACAGGATGATTTGCGGACCCCGCATGTTTTTCTGAACATCCTGAATGTAGGCCCTGACACGGTCGCCCTGGCGGAACTTCTCCCGAGGTATCTGCTCCTTAATGGGTAACACGGCTTCGGCCCGCCCGAGGTTAACTATCACATTCCCCTTGTCGATCTGCTGGACAACACCGGAGGCGAGAGTCCCGACCTTGCTGATATACTCCTCGTAAATGCGATCCCGTTCGGCCTCGCGAACCTTCTGGATGAGGGTCTGCTTGGCAGACGAAATGGCATTGCGGCCAAACTCGTCTTCGTAATCGATGTAGATGTCTATCTCGTCACCGACTTCGGCCTCGGGATCGATCTCTTTGGCGACTTTGACGAAAATCTCGATATTGTCGTCGCTGACGTCGGCAACCACCTTTTTGGTGGCGATCATCAAGAGTTCGTTATTGTTACGATCGAACTTGAAGCTGATGTTGTCGGTGAAATTGTACTTCTTTTTGGCGGCAGCCAGCAGGCTGACCTGAAGCGTCTCGAGCACGGCGTCAAAGTCGATGTTCTTTTCGCGGGCGATCAGAGTCATCGCCTCTACCATATCAAACGCCATTTACTGTTTCTCCCTCAAAATACTATTTTTGCCTGTTCTATTTCTGACAGGTCGAGATCCAACGGGCCATCATCGGCCTTCAGGCTGATCCGGTCATCAGTGACCGATACGATCTCCGCTGTCAGTTTCTTGCGTTTGGCATCAGCAAACATGACCTTGACAGTCTCGCCAATGCGGTACCTAAAGTCCCTGGCTGATTTCAACGGGCGGTCCAACCCCGGAGACGATACCTCAAGAGTATAACCGTTGGGAAACCAATCTGTTCCGTCAACGAGATTACCGACCATGCGCGAAAGACGGGCGCACTCTTCGAGCGTGGCGCCGTGCTCCGAATATACGAATACACGCAGGGTCGACTGGTCCTTGTATCGCGACAAAACCACGTCGGCAACCTCCGCACCTTCGTCCGCCAGAGGCTTCTCCAGAAGCTCGATTATTTGCTCTTTCGTCTCTCTCGCCATCTATCACCGTAGCTATTGTATATAACAAGGTGGGCCCATGCCCACCGGAACCTGTAAGTATAAACCCTAACTCTCTCCCATGCAAGCGATTTGTCTACTTAATTGAACGTCTCAAGAGCCTTTCTTACGGCCTCCGCGGCATCGGCCACGGCCACCGGCCGACGCTCTCTTTCGGACCTCAAGCCGACCTCTACCTTGCCTTCCCTCAATGACTTATCACCAACCACCAAACGCACAGGCGCGCCCACCAGGTCGGCATCATGGAATTTTACCCCGGCCCGCTCCTCGCGATCGTCCAGAATGGGGCCGACGCCGGCGGCGAGAAGTTCGCCGTAGATTCTCTCGGCGGCCTCCGACTGATCCGACCGCGATGGATTTAACAGGACAATCTCCACCTGGTATGGCGCCAGGACGGCTGGCCACAAAATGCCGGTCTCGTCATGCGATAATTCCACCACCGTTTGAAGGGCGCGGGTCAGGGCTATATGAACTGAAGATACGAAAATGGGCCGCGAAACGCCTTCCGAATCCAGGTACACCGCATTGTGAGCCTGCGAAAAGCGCGGGTCGTGACAAAAAAACCGACCTATCACAAGGGCGTTTTTCCCGGTCAGCGGTTCTGCGCAAAGCGGACAGCCGTCGCTCTCTCGAGCCATCGAGATATCAGCGATCTGCCCGGGTTTGAAATCACGCCCGATATTGACGTTTACCAGATGTTGATCCTGGGAATTGGCCCCGACAACGAAATTCCTCATCTCAGCGACAAGCGGATCTGCTATTACAGGCATACCCCGCAACCCCACCGGTCCGGCAAATCCTACCGGGGCTCTGGTGCATCGCTCGACCTCTTCGGCATCGGCCATGGCTACCGTCCGCGCCCCCGTGATGCCTCTCAGCTTGGTCGGGTTAAAATCGCGGTCGCCCCGGATAAGTGCCGCCACCGGGGTATCGTCGGCGGTCACAATAATGGTTTTGACGAGCCGTGTCCGCGGTATGTCGAGCAGATCCGCGACCTGCTCAATCGTCGATGCGCCGGGGGTGTCCACAACCTTCATCGACTCAGGGGCATCGTCGACAGCAATCCCGGCAATGTCCTTGAAAGCGGCGATTTCCAGATCGGCGGCAAAGTCACATTTTCCGCAGAACAGCTCCGTCCTGTCGCCGGCGGGGCCATCCATAAGGACCACCAGATCCTCGGCTCGAAGGACATCCGGGTCGACAGAGGCGGCTTCGACGACGACCAGGTCGAGACCGAGTTGCCGCCCGAGGTTCTTTACCGCGCGGATCAGAAGCTCATGCGATCTGCGCGCGGCCTCCTCGCCGGTATCAAAGCACCAGACATCGGCCGTTAGCGGCTGCCGCATGTGCAATAGACCCTGGCGCGGTCGGGATTCATCATTATCCCCGAAACCCACTCGGTACATCATCAGGGGCATCTGCCGGTAACTCTTGACCTCGCCGGCTATCAACGAAGTGATGCCGGATTCACTTTGCAGCGGCCCTGAAGCACCCTCCGGCAACGATTCGGACTCGGGTACGCTTATGCGCAGACCACCATGGCTCTCGAGCTCAGCTGTAACCAGGCGCTCCAGACGGTCGACCACTCGTTGCATAAGCGGCAGGAAGCTGTAGAGGCCGGCTCCCGCGCGACGGATATAGCCACCGCGAAGGAGAAGCTGATGCGATTCCAACTCTGCCTCCGACTGACGGTGTCTCAAGGTGGGTATGTATGTTTTGCTCCAACGCATTATTAAACTCCGGGTGTGGATATTCCGGGCCGCCCTTCCGTTCGCTTCGTTGCCGGGAAATCAGTATACGATTCCTCAGCGGGAGATCAATCTAAAAACGGAACGGAGCCGGGAGGATCACCGAAACGACCGTGGGATGCAATTTAACTGTTGCGCCGGGGGGAGCTTTACCTTATTAGTAGTCTCTGGTCGAACGCGGGAACCACCAGGAGATGGTTCCGGTAAGCGATCCAGAGTTGAATGCCCCCGTGGTGTAACGGATAACGCACCGGCCTCCGGAGCCGGGAATCCAGGTTCGATTCCTGGCGGGGGTATTTTCTTTTGCCCGCAGCGGCCTCAGGCCTTGCCTGGTGCCTCTTCCCCACCAAATCTCACGAAGCTGAACAACTCCGAAAATACTTTCGGGAAAAAAGCCAGCCAGAGCACCAGCGGCAGAGCATCGTTGACGAGATATATCGGCAGGAGGATTTTGTAGGCGGTCTTCGACATCTCATACGACGCTACGACATAGTAAACCGCCGTCGACATCAGCAGATGAACCAACACGAGAATTGCCAGGCCGCCAAAGAAAGCCACCAGGGTTCGCTTCCAGTCCTTGATCAAACCCGGCGCGGCCAGCACCAGGGCCATATAGGGAACGATGTTGGTGAAGTGTTCCGCGACGAGAGCCAGCCACCATTTACGCACCCCCACCAACTCGAAGAAAGGTTCGGCTATGGGCCCGATCAAATCGGGATAGGCGCGTTGGAGACGGCTGAACCACAACCATCCGAAAACAAGGGTCAGCAGGGCGACCTTAAGTAGAAACAACCACAGATTTTTTTTCACGATAGACCACCAGGTACAACCAGCCGATCCAGACGGTTGCAATCATGATTATGAGGGTTGCCTGCCAGAAATACAGGTGCATGAAATCGAAGACGCGCTGCGAGGAGGCCCCGACAACCATGAGAACGACTATCCGAATCAGGTTGAACACGTAGATTGCCGGAATCCCCATCGCCAGCCCAAGCAGCTTCTTTTTGATACCGGTCGAAAAAGAGATTACGGCCGCGAAGAAAATCACCATTTCGAGAAGGCCGGTGCACTCATCAATTATCTGGACCGTGAAGCCTTTGTACTGGCAATGTTTATCCTCCCAGCTGACATCGCTTGAGAAAAGCGATGCAACCGATCCGCTCAAGACGGCCGTCCACTCCATCAACGGATCCAGTTTGTCATGGTAGTTGGCCGTCACGTGGGCATAGAGCAGCCCCACCACGGCCAGCGTCACGACAAAGGTGATGACAAAGCGGAGCACGGGCGAAAGCCCTCTGCGCTTTTGCGTATTCTTCTTGTCAGCCTTTGGCGGATCGGATTTGGATCTGGGTTTCCTCCGCGAACGTTTACCCATGTGGACAATTTACTAAATCATCCCGGGGGATGCAAGCCCTTGTTGAAGGCCTTCTAAAGGATATATGCGACCACAACGGAGAGCCAGATGATGACGATGGCCACATTGCCCGCCCAGCGCCCGTTGGCGACAAACATCGCCACGGCGGAGAAAACGAGGCCGATTCCCAGCCGCGCGGTCCACCGGGTCAGCTGGTAAATATTGAAGGCCTCGGCCAGCAGGAGAATTCCGGCCAACAGCAAAGCCAGGTAGATGAGCCAGTTTGGCTCAGCCTTTGAGCTGCCCTTATCATTTGCCATTATCAAACTCCTTGAGGAATTTCTCAATGCCTTTTCGAATCGCCGCCGCAATGTCATCGCGGAATTCGTCCGTCTTGAGCCGGGCTTCCTGCTCGGGAATCATCATGAAGGCGCACTCGACAAGCACCGCCGGGTACTGCGTCGGCCGATTGACGGCCAGGTTACCATGATAAAAACCGTGGTCGGGCAGACCGGTGGCCTTGATCATTTCGGCGTGAATGAACCGGGCGAGATCTTTGGAATGCGGATGGTAGTAATAGGACGATGTCCCGTGATTGGTGTAGGGATTCACACCGTCGGGAAGGGCGTTGTTATGAATCGAGACAAAGAGATCGGCGGCATTGGCTTTGGCGATAGCCGGGCGGTCGTACAGCTCAACGTCCCGGTCGTCATCGCGCGTCATGATAACCCGGGCGCCGCGCCTCTCCAGCTCCTGGCGCAGGACCAGGGCAATGCCGAGATTGGCTTCGGCCTCGGTGTATCCGGTGGGCCCGATCGCCCCGGGGTCATGCGAGTGACCCGGGTCGAGCACGATGACCTTATCCTTGAGCCGATGCGTCTTCTCTGGCGGGTAGTTCAGCTGCAAACAAAAAGTGTTGCCCTCGTACCAGGTATCGTAGCCCCACAAATCATGATAGAGTCTAATCCGAAATTCATACAGGCCTTCCTCGGGCTGCGACCAGTCGGCAAGGTCGATCAAATCGGAGTCGAAATCGTACCTGATCCAGTCCGTATCCGCCGTCACGCCGAACAATTGCAGTACCAGCCGCCGGCTGTCGTCTTCGACGACCCGAAACGGGTGCATACCCGAAAGCGGGAACCTGACAATCACGTGATCGTCGGAATGGAAAAACCTTATCGACGACAAATTCGAACGCGGCGGCGCGATCCCGGTCGGGAGCACCTTCACGGATTCTGCCGCAACCCAGCCATAATGCGAATCGGACAACTTGATTTTGTACCAGCCGCCCTCACGTCCCACCACCATGGCGCGAACGCCCTTCGGCTGGAAAATCGACAGGTAGCCGCGACGGGGCCCGTGGCGCACAATCTGCACGGAATCGACGAATTCGACTGCGAACGGATAATCGGCGCTGTTGGTAGTCACCCGAAAGGAGCTCAGCTCCTCGATGGGCTCACAGTCCATGAGTCGGATGTAGTCATCGAGACTGAAACCATTGACATGTACTTCACTTGAAAACAACCGACGGGCAATATGTTCGAGATCGGGTGGACCCAGGTGGAAAGTGATATTGGCCATGAAGAGGTGGGCGTCGTTCGGTACTATCCAGAAACCGCTGTATATACCGGCCAACTTCATCGAGTCGGGGACAGCTCCGGCCCCGAAGACAGCCTCACCCCAATAGGGCTGTGGCACGGGTTCCGTCTCCGCCATGGGCATCGAATCAATGACGCCGTCGATCGAAAACCAGGCCTGGCATCCGGGTGTACCCCTGAAGGCAAACTCCAGTCTCTCCCCCGCCGACAGGACAACATCGCCGCCCGGTGGCCGCCAGGCTCCCACAATGGTCAGCGAATCTGACGACAACGCCACGATCGGTTGCGGCACGGCAACCGTCATAACCGTTTTTAGATTATCCGGGTATCGACGCCCGAGCGAGGTCACCGGTCTTCTTTTGCCGACCGGCAGAGATCGCGATCCGTGATATGTGAGGAAGGCTTCGAGGACGAAGTCGAAGTCGCCCGGTTCGATGGGAACGAAAGCGAGAAAACCACCGTCACGGTGCACGGCGGCAGGATTGCCGTTGACGGTTAGCTCATAGGTCCAGCCGTCGCGACCGGCCGGCACATGTCCCAGGATGAAAGTGGAATCGACCGCGCCAATCGTCTGACCCGCCTTCGGGTAGACCACTACTACCGCCGGATTGCCTGGTTCCGCGGCGCCGGCCACAGCCCCATTCGCCACCGCCACGACAAACACGACAAACAACAGCAGGAAACTGCTGAGGCTACTTCGTAATGTACTTTTCAACCACATCGCGTTTCAGCTTGGGACCGCCGATCATCTCGCGGTCAACCTTTATCGATTCCCTCTCATAGTGAATTCCGAGGGCAATATCGTTTTCCAAAAGCAGCGGCCCGTCCAGATCGAAGTAATCCGCTCCCGCCGACATATAGACGGATTGCGCAATCCCTACCGACGAACCGACCATACAACCCAGCATAACCTTCTTCGAATCCTCACGGGCTTTGGCCGCCAGTTTGGAGCCTTGAAGAACCCCGCCGCACTTTTCCATTTTGATATTGATACCGTCGACAAACCCCGCCACCCGGTCGTAATCGCCGCTGTCATTAAAACCTTCGTCGATAATCAGTTCGACATTTTCAGCTTTGCCCTTCAAATGCGGCCATTCCTTGGCAAAAGTCGCATCGGTGGGCTGTTCAATGACGGTCACGCCCAGCCCGGACAAATGGTAAATCATCTCCTCGGCCTTGGCGCAGTACCAGCCACCGTTGTCGTCGACCCGTATCTTCTTA
>CAZVUZ010000020.1:0-6239 GCA_964630485.1 uncultured Ignavibacteriales bacterium
TAAAATGCTCACCCACGGTCAATATAAATACCCGCCCGAAATTGTCAAGTCTTTTTAGGCTCGCAAATATTATCTAACCATCCTACAACGACTTAATGGAGGTACAATACTCCGCATTCAACGGTCTTTTCATCACCGAAACTGTGGATAACCTCATGGGCTACGTTGACACAAAATGAGCAGGATCCCCTGCTTGAAAAATCCTGGGGATGGAGGGTGCTTTTCGGTACAGCTGATGAGACAGGGATGCGAACCCACGTCGGGTGGCCCACGATTTATCGTGGGAAACAAAGACCGGGTGGCCCACAGCTTGCAGGCTGTGGGTTTGTAGAGTAG
Organism: uncultured Ignavibacteriales bacterium; assembly: GCA_964630485.1. Taxonomy (GTDB): domain Bacteria; phylum Zixibacteria; class MSB-5A5; order GN15; family FEB-12; genus JAJRTA01. Next base: position 337 of record CAZVUZ010000020.1, read on the forward strand.
CACGTTCCCCCCACAAAAACACTACAACATCGGCGGTGAAATCTGATCCGAGCCCTTCCATAAAGGAGCCGTCCTATGCCAACGAGTGAAAAACACATTGCCATCAACCCACCCGCGCCTTCCGCCTTTTGTACCAACTCCAACTTGCCCAAACTTAAAAAACCCTACCGATTTTAACATCCAAACTTGAAAATACGAGAAACGAACCCATTTCAGCGCCAAACTTAAAAATACGAGAAACGAACCCATTTCAAGTGCACCCGTTCCGTGCGTGGTGTACGTCCACAAAATAGTAATGATCGCGGGTTCACGCCATGGCGCGCAGGCGAAGACAGACCCACCCTTGTATATTGCTCTGGTTGTTATTATCAATGTTTAGGCAGGGTGGTCCGGGGCTTGCCCCGGGTTTCCAGTGGAATCACTTTCACCAAAGATATGCACTTACGCCCAACTCCACGTCGGGTGGCCCACAGGAACATCAGCAAATTAACCTGCTACCAACAATAGATTTATCGTGGGATAAAAATGGCGGAGAGGCAGGGATTCGAACCCTGGATAGAGCTGTTCGCCCTATAACGGATTAGCAATCCGCCGCCTTCAGCCTCTCGGCCACCTCTCCGACGTAGATTGCCCTGTGGGCATCGTGAATATATTGCCACAACTGACGTATTTCAAGAGATTTTTAGCGCGCAGGGAGACTATTTATCCTTACGAGGGTCGTAGCCCGTAATCAAAACCTTGAAGCCGTCGTGGACCAGCTCGCTGGGACCGACTTCCTCGTGCAGGTCAAGGGTCAGTATACCGATGTGGGCGCTGACTCCGGGATGCATGGCTTTCTCGGCAACTATACGGGCATCACAGATCTCGCTCATTCTCTCCGCCAGAGCCTCCTTTTTGGCCTTGAGCCCTTTCAAAGCCTGCGGGACACTTTTGTGGAACGCCTCCAACTTGCTCAAGCCGGCTTCCTGGTCGGGCGTGAGTCGGCCATCCATCTGCAGGCGGTAAAGACTGATCAGGCTTTCCTTGACCCGCTCTTCGTCGGCTGCCAGGCGATTGATCTCATGAACCGCCTCCTGGTACTGACGCATCATATCGGCGTCGTAGGCCACCGTAAGCATGGTGGCGGTTCCGGCATCGGTGCCTATAACCGAGGCTCTTATCTCGTGCCCGGCGTTGATCTCCCCACCGATGAGCTTGCCGCACCGCCCCTTGACAATGACGTTCTCATGAGCGGTGACGTGGCAATTGAGAAGCTCTCCCCCGCTTATAACGTGTCCTCCCGAGGTGATCTTCTGGCCCTCAGCAAACTTGACAACGACATCGCCGTCGGCGTGCATCACCCCCGAGCCCTCGCCGAAAAAACCACCGCGGACGAGAATGTTCCCCTCGACGGAGATGTCGGCGTCCTCGACGCTGCCATCGACCTCAAGATCACCGCCGACACGCAGTTTGAAACCGTTACAGATTTTGCCGGTGACCTTGACACTGCCGACGCAGTCGATATTGCCGACATTGAAATCGACATCGCCGCGAATCAGCATGACGTCCTTCACCGAAACTTTCCCCTGCGAAAAGACAATGGCGCCGGCGGAGGCAGCATACAGCTCCAGCTCGTCTTCGGAGAGCCGGGTGTTATCGCCGTATTTGAAGGGGATGTTGCGCCCGCGTGGGGCAACGAGTTCGCGCCCGTCCACGCCCATGCCGTTGGTGCCCGGCTCCGGCGGGGTCCGCCGCGCCAGGAGGGCATCCTTCTCGATGTTCTGGATGAAATTCATCTCGCGGTAGTCGATGTGCCCGTCCGGGGTCTCGTTCGGTGTTTTCTGGTGATCGGTTTCGAACAGGTACGTCAACTGCGAGTCTTTGCCTTTTTCGGCCGGATCTCCCCGGGCAACCTTGATTGGTTTGCCGTATTCCGGCTTTTCGATCAGCTCGTTCAGAAAGTCTTTATCAATACCATAGACAACACCTGCCTGGGTGAGAGCCTCCGAAATCTCATCTTCGGTCACCGGCGGTTCTCCCGGCTCGGGTTCGCTGATAACCATCATGGCCGTCATCATGTCCTTGGTGACGGTCACGCGGATGCGTCGCCGGGTCAGGGTTGTGTTTTCTGGTACGACTTCACCGCACATACGGATTACCTATTTGGGTTCCCCGGCCGGAGGGCTGTTGGCGGACAGGATGCGCCAGTAGGCGCGCTCCACCACCAGCGAGATCTCATAGCTCTTGAACGGCTTGGTGACATACTCGTCGGCCCCCAGCAGGAGGGCGTCCTTGACGCTGTAGGTGTCGCCGAAGGCGGTCATGATAATGACTCCGATCTCGGGATGCTCCTTTTTGACGATCCGGAGCAGCTCAAATCCGTCCATACCCGGCATCTTCATGTCCGATATCAGGATATCGACTTTGTTGGCTTTGATATAGGCCAGCGCCGCCGGCCCGTCGTCCACCGAAGTTATCTGATACCCCTCGCGCGAGAGAATCTTCTCCAGCAGATTTCGCATCATCAGTTCGTCGTCAACAATCAGTATTGAGACCGAACTTTTCATTCCACAGCTCCCATTTCATATCAAGGTCGTACCGGCCCTCGTAAGCGGCCGTGTATAACCGCCCCAAGGTTTACCTTTCGAGTGTTGATGTCAATTCCGCGATGAATGACTCCATCATTATCGGTTTGTACATCACCCGGCAGGCTCCAAGAACCCCCGCCTCGTTTACCAGCTTATCGGTGGCGTTTCCGGTAATTATCATCACCGGCACCTGCGGAGAAACTCTCTTAATGGCCGTCAGAACATCGAGACCCGACATCTCGGGCATAATCAGATCCAGCGTGATCAGATCGTATTCGCCTGAACCCGCTTTCTGCACGGCCTCCAAACCGCTTTCGGCCAGATCGATCTCAAAGGCACCGGTCAGTTCGCAAAAATCCCGGAATACCTCGCGCACCCACTGTTCGTCATCAACGATCAGGACCCGAAACGGCTCCCCCCGGTCTTCGGCCATCTGGTTGAGCTTTTGCAGTTCAGGTGTTAACATAATCTACGACCTCTACCATTGTGTTATCTTCCGGAATCGCCCTGACGAAGGCGCCGGCCCCCGTCTCAAGGCCCGCCCGGCAATCATCGTGATTTTTCCATCCGCGCCCGCTCTCGGGGAATGTCAACGATCTATGTCCTATTATCGTCACTATTGCCCGATGCTCCAGTGTTTCCGACGACATGCCCACCCCGATTTCAGCCGATATCGACATCCCGGGTCCGTGACAGGGAGGTCATGATTCTCCCGCACTGATCCAGTATCGAGCGCAGTCTGACCTCTATTTGATCCTGGTTGATGCGCCCCGAAGGGACGCTGTATATCATCGTCTTGAGGTTGCGGGCGGCATTGACGATACGCCCGATTTCCTGCACGACATTGACGGTTCCGTTAACCAGCCGGATGAAGTCTGGCTCCAGTTCGTTGAATCTCTCCGAATCGGCCTTGGCTTTGGCCAGGTATATGGCGAGGTTCAACGCCAGCATCTTGACTTCCTCGCTCAGGGTATCAACCTGCTCGACCAGATCCAGCTTCTGCCGGTGGTTGATTTCGGCGTTCACATGTCCCTCGCAAGTTCCCTGATCTTCCGCTTGAGCGGCTCCAGGTCTGATGATTTGACGATATAGGCATCGGCCAGCCAGGACTGAAAGTCCATCTTGTACGACGAATAGGCGGTACTGAGAATTATCGGGGTCTCCGGGCTGATTTCCCGAAGCTTACCGAGTATCTCAAGGCCGGACATGCCGGGCATTTCGATATCCAGAATGACCAGGGAAAAGGGGTTTTCGGACGACATCGCGATAGCCTCCGTGGCCGAGGAAGCCATAGCCACCTCATAGCCGTCCTGGCTAAGTTCCCTCTCGTAGAGAATCCTGATCCCTTCGTCATCATCCACGATTAGAATGCGCGGGTTCATTCGAACACCTCCTTCCGCAGCGGAAGTTCAAGATACAGGGACGGTCCCTGGTTCTCCTCGGCGGAGAAACCGAAGGTCCCGCCGTGGTATTTTATGGTCTCGCCCGCCACGAGTATCGTCAGCCTCTGCGAAGTCCGGCTCTGCGAGAAAACGGATCTGAGCGACTTGTTCACCTTCTGGCGGCAGTCCCGGGGACAGCGAATCCTGATGACCATGGTGACGGAAGTCTCGTTGACTTCGGTGATCACTTCGGCATTTCCGGGCGGCACCAACTCCTCCGCGACCATCTTCAAAAACTGGTACACGGCGTGCGAAAGCTGGTCGGCATTGCCGTACACCCTCGCGTCGGCCTCGGCCAGCGACAGCTGGAAATCGAGGTCGGGACGGTGAAGGCGCCCGATGAGCAGTTCGAGATTGCGTTTTACCAGGACCGAGAAATCCAGTTCGCGGCTTTCCGATTTGGAGGCCCTCGAGAAGTCCAGCACATGGTGCAGGACCGACTCGGCCCGACGGATTTCGCTGACGATAATATTCAGATACTCGCGATACTCTTCGCTGACATCGGCCTTGAGCATCAGGTGGGCGAAGCCGCCGACAATTGTCAAGGGGTTGCGCAGTTCATGTGCGATGGCCGAAGTAAGTTCACCGATGACCGACATCTTCTCGATCTTGATGATCTGGTCCTGCGACTCGGCGACCACCTTGTTGATGCGTTCGAGTTCCACGGCTCTTTCGCGCAGGGCCTCGTAAAGCTCCGCCCGCTCCATAGCCACCGCCGCCTGGTTAGCCAGGATTTGAAGCAACTGCGCGGCGCCGTTTGAAATCGAGTGATTGGTTATGAAATTGTCCGCCGCCAGAAGCCCGACCAAATTGCCCTTGCTGACCATCGGGACAATGGCCATTTTCCGGGTGCCGAGCCGGCCGGTGATATCCTCGGTAACGGGATCGAGTTCCTCGCAGGATTCCAGGTTCACCCAGTTGCCGCTTTTGCAGGCCTCGGCCAGGATGGAATCCTCGCGCAGGGAAATCTCGACACCGACAATCATCTCGGTAATGCGATCGACCTTCTGGGCCACGGAGGTCTGGGGAGCATCGAGCAACTCCTGAAGGGACAGTCGCATCGACTCCAGATTTTTCCAGATATTGCCTGCCTCTTCGGCCGAGGAGGGACCTATGGCCATGTGGCCGTGCAGGAGATCGTTGTTTCTGTCATATAAGAACAGGAAAGCGCGGTTGAAGCCCAGCCCCTGCGAAGCCGTGGCGCCAGTGAGAATAATCTTCAAGATTCGGTTCAGTTCCAGCGAAGACGACAATGCCGTCGAAACCGCCGTGAGGATCTCCAGTTCCTGGTCCATCAGGACGGCCTCATCGGGGGTCGACCCCGCGGCGCTGGTGTCTTTTAGCAAACCGACGATGCCGCGTCGACCGTCTCCGTCTATCTCATACGCCTGACAGCGGAGATCCAGTTCGAGATACCGGCCGTCGCGATTGGTACACTTCAATCCCCGACGCACATAACTGCCCTTACCGCCCAGTAGCTTCTTGCACTCCCGGGCCAGGCCACTGCCGATCAGGCCGTCGATCCGCGAGATATGAAACTCCCCGGCGCCTTCGGGAATACCAAACAGCGTTGCCGCTGTCCGATTATAATCTACCAACAGCCCCTCATCGTTCAACTTGAAAAGCCCAATCCCCATTTCATCCAGACCATCCCATACGGCCTGCCCGGCGGCTTCATAACCTGAGGTGATGGCAGCGTCGGGAGGGTTCAAAATTCCATTAGTCATTGTGAGCTTTCTCTTCCATGTTAGTGGCCCTCAGTGTTTGTCATGGTCAGCGACCATTCGTCACCGGACCGATCTGCGCGACCAGGTAGTCGCACAACTTCTTATCCAACTCGCGAAACAGACGAATTTTATTTGATGCCGAAACGTGCAGGTCGGGGTCGCCGGGA
>CAZVUZ010000020.1:6249-11787 GCA_964630485.1 uncultured Ignavibacteriales bacterium
CATGCCTCCTTGAAGGGCGGAGATCTCGGGGTCGCCGGGATCGTCATCCATCGTGGCCTGAAAAATCTGCGCCGCCTTGAGTTCCACCTCAAACGGCTCGGCCGCCATCAACGTCCCCCGGGACAGATCGACCAGGCGCAGTTCGCCCCGGGCCACGGCCACGGTGCTGTAGCGATGAATCACCAGCGGCAGGTGCCATGTCTTGCGCGTCTCCAAACCCTGGCTGCCGATGTCTACCAGCAACAGGTAGCGACCACCCATCTCATTGCCCCAATCGACGAGGCTGTCGAGATTCAGGTAATCTTCCGGAAACGCCGGCTCACCGACCGCGGCGTCACTCATGTCGCGCACGCGGAGACTGCCGTTGCGGGAGAGTTGCGTCTGGAGTTCACCGGCAATATTCGATTGGGCCCAGGTCTGATCAGGCTGCCGGACTTTTAACAGCAGCACCTTCGCGGCCCGCTGGGCCGAGACGCCCGAAGCCACAATCACTGCAATCGCCAGAACGGCCGCGGCATAGATGGTTGTCGATCGGCGCCACATATCAGTTGCCAGACTCGTGGATATACCGGCCAAGGACATCCCGGACCGAGGCCTTGAAATTCATGAGTTTCTGCGACAGCAGATCCATTTCGGCGTTAGAGAGCCGGTCATTCAGATCCTTGCGCTCGACAAACTCTATTCCGGCCAGGGCCGCCTCGTCATCGACGTCACATCTTTTTACGATTCCGAGGATGCCGTCGAGGGGTTCGACCTTCTCGAGGGCAAAACGCATGGCCACGACATCGCCTTCGTTGAGCGGCTGGTCAAGTTCCACCAGGACGCCGCAGGCGGAGATGTTCAGAATCGATCCGGCGATCGTGTAATCACCTCCGTCGGGCCAGTAATTGCCGAAAATGTCCTTAATTTTCCTCATTGACATTGGTGAGGAGATTTGCAGGCGGACGAAACGCCGGCGATTTTCCTCTTCCACCTTGAGGGGTTCGCGCACAACGATGTCTTTGTCCGTGATTTCGTTGTCCGACTCGTACTTCGCACGTGAAGGGTCATTCATCTGGGTACTCCCGCTTATTCTTTGTATTCGTCATCTTGCATTGCGACCAGGAGACTCTCGTTGAATCTGTTTCGTCCGGCCGAGGTATAATCGAAGACAACCGGCGGCAAAACGGTCGCGGGTGCCTTCGCCGTAAATTTCTCTTTGTCCTCCCGAACAATGAACTCGACGCCGGTACGAAAGTGGCCGGGTTCGCAGGGGAAGTTGTGTTTGACCTGCCCGAGGACCAGGGGCGGCAGGTGCGGTGACTTGTACTCGACGTTCATGAGGATCGTCGTATTCGATTCCAGGGCACTGGAGAGATCCAGAAGAAGCCCGCCACTGGAAAGATTGAATGACTCGGCCTGCAGCCACCGCAGCCGGGAGAGGGTCTTGTAGTTAACTCCCGAAGCCGGTAACACGGCCAGTTTGACCGAGCAGGGACGATCCAGACGAACGAAACGCCGGCGCGACAATGGCACCGCTCGCCCGCCCAGGAAGAGGTTCACCTGTCCGCCCATGCACTTCTTGAGCCGGGCCGCGACCGATATTTCCTCGCCCTTGTAGCCAAAGCGAACAACCACTCCCTGATTATGAATGAGGTTGTCGACGAGAGCATCGCCGCCCCCGCGCCCCACGGACATCACGCCTTCGCCGGCCTGAACCACTCGCGCCGAAACCGGGCGGCCGGGAAGCTGTTCGGTGTAAAGCTTCACGATATGTCCCACCGTGGTGGAGAGATCGAGTGACGAAACATCGATCTGCGGCGTTTCCGCGGTTTTCCGTCCGGATACCGTCATGGCTAGAGCAGCCCCTTTTTTCTGAATTCGATTTGTTTGTGGAAAATTTCCGTTACCAGCCGATTCTGCGCCATGCGGCCGAAATGCTGGATACACCGCGGCAGCCGCTCCAGATCCTCGCGACTGAAGTGCTTTTTCAAGACGTCCGCGACAACAAACTCCACCCCGGCCAGGGCGCAACCCCGTCGGTTTATGATGCGCCGGCACAGGGCCGCCACGATCTGCGGTAATCCCAGATCGGCCAGGACCGGGATGTTGAGCAAAAGGCGGTCTTCGAGTTCTACATTCTCGGCAACATCCATCAGGGCGCCGCCGCCGCTGATGTTGATAATCTTGGATTCCCGCCACACCGCTCGTTCTTCATACTCCTCCCAGTCCATTACTGGTACGACCTTGGTGTACTTAATGGGCAGAAGCCAATCGATCCTGACAAATTGTCGTCTCTGCACGCGCCGGATGTTTCGCGGGGGTGATAAGATATACAGCTTCTTATCGTTACCGCGCAATCTGCGAATGCGGGACACGCACTGGTAGACGGCGTCTTCCTTGGTTATCAGGAGCATCACGTCACTGTTTTCGCGCAGAAGGGTATTACCCCGAAGAAATTCGGGGCTTCCGATGATAATGCCTTCGGCCAGGAAGTCTTCGACACGGGCGGTGAAGTGCCCGGCTTTCTCACCCTCGCCGATTACGATCTCAATTTTTTCCCACAGCTTCACCGGCTGCGGCATTTTCGGTAGTGCTAACTCCGACACAAAACTTCCCTGTCGTTTACTTCGCCGACACAGCGGCGATGTTCTCCCGACCTTGCTCGATAGCCAATTCGAGAATTTTCCGGGCCAGGGCCGTCCGCGACTGATCGCGACGGTTCTGGTAGATAAATTCCTGACCGTGCTTAATGGTGCTGTTGAAATACTGCTTGGCCCCGTCGTGGTCGCCAATGCGCCGCGACAGTTCGGCAATCAGGTAGGAGGCCTGGATCTGCTGGTTACCGGGAGCGATGCCCCTTCCTTCACTGAAGGCTTCCTTGTAGTAGCGCACCGCCTGCTCCAGGGCCTCGCGCTCGTTCACGACAACCCGGTTCCACTGTCTCTTGACATCCAGGAGGAATTCGATGAGCCCCGAGAATTGGCCGAAATTGCCGGTGTCCGGATGCCCACTGCCACCGAGAAGGGCGCCCTTATACTCGGTAATCAAAGCGTCGAGTCTCTCCAACCGGGCCCTGCCCTCCGGGATCGTCTCCTTGAGGGATATGAGGTCGTTCTCGAATTTTTCACGGAAGGGGATCATTTGCCCGCTCAGTGACGACGGAATATCTTTGGCTTCGAAATGGGCCGCGACATAACGCGAGAAGATCTCGGTCTCTTCCTCGAATTGATTCAGGCTCTCGGCCATCATCCCGTACTTGTTATCAAGCTCCAGGAGAAGTCCCTTGAGTTGCTGAAGGTTGGGATCCTCACCCTTCTCGAGGTGGCGGAATATCCAGCCAATCCTCAGGTAGAACCTGCCCAGGTCCAGCTGGCTGGGATGCTCGGAGAGCAGTTCATCGAAAATAGCGAGGTGGAGCTTGAGGATGCCGGATTCGTTGGGGAAGCGCGACAGATCGATGGCTTCTCCGAGTTTCTTAACGAATGAATCGGCCATCGCCATTTTTTCGAGGTGCTTTTCCTTGATCGGCTTCAGCCGGTAGGTCTTGAAGTTGCCGTCATTCTTCCAGTCCTTGAAGCCGTTGGTGAACTCGCGCGTGTAATAACAATGCGAGCAGGTGGCCGTGAAGAACACCAGCGGGTCGTAGGCCTGGTAGCGCGGGTACCGCCACTCGATTTCCTTAGGGCAGAAGTCGGTATCGCGGCCCCGTTCGTAATAGGCACCGACGCGGACCGTTTCGAATTCGTTTATGGTCCGGCAGATCGGACATTCGACCTTAGACAAAAAGAAGGGGCTGTCGCTAGCCATGTTTAACTCCCGTAAATGTTTAGTTTTGCTCCATGCTCAGCAGGGCCAGTTCGCCATCGGAAATGGGCAAGACCCGTTGAATACGTTCCCGGGGAGCGCCGGCCCTGAGCATCTCACGGGCCACCCGGATAATCTCACCACGCTGGTGCGAGCGAGACCTGGAGCCGCCGGCGACCGATGTCTTCGATTCCGACACCGCCGTTCCGGCAGCGGCATCACCGAATTTCACGAACTCCATGCGCTCGTTCGACACCGCGAGCGGCGTCGCTTTCATGCCCTCGGCAACCGGGGCCGTGGTCGCAACCGACGGCGCCGTCCGGGCGCGACGCATCGCGCTGTAGATCACGATAGCGAGCAATCCTGAAGCCAGATAGGCCACCACGTTCAGGGCAACATCCATGATCAATTCCGATGAAATATCCATTTTCATCCTTCCCTTTATCTCACACCCTCAGATCGATGCCTGCGACCCTGTTGTCGCCGTCGTCATCTTCCGACTCCGGCTCGTCCGGCGGTTGTTCTGCCGGCTCTTCGAGCGAGAGGTCTTCTTCATCCGGGGTTTCTTCCTGTTCATCGTTTTCAATTTCCAGGGTATCGGCCTGGTGCCGCCGCCGGGCCTTCTCCTGTTCTTCTTCCATCTTCGCTTTCAATTCCCTGGGTGTCTTGCGGCGGTTCTTACGGTTCGATCTGATCACACCACTCACCCGGTCATCGGGCGTCGTGGCCGATACATCGCGTGTCCTGTCGATTTCCTGTGCCATCGTAACACCTCACCCACTGTGTTGCCGAGACCTAGCCGGTCAGGGCAAACTTCTCCTTTACCATACCGCGCAGTTTGGCCACCGCCCGGGTGTGAATCTGCGAAACCCTCGATTCGGAAATCGACATCACTTCACCGATCTCCTTCAGGGTCAGTTCTTCGAAATAGTACAGCGAAATGACCAGCTTCTCCTGGTCCGTCAGACGATCCATGGCAACCACCAGGAAGGAGCGCAGTTCGCCCTTCTCGATTTCGCCCAGGATGCTGTGCACGGATTTGTCCACGACGGTCTCGATGCGGGGTACCTGCCGGTTGTCATCCTCGCGATAGACGATCTCGTCCAGCGAAAGGATGTTGGTCCCGGATACGTCACCCAGGGCAGCATAGAGTTCGGCCATGGTCAGTTTCATGTGCTTGGCCAGTTCCCGCTTTTCGGGCGGTCGGCCCAGTTCGTTTTCGAGCCAGTTGTAGGCCCGTTCGATTTCACGCGACTTGGCCCTTGTCGAACGCGGAACCCAGTCGAGGGCGCGCAATTCATCAAGGATGGCGCCGCGTATGCGCGGCACGGCATAAGTCTCGAATTTCACGCCGCGATCGTGGTCGAAGTTGCCGAAGGCCTCTATCAAACCGATAACACCGGTATTGACGAGATCGGACAGCTCCACCGAACGGGGAAACCCCATGGCCATGCGAGACGCCACGTTGCGCACCAGGGGCAAATACTTCCCAAGAAGTTTCTGCCGGATCTCGGGAGTGCGATACTTCTGAAAACGAGCCCAGTCGCGTGGTGATACATTCCACTTGTTTGCCCGCTGTGTGCGGGTAACGGGCAGATTGGGCGACGGGGCCTTTTTCTCAATCTTGCTCACACGTTTTCTCGGTTGAACTTTTGCAGTGCTAACCATTTGTATCCTATTCCCTTATTTCGGCCGCAGCCTCGTAGTACATTAACTTCTTTTCGTCTTCATAGGGCGGTTCACCGGTGATCC
>CAZVUZ010000020.1:11797-29342 GCA_964630485.1 uncultured Ignavibacteriales bacterium
TGGGAGCAGAAGGGCACGGTGATGCGCTCGCTCGTCGAGCAGACCCACGGTCGTCGCCTCAGGGCTCAATTGAGCCACCGACAACTGCCCCGCAACGGCCTTCCTGAAAAGGCTATCTTCAAGCAGGTAGCCAAGATAAGATGGCGCCCGCCCGACGAACCGCTCCGTCATAGCGCCATACTTTTTGTGGATGAAATCAGCTTCGCCGATCGATTCTGCCCGGTTGATGAGCAAACCGCACTCCAGCGACTGGTTGACGGTCAACAGATGCTTGTAAAGACCGAAGCAGTCGGCTATTGAAGTAAGTTCCGGGACCAGAACCATTATGTTTAAATCCGAGGCGTGAGCCAGGACCGTGGCGGCCTTGCTGACGCCGGAGCTATGATCAATCATGACGTAATCGTATGCGGCGGTATCGGTGCGCAGACGCTCTACGAAGCGCGCCGCCGCCAGAGAGTCGGCCGGATCAAAAGCCGGGGCGACCGAAGCGGAGGCCAGTAAATCGAGCCTGTCGCCGGCCGGCGTAACGGCCTCGCGTAGCGAGAGACTGCCGGCGGTGTATTCGGCCAGACCGAAATCGCACATGACATTGGCCAGGATGTGCTGGTTGGCGCCGGTCAGATCGGCATCGACCGTCAGCACCCGCGCCCCGCGCGCCGCCAGGCGTTCAGCGAGGTTCATCGTAAGAACCGACTTACCCACGCCGCCTTTTCCCGATATGACCGAGATGATGCGGGCATGGCCGGTAGTCTGCCGGCGATCCGCCGACCTTTTCAATACCAGCCTATCCAAGGGTCACCTCCGCCGGCATCAAAGTACGGGCCAGTTTGCCGGGATCGGCAACCTCGAGTTGCCCGATACCGGCCTGCGAATTGGAGGTAAAGGCGAGCGGGCATTGCAGGCCGCGGGCGGCCATCAGGGCCAGGCCGCAACGCCCGGAAAGATCGTACATGGTCCCGACGACATGGGTCGGATTCAGGGGCGACATCAGTTCACACAGCCGCTCCAGGTCGGCGGCGTTGAGCAGAGCCGAGACCACCGCGAAACAGTGGCTTGGGTTAAGCTTCTCAATCGTCTTTGCAAGGGCGTCGGCCTTCGCGGGGTCACCCGGCAACGACGGTGCATCTATCAGGGTGACTTTGTCACTATCAAATTCGGGCGCGATATCGGTGTCGCGTGACTCCAGGATCGAGACGCCGAGAATCTCGGCGTAACTGCATAGTTCGTCGTAGGCGGCCACCTTGGAATTGTCAAGCGACATCAGGCTCACGGCCTTCTTCTGCCGCGCCACCAGGTCGGCCGCAATTTTGCCCATGACCGAGGACTTGCCGCTTCCGGGGGGACCCACGAAAACGAGGCGGTCACCCGGTTCGAAAGTCACCGACGGCGCCATCATCGACGCCAGGTTCCGGGACAATTGCTCCCGGATAACCAGGCTGGAGATCTCATTGTCCGAAGTCGCGAGACACCCGATAAAATCGGCTACGAAGTCGTCGTCGAAAGCGGCCTGCCTGAGACGATCGCTAATATTCCTGAGTTCGTCCGGGACCACATCCGCGGGCCGCGTATGCAGCGAGGCCGTCAACAGGCGGTCGAGCTTGCGGTTCATGGCGGCGATGGTGTCCTGCCGGATGGCGCCGTTGTCGCGACTCACAACCGGCTCCTCGGCCGGCATCGAGAAGCGTGAAGGTTTTGCCTCGACTTTCAGAGGGGCCTTCTCGGGAGCCACCGCCGGGCTGAGCACGCGGTCGGACTGCGCCACCGTCGGCCGTTCCAGACAGGCGGTGATTTCCACCTTACCGGAATTTTCTCCGCCGGTGACCTGGCGCGTTTTGAGCACTATGGCGTCTCCGCCCATCTCCCGGCGCACCTGTTTGAGGGCCGCCGCAGCAGATTCCGCCGTGAAAGACTTAATCATCATCTTGCAACCTCACCATGCCTAAGGAGACCAGTTCAGCGTCGGGCAGGATCTCGTTATAGGAGACCAGGGCCAGCCCGGGGTATTTGCTCTCGAACAGGCGACGGAGCGCCAGCCGGATATTCGGCGAGCAGATGCATACCGGCACGAGGCCCTTGTTCTGCATCTGATTCACCATCTCGCCGGTGTTTTTGAGCAGTTTGTCGGTCATGGCCGGATCCAGAACCAGCATAAGTCCCTGCTTGGTGTTCTGGACGCCTTCCCCGAGTTTCTGCTCGACGGCGGGATCTATGGTAAACAGGTTAATCTTGCCTTCTTTGTCTTTGTACATCTCCGTGATCTGGCGCTTGAGAGCCATGCGCACGTACTCGGCGAGGACGTCGCTCTCCTTGGTGGCGCCGATATAATCGGAGATCGTTTCCAGGATCGTGGCCAGATCGCGAACCGGTACCCGCTCACGGAGCAGTGTCTGCAGTACCTTTTGCAGGGTCCCCAGGGGTACTATCTCCGGGATAACGGATTCGACCAGCGCCGGACTGTCCTCGCGCAGGGTGTCGACGAGATGCTGCACATCCTGGCGGGTAAGGATCTCGGCCGTGGCGTTGCGCACCACTTCGGTCATGTGCGTCGCCATTACCGCTGCCGGCTCCACCACCGTGTATTCGCGGGCCTCGGCGATTTCCTTCAGATTCGGGATTATCCAGGTAGCTTTCAGGCCAAACGCGGGATCGTGGGTATCGAAGCCGTCGAGTTTTTCTTTGACGTATCCGGGGTTTATGGCCAGCAGGTGATCGACCATGACCTCGAACTCGGCAATCCCGATGCCCTTGACCTTAATGCGGTACTGGTTGGGGCGAAGCTGGACATTGTCGCGAATCCTGATCGGCGGCACGACCACGCCGACTTCGCCGGCGAGTTGCTTGCGGATAGCCTGGATGCGGCTCAACAGATCGCCGCCCTGGTTGGCATCCACCAGCGGAATCAGGCCGTAGCCGATTTCCAGTTCCAGCGGATCGACCTTGAGCAGATCCTCGGTCCGTTCCTGACTCGGGGCCTGCTCGGCGCTTTCCTTTTTCTCTTCATCCTGCGCCTTGCGGGCTATGGTCTTATTGCTCTCGTGCGTGAGATAGCCGACACCGCCCACGACCAGGCCGAGGAGCATGAAAGTCAGGGTCGGCATGCCGGGGACCAGCCCGAAAACGATCAGCACTCCCGAGGTCACCAGGATCGCCCGAGGCTGGCGGGTCAACTGGTGGACGAGGTCACTGCCCATATTGCTCTTGGCGGAAGTACGGGTAACGATGATACCCGAGGCCGTCGAGATCAGCAGGGCCGGGATCTGGGTCACCAGGCCATCACCGATAGACAACAGCGAGTAAGTCCGCAGGGCATCGGTAAGGCTCATCCCATTGATGGCGATGCCGATTATGAAGCCCCCGATAATGTTGATCAGGGTAATGAGAATGCCGGCGATGGCGTCACCGCGCACGAACTTGGAGGCACCGTCCATGGAGCCGTGGAAATCGGCCTCACGGGAAATTTCTTCGCGGCGGGTGCGGGCTTCCTGCTCGGAAATAATGCCGGCGTTGAGGTCGGCATCGATAGCCATCTGTTTGCCGGGCATGGCGTCGAGGGTAAAACGGGCGGCCACTTCCGAAATGCGGGTGGCACCCTTGGTAATAACCACGAACTGGATAATGACGAGGATAATGAAGACGATGAAGCCGACAACGTAATTGCCCTGCACCACGAAGTTGCCGAAGGAGTTGATGACTTCACCGGCGTAGGCTTCGCCAAGGATAAGACGCGTTGAGGCCACGTTCAATGACAGGCGCAGCAACGTGACGATCAGCAACATGCCGGGGAAAACCGACAAATCCAGCGGACGCGTCACGTAGAGCGTCGTCAGCAGCACCACCAGGGCGAAGGTGATATTGAAGGCGAGGGCGAAGTCCAACAGCGCTGTGGGAATCGGTATGACCAGCACGCCGATAATACAAACCACGGCCAGCGCCAGGAAAATATCCGAGCGCGACGCTATCAGGTTCAACAGGCCGGCTTTTGAATTCGGGGCCGCCATCCTAACCAATCACCTTTCCCTTGAGTTTGTAAACGTAGGCCAGCAACTCGGCCACGGCGCGATAGAGCTTCTCCGGAACCACATCGCCGATATCGCAGAGCTTGTAGAGGGCCCGCGCCAGCGGTCGGTCCTCGATCACCGGGATATCGTTTTCGCGCGCGATTTCCTTGATTCGCTGCGCCACCAGACGTTGTCCTTTGGCCAGGACGTAGGGGGCATTCATCTTGCCCTGGTCATACTTGAGAGCCACCGCCAGGTGGGTCGGGTTGGTGACGACGACGTCGGCCATCGGCACTGCCTGCATCATCCGCTTGCGTGAATTCTCCCGCTGTATCTGGCGGATGCGGGATTTGAGCTGCGGCGAACCCTCGGTGTCTTTGTATTCGTCCTTGAGTTCCTGCTTCGACATGCGCAGGGACTTTTGATGTTCGTAGCGCTGGTAGAGATAATCGAGAATGGCGATGGCGAACATAATCGCGCCGACCTTCAGGGTCAGGATCACGGCCAGCTTGCCCATCGATGCGGCCAGTTCACCCACCGGCATTTCCGGCAGGAGGAAAAACGTGGCGAACTCGCCCTTAATCGCGTTGTAGGCGACAAATCCCACGATGACCAGCTTGAGCATATCTTTGAGGAGCTGGACTATCGACTTGACCGCGAACAGGCGCTTGAAGCCCTTAAGGATGCTCAGCTTTTCCAGCTTCGGCTCGAGCGACTTGGGCGTGATCTTAAAACCGATCTGAACGACGTTGGAGGCCACGGCCACCACACCGGTGATAGCGAACACCGGCAGCGTAATGAGGAAGAACTTCAGCATATACTCGCTGAAGACTGACATGAAAGTCGGGTCGCCGGTAGCGATCACGTGCACGTTGGTCATGGTGTAGCGCATAAGACCCTGGGCCTGATGTGACAGGTACGGTCCGATCATATAGAGTCCGAGGGCGCCCAGGGCCAGCATAGCGGCCGCATTGAGCTCCTGCGACTTGACGACCCGTCCTTCTTCGCGCGCCTTCTCGAGACGCCGGCGGGTCGCCTGCTCAGTTCTTTCCTGGAAACTCTCACCCGACATGGTTCTCTACGCCCTCCCCATCGAGATTAACAGGATATCAACCTGATCATTGAGGAAGCCGGCCGCCCGCTCGATGACGTAGGAGAAGGCCGGCAGGGAAATGGCTATCACGATCATACCAACGGCGATTTTTATCGGGAGACCGACGAAGTAGACATTCATGGTCGGCATGGCTTTCGCAATGGTGCCGAGGGCAACGTCGGTCAGGAAAAGCGTTATCGTTACGGGCGCGACGATCTTGAGAGCAATGACAAAGAGGTAGGCCGTGTACTTGATCATCATCTCGCCCACGCTCGCCTGGGGATCCACGAATCCCGGAGGAATGACCTCGTAGCTCTGCGCGAAGGCGGAGATAATCAGGTGATGGCCGCTGATGCTCAGGAAAATCAGGAACGCCAGCACATACCACATCTGCCCGAGTATCGAAACCTGGTTGGAAAGGTTCTGGTCAAACACCGTCACCATTGCAAACCCCATTTGATAGCCCATTATGGAACCGGCGGTGTAAACGCCGTAGAACAACACCCGGAAGAGCAGGCCGATTGTCAGACCCACCAGAAGCTCCTTGGCCGCAAAACCGGCCAGTTGCCAGTTGGAGGTGATGACGGGAATATCCGGCTGACTCAGGTTCGAGAAGAGCAACATCGAGATGAGAATGAGCAGGCCCAATCTCACCGTGCGCGGAATGTCGGCGTGTCCAAATACGGGGGCGATCAGAAACAAACCTGTGGCTCGAAGGATCACCAGCAGGAGAAACTGAATCTTGTCTGCGCCAAAGTTTATAAAGTCAAACACGGTTCCATTCCGCATATTCCGGGTTAATCGAGTGACTTTAAATCAAACCGTGTGCCAGAATGAAACGAGTATTACAACCTTCGTATCAGGCTGCCATACAGTCGCTTGCAAAAATTATAAATTTATTCTGTAATTTCGGGACGGGTTCTGCGGAAAAATGGTACTGGTTAGCTGGTCAATAATGGCTCAGTCGCCCTGAGGACGATTTTGGCGTCAGCCGACCAGGGTTGGTATGAGATCGAACATGTGGCGGGCAAAATCTGTAGCTTTGTTGATCATCCACGGCAGGAAAATCACCAGCGCCGCGGCGACCGCCAGGATCTTGGGGACGAAAGTGAGGGTCATTTCATGGATCTGGGTCACCGCCTGGAAGAGGGCAATGGCGAGACCTACGACCAAACCGAAAAGGAGCATGGGACCGGCAACCTGGAGCATCACCAACAGCGCCTCACGGCCTATACTTACAACCATCTGGGGACTCATATTATCAGGCTCCTCTTATCACATATGGAATGATTCGACCAGGGACTTAACCAGCAAATACCAGCCGTCCACCAGGACGAATAACAGGATTTTGAACGGCAATGAGACGATAATCGGCGGCAACATCATCATACCCATGGACATGAGCACCGAGGCCACCACCATATCGATTATCAGGAACGGGATGAACAGCACAAAGGCAATTTGGAAGGCCGTCCTCAGTTCGCTGATGACATATCCGGGCACGAGCACCTGCAGGGGAATGTCGTCGGCGCTTTCCGGCTGATCCAGCCGGGCGATATCGACAAACAGGGCCAGGTCTTTCTCGCGCGTCTGCGCCAGCATGAATTTTTTGAAGGGGCCGACCGCCATTTCATAGGCATCTTCCCCGGACATCTCTTTGTCGATATATGGCTTGATACCCTCGCTGTAGGCCTGGTTGACCACCGGCGTCATGATGAAGAAAGTCAGGATCAGGGCCAGCGACAGCAACAGCTGATTCGGCGGCATCTGGTTGATACCCATGGCCTGCCTCAGAAACGACAGCACCACCGAGATGCGAATGAACGAGGTCACCATGATAAGGATCGAAGGCGCCAGCGCCAGTACCGTCATCAGGACGACGATCTGCAATGTGGTGGAGAGTTCGCCCGGTTCGGTGACTTCGCCAACCTGCACCGACACCTTGGGCATGGTCTGGGCAACCGTATCGGCGACCGTTACAAAAAGGGCCGCGGCGCCCGTGAGAGACATCCTGAAAAAACTTCTCATATCCTATATTTCCTTCCCGCAGACTCCCCGGCGTCCATGCAGAGGGTTACCACTGCGGGGCTATTATTTTATGACGGGTTACCCTACCCGTCGAGAGCGGCGCTATTCCTCACCAGGCTCACTTTCCTGATCTTCGCCGTGGCAGAACCCAGCATTTTCCTGAAGCTTTCGTTCGACGGCGCCGCGGATTTTTCGGCCAGAATGGCCTCCGTTTGTTGAGCATCCAGCTCGGTCAACATGGAGATTCCGTTGTCGGTGACACCGATAAGCACCGCCTTGTTGGCCACGCGGACGAGCGGGACGGTCTTCTTGGGAGCCACGTAACTTGTCTCCAGAACTTCCAGAGCGCCACTTCTTCCGCCCCCCCCGGCACGACGTCCGGCCAGGCGCTTGAGTAAATAGAGGGCGCCGTAAATGCATACCAGCACCACCATCAACGCCGAAATCATTTTGGCGATGGACGGCATGGCCGAATCCTGAAAGGGCTCCCCGGCGACGGCAGTCGCGTCCTGCGACTGATCCGCAGTCTGAGTGCCGGACAGGGCCGTCAAAGCATCGGCCTCACCCGAGCCCGGATTGATCAGGAACAGCCCCGCCAGTGCCGCGATGAGAAGCGCGCCGGTGACGATGGCGTTGCGTCGGTTGTTTGCCTTATTCTTCACCGAGAATCCTCAGTCTTTCCTCCGGGGTCAGCAATTGCGTAATGCGCACGCCGAAGTTCTCGTCGACAACGACGACTTCCCCGCGGGCCACGACCTTGAAATTGACCAGAACGTCCACCGGCTCGCCGGCGAGCTTGTTCAGTTCCACGACCGATCCCGGTCCGAGGGCAAGTATCTCGGCGATGGCTATTTTCGTCCGGCCCAGTTCTATCGAGACCGGCAGGTTAACATCCATGAGCAGGTCAATGCCCTGTTCCTGGGGTTTGCCGGCCGGCGCCGACAGTTGCTGAAACTGGGCGTCGGAAACCGATGCCGATCCGAAGTTGATGTCCTCTGGAGAGGCCCCCGGCTCCTCGTTGGGCAGGTCATTAAGCATATCCATCATCTTCTGCTCGGCGTCTTTCTCCGAGGCATCGTCCTCATTGACCACCGCGTCCTCCGCGGGCATCTCGGCGGGGACGTCCGGCGCGGCCTCATCGGAAGGCTCGCCGGCGGCGGTCACTTCCGGTTCTGCCGGCGAAGAATCCGGCGACTGGGCCTCATCGGCCAGTTTTACGTCTTTCTCTTCTTCCATATCCAATCACTCCTGTGAAACATCATCCAATGGTTCGATCACCTGCACGGCGCGCTTCTTCCCGGACAGACCCGGCCGCGCCTTAAACTTGCGCCGCTTATTGACATAGATGGTTACCGGTTCGGCGATCTTCTTCTCGACCGGCACGATGTCACCGATCTGAAGGTTGAGGAAATCCTTTATTTTCAATTGGGAACGGGCCAGCTCGGCCGCAATATTGGCCTGAACCAGGCCGACGTTCTTCAAATTCAATTCGCGATCGGCATTGAGGTTTTTCTTCTTGGTAGCGTCGATCCAGTTCTGGGCCGAGAGCCTTGTCATGATGGGATCCAGCGACACGTAGGGATAACATATCGTCAGCAACCCCGTCGACTGGAACAGCTTGATCTGGAATGACACCACCACCACCGTCTCCCCCGGCGGCACGATCTGGATGAACTGGGGGTTGGTCTCGAAACTCTTCTGCTCAACCTCGATCTGGACGATGTTCTCCCAGACCCGGGCCAGATCGCGGTAAAGCTTGGACGCCAGCCGTCCCATCACGGAGCGTTCGATGCCGGTCAGCTCACGCTCCGTCTCAAGGATCTTTCCGTTGCCGCCGAACATGCGATCAATCAGCGAGAAGGTGAGGGTGGGATTGAAATCGACCAGACAGCCGCCTTCCAGCGGCGGCGCGGCGAAGGTATAGGTACACGAGGGGGTCACCAGAGACATGATGAATTCCGAGTAAGTGATCTGGTCGACCGAGACGAGATCTACATCCACAATCGTCCTGAGAACCGCCGACAGGCTCGAGCCGTAATGGCCGCCGAAGTTGTCGTGCATGTTCTCCAGGGTACGGATCTGGTCCTTGGATACCCGGTTGGGGTGTTTGAAATCGTAGGCAATAACCGACTGCAGGTGCTCGTCCGCCAGGTTGTCCTGCTCCGCGCCGTCATCCCCGGTGGATACCGTCGTCAGCAGAGCATCAATTTCTTCCTGTGATAAAATCTTCGCCACGTCAATAATCCTCGCTACTGAAGAACGAAATCGGTGAAATACACACCGCCGAGTTCATCAGTATCCAGCAGGGACGCTACCCTTTTCTTGATCTGGTACCGTGTTATTTCTTTCTGCCTGGGATCCGTCAGTTGCGCCACCGTCTTGGCCGAGAGGATCGTGATCAGGGCGTCGCGGATAACGACCTCCCGGGTCTCGAACTCCGCCTCGAGGTAGCTGGATTCCAGCTCAAACCCGAAGGACACCGACAGGAATCGCGAACCGCCGGTTCCGGCGGGATTGACAACGATATCCTGGATCGCATAAATGATCGACGACTGTTCGCCCTCGTCACCGTGCGACTTTTTCCGAGCCGGTTGGTGTGCCTTCTTTGCCTCCTTGGCCCCGCCATCATGCTGTGCGGACTCCACCTGTGCGTCGGCGTTTTCAGCGCCGGCGTCATCTGCCATCATCGGTTTGATGACAAACATGGCCACGGCCACGGCCACGACGACCGCAACCAGCCCGACGCCGGCAAACATGATCAGCTTCTTCTTACCCCCGGGTGAGGGAGCTTTGGTTTCTTCCGGGAGAACCGTGTCTTCCCCGGCTTCCATCGTGGTCTTCTCTTCATCATCAGCCATAACAGGCTCCCGTTTATTGTTCGCCGGTCTCCGGGATTAAAACCCGGATACCGGCCTTGCCTTTAAACTCAGCGACTCGGTCGATTATTTCGTCAATGGTCTCCTTGACCATAACCTTCTTGCCCGTCGTCAGGCAGATAATGGTCTCCGGGCTGGCCTCCACGAATTCAATCAGGTCGGCATTGATCACCAGAGGCGAATCGTTCAAGCGAGTGACTTTAATCATCTATTCATTACCTCACCAGGTTTACCAGTTCTTCCAGCATCTCGTCCGAGGTGGTGATGATGCGGGCGTTAGCCTGGAAACCGCGCTGGGCGGTAATCATGGTTGTCGTTTCCTGAGCGATATCGACCGACGATGACTCGAGGGCTCCCGAGAAGAGCTCGCCGCCGATGGTTTCGCCCGCCAGGCCTTCGAGAGCCTCGCCGGAGTTGGCCGTCGTCTGGTACATCGACTCACCGACCTTGCGCAAACCGGCCTGGTTGGTGAAGTCGGCCAGCATGATCTGCGCCAGGACACGCGTAATACCGTTCGAGAAAATACCCGAGATATTTCCGCCCTGGTCGATGGCGATGTTTTCCAGAATACCCAGGCCATAGCCATCCTGCGACACCGTGGTGGCGGTGTGGCTGCCCGAGGCAAAACCGGTCAGGCCGTCAAAATTGCCAACCGAGCCGGCGTCAAGGGCGATGGACAGGTTTCCGGCGCCGTTGTGCGGATCAATCGTAACTTCGGTGGATCCGCCGTTATAATCGAAAGTGTTCAGGGATCCGTCGGAGTTGAAGGTCACGAACCCGGTGCCGCCCGAGGTCACCGTCTCCGTCCCCAGCATCGACACCGTCCATTCCCAGCGGTTGGGCACAACGGACTTGAAGAATTCGATGGAGAGCGTGTGTTTGCCGCCCTGGGAGTCGAAGACTTCGATTGAAGTCGTGTGGGTCGTGGCTTCGGTCTCGACAACGAGTTCGTTGCCGGGCGTGGTTGCCGCCAGGCCGCCGGTGCCGGTGCGTATTTCAACGCCGCCGCCGCCCAGGCCCGCGAGACCGGTCACGAGGCCGGTGTTGTCGTCAATAACGAGGTCCAGGGATGTCACCACCGGACCGGTGGCGGCGCCGCTGCCCTGTAACGGCATAAACGAATCGTTGGCAATGAAGGTCGTCGCCGCACCACCACTCGAAGTGAAGGTGGATCCGGCCGGCAACCCCAGGCCGCTAAGGAATATCTCGTCGACTATGTTTCCGGCCGCCGAGTTCGAGGAGCTGAAACCGTAATCGGCCGCGGCTCCCGCCTTGTCGCGCGTAATCTGAACCTCACCGGTGGCGGACAATTCGGCCGAAACGCCCTCAACCTGGTTGACGGCGTTGATGAGATCCTCGATTGTCGAGGTGGCATTAAGGCCGGAGATGTTCTCCGTGCGGCCGCCGTCTATCGTGATTGCAAAATCGTCAAATACCGTCACGCCCAGGGATCCGAGCGTATTGGTGAGTCCCAGGCCGGCCGCGGCACTGGTGTAAGTCGAATTCAACGCCTGGCTGCCGGTGATGGTCACCGAGTGCGTTCCACCAACCCCGTCGGCGGCCGTGCCGGATGCCGTCTGGACATTCGAGGCGCCGGCGTTGATCAGCGAGGCCACCGAATCCGTGGCGGAAGAGTCGAGATTGTTGGCCAGGGTAACCATTTCGGTCGCCCGGGCGGGATCCTGCTGTCCGAACGGCAGGGTTATCGACCCTATTGTCGCCAGCGAAGATATCTCTCCCGATGAGTCGGCCATCTTGCCCATCACATACAGACCCGTGGCCGGATCAACGAGATTTGAGTTGGCGTCAAAACCGAAGGCTCCGGCGCGGGTGTAATAACGGTTGTTGTTATTGTCACCCAGGATAAAGAAGCCGTTGCCCTGGATGGCCAGATCGGTGATCTGACCGGTAGTCTCCAGGCCGCCCTGCTGGAAAAGGGTGTCGATGGACGCTACCTGCATACCCAGTCCGAGTTGGATCGGGTTGGTACCGCCGGATACCGAAGTCGGCCGGCCGGCGCCTTTGGTCGTCTGCACCAGTGCTTCCTGGAAATTCACGCGACTACCCTTGAAACCGATGGTGTTGATGTTGGCAATGTTGTTGCCAATCACGTTCAGTTTCGTCTGGTGGTTTTTCAGTCCGGATACACCGGAAAATAATGATGCCATCATGGTATCATTTCCTCCATGCGTTTCACCAGTGCCCCTCCATCGAAATGGAGTCCAGCTCTGGTTTGCTGTTTATCGTTACATTTCTTCATATTTGCCTCAAATAATCACGGCCGAGTCTATCGCGGTGACGATGCCGTCCCGCAGGTTGTCCCGGTCAAAAACCGTGATGATAGTGCGATTCTCCACCGAAGCCACGAAAGCGGCCTCATCGGTCAGGATCAGGGTCTCTTTGGATCCCTTCGTTTCGGCCTTATCAATGGCGTTGGCTATTTTGCCGAGACTCTCCTCGGAAAGTTCGAGACCGCGCGAATGCATACGCTGGTTAGCATGCTTGGAAAATTCGACGCCTCGGTTGCCGGCCAGTTCGCGCGAAAACATATCCTGGAAGCTATCATCACCGGCAGTCTTCTTCGTCGGCGCCGCCTGGCCCCGCCGGGCGATCTCGATGAGATTCACCGGCTGCTGATAACCACTGATTTTCATACCCTGTCCAACCGACATCATTGGCCTCCGTTATCCTTCGTCTCCGTCAAGACTGCCCTCGTTGCCTATCTCCGTTACATCACCCAGCGCAATCTCGGTACCGTTGACCACGAGCATGGCCGAGCCATCCCGATACACGACTGACTCCACCATGCCGATGAGGGCCAGGTCCGGCGTGAATCCGTTTCCGGAAGCATCAACGGCCGAAGCTTCAACCGTGTAATAGCCGTCCGCAACCTGATTGCCGAGAGTGTCGCGGCCGTCCCAGGTAATCGAGCCGTTACCTTCGGCAACGCCCTCGCGGTTGATGACCGCCACCGTGGCGCCGGTCTCGTCCTTGATATTCAGATTCATCGAGGTCGCATATTCACCCAGGGTGAAGGCGATCGTGGTTTCGTCGCCCATCTCCTGGTAGAAGTTGTCATAACTCGCTTTGACGTCTTTACCGATGAATCCCGCCGCCATCGAGTTGTTGATCGACTGCATTTGCAGGAAGGTCAGGTCGTTGGATTTGCTCACCGCCGAGGCGATATTCTGCATCTGTTCCAGCGACGAAAACTGAGCCAGCTGGGCGATATAGTCCTCGTCATCCATCGGATCGAGGGGATCCTGGTTCTGGAGCTTGGTAATCATCAGCTGCAGAAATTCATTCTTACCCATCTCCTTTTGACTTCCGGTTGCCATCGGGTTGCCGGCGGAATCGGTTGCGATAGGTGTAATAAAGCCCATGGTTATCTCCTCATATCATCAGGCCAGGACATTGATCCCCTGCGGGCCGGCATAACTGCCGACCATTGCAGGCGGTACCCGTAACGGCTCTGATTCTTCGATTTCTGCGTTATCTTCGGAATCCAGGTTCAGGGCGCGACGGTTCATTCGCTGCCAGAGCGCCCGTTGCTCAAGAGATTCCTGGTTACTGTCTTCACCACTTATCGTAACTTCGATATAATCGACCTTAATGTCGGCCCGGGCGAGTTGCTCGTTGAGCTTGTCTATAGACTGTTCGATCAGCAGCTTGGCTTCGGGGCTGTGCACAGCCAGGCGCGCCCGCAATTGATCGTTGTGGTAGCTAAGTGAAAGCCGCGCCGGACCCAGGTTCTCCGGTTCGATCCGTATCGTCACCGCCCGGCCGCCCGGTTTGAGCTGTGAGTCGAGGTCATCCGGCAAAGTAAAACGCATCGGCTGGGCTCTGAGCTGACTGACGGATTCCGTATCCGTGTTAAGTCCTGTCGCCGCACCGCCCGGAGCCGATACCGCCGTCTGGTTGCCATCCAGGGACAACAGATCCGCCAAACCACCGCCCTTTTGGAGAGAGAGGTTGAATTCCTGCTCCATCGGTTTAGCGGCGCTGCCTTGAGGCAGTTGGTTAGGTCCGTTGCCGCCTGCGGCGAGGTTCGCGTTCTGCGAATTACCACCACCGGTGTTGTTTCCGGCGGAGGCAACCTGAGTGCCCACGCGGGTGGACGTCGGCAGGTTCTTCGATCCGACTTCGGCGTTTGTTTTTTCGATATTCTTCGTGGCCCGCAAATTGTCTTTGTCGAGGCGGGCCTTAATAGTCAGTGTCTGACCGGGATTCTCCCCGATCAGCGATATTTGCATGGTCGACGTTGCGGCCGTCTCGGTGCGAGCAGTGACTTCGGAGATTTGAATCTCTTTCAGGTTGAGCGAAGCCAGCAACCGATCGACACTGGAATCCGCCCGGGGCATCCCGTCGAGAGCCGTCCGACCAATCATCGATCCGGAGGAATTGTTAACACCCGCCTGTTCCGACAGCAGCGAGGCCGGCATCGAAAGCCTGATTGGCTCACCACCGTTCTGCGACGAGAGTTCAAGATTCACCGAGCCGTTGACGGTTTCCACAGAAAGGACATCGTATGTCCCCGGCTTAAGGTCGGTCGGGACCCGGTTAATAATGTCGCGCAGAGCGTTGTTTTGAAGCGGCATCGGATCGGTAACGAAGGCGCTGATCTGACGGTTGAGGGCCACCGCGGTTTCGGCAACCAGCCCTTCGCCGCCCGGCATCATCTGTGCGAGCAATTCAAAATCAGCAACATCGCCTTCCTGAACAGCGGCCGCACCGGCGACAGAACCATCGGAGCCCATCCCCAACAGCCCGTCCAGCGTGTTCTGAAATTCGCCGCTTCCACTCTCGTTGCCAGGAGCATTACCTCCGGCTACGGTCGGGAAACCGGCGGCCAGTCCGCCCATCAGAAGGTCTAATATGTTACCGGTCTGGTTCTGCATCTCTATTTTTCCGCGATCGTAATCATCTGTTTGGAAAGTTTGGCGGCCCGTTTGGGGGGCATAAGCGCCAGAACGCTCGAGGCGTTCTTAATTTTCATCCGGGGAAGGATCGAAACAACGGTTTTGTCGTCGAGATTAGCCATCAATTGCGCCACCGCCCGGGAATCCATCCCGTCATAGAGTTTGGCCAGGCTGTTAACTCGTGTCGATTCCGCCTGATCCAGCGTCAGCAGCTTCTGGGTAACTTCGCGGTCGAGAGCCTCAAGCTCGCGACGCCGTTTGTCCAGATCCTGCTCGCGCTCGGCCAGGGCGGCCTTTTCCTGCTCCAGCCAGTTCACATTTTCAAGGGAGTCTTCAACCGCCATATCCGGGGTTTCGGACATATCGCCTGCCTCGGGCTGATAATCGAGAAAGTCCAGATTGCCCATTATATTGTCAAGGACAGTGGGGTCTTCTTCAGCCAGCAGGGCTTCGAGTTCGTCAATCGGCGTTTCCGCGTGCGAATCGTCGGCAACCGCTTCCTTCTCAGTCGTCTCGGCCTTCTCGGGCGAAACCTCGGAGGTCTCCGCCACCGGGGCAGGTTCCTCTTTTAAGAACATCATGGCGCCAACCGCAATCGCCAGGACGAGTACGAACACTCCTCCGCCAATCACAATCATCTTCATCATGCCGCCGCTTTTCGCATTCGGCTTCGATTCGGGGGCGCTGTCGTTATTCGCGGTTTCCGCTGTCACTAAAGACTCCTTATACCTATTTCTCCGAGCCATCAAAAAGCAACGCCCGTGCCAACATCGCCGATGTCTGGACAAGGCCTTACAAGACAGCGCGTTACACCGGAGCGGGGGGAGCCGGAAGCGCCTGTGAAAATGGCATTACGGAAAGTATTTCCACCCCGCGGCGGAAAGTTGTGAGCGATTGGAGCGCGGATTCGATGTGAGAAGAATGCGATCGCCTATAATGTGGCTATCACGAAGAAAGCAGATTGAGGACTGTGCTCGATTAACGCGCGATTAAGCGATGACGTCACCTTCGAGGTAGTCATCGCGGACGGCGGTGACTTTGACGCGTACAATATTCTTGCCGCCAGCCACACTGCCCGACAGTTTGACGCGCAGATAGTTGTCGGAGACGGCTAAGAAATCGCCGCCGGGGGTCCCTTTGTGCTCCGAGATAACCTCCAGGATATTGCCCACCTCGCGATCCCGCGCCTCCTGCAGACGGCGGGCGGAGATCTCCTTGAGAACGGCAACGCGTTCCCTGATGACCTCCGGCCGGACTTTGTCGGGCATCTCGGCCGCCGGGGTACCCGGTCGGTCGGAATAACTGAAAACATGCAGGTAATCGATCAGGCCGGACTCGGCCGCCGAGCAGTTGTCCCGGAAATCATCCTCCGTCTCCCCCGGGAAACCGACAATGACATCGGCCCCGATGACGGCCCCCGGCAAAGCCTCCTTCACCACCGCCAGCTTGTCCAGATAGATTTCCCGGGTGTACGGACGGCGCATCAGTTTGAGAATGCGTGACGATCCGGACTGCATTGGTATATGCCAGTGGCGGCAGATGCGCCCCTCAGCCTCACGATACACCTTCAGCAATTCATCGGTAACGGTCTGGGGTTCGATGGACGACAGCCGGAGACGGTAGAGATCGGTCTCGTCGAGGATCTTGCGGCATAGCCCGGCAAAGCTCTTGATCGGCGGTGTCACGACGTCATCGTTGTAATAGCCCATATTGACGCCGGTGAAAACGATTTCCCGGTAGCCGTGCTCCACCAGGTGATTGACCTCGTCAATGATTTCCGCTGCCGGTCGCGGCCGGAGTTCTCCTCTTACGATAGTCACGAGGCAATAGGAACAATTCTGGTTACAGCCGTCGGAAACCTTGATCCAGGCCCGGTTGCGTTTGTAGAAATCGACCAGGTCCGAGCCGCAGGCGGCGCTTGGCTCGAGATTGAAGATCTCGGGCATCTTAGGCGGCAGGATATCGGCGATGAGATCCTTTTCGTGATTGCGAATCACGGCATCGACGCCGTCCATGTGCGCCACCGCCTCCGGATCGGTCTCGACGTAACAACCCACGAGGACGACGCGGGCATCCGGGTTTTCACGTTTGGCGCGGCGGACGAAATAGCGGGAGTCTTTGTCGGCGCGGTGGGTAACGGTGCAGGTGTTGATGATATAGAGATCGGCCGGCTCGTTCTTTTTAGCTCGCACCAGACCGTAGGGAACCAGGTCGGCGGCCATCTTTTCGGTTTCGTACTGGTTGAGCCGGCACCCCACCGTCTGGAATCTTACTTTTTTCGGACCGTTACCGTTCATAGTGTGCCGGGCTCCAGCTCACTCCCTGGAATATGACCTTCCTCACGCCTTCGCCGTGGCTTTCTTCTTCACCGGCGGCTTGAGGGTCTGTTTCAAATACTGCCCCGTGTATGATTTCCCCACCGCCGCCACTTCCTCCGGTGTTCCGGTGGCCAGGATCTTCCCCCCGTCATCGCCCCCCTCGGGACCAATATCGATCACGTAGTCGGCCGTCTTGATGACATCAAGGTTGTGCTCGATCACCAGCACCGTGTTGCCCCGGTTAACCAGTTCCTGAAGTACCCCCAACAGCACCCGGATATCCTCGAAATGAAGTCCGGTCGTGGGTTCGTCG
>CAZVUZ010000021.1:0-21695 GCA_964630485.1 uncultured Ignavibacteriales bacterium
ATGGGTAGTAGCAATGTCTGCGGTGTTACCAACCGCAACGGTTTCAACTCGATCTTCGTTACTTTCCCGCTTGAATACCTGGCCGACAATTTCAGTTCCTTTGATACGCCCCAGGATTTCTTCACCGATGCCCTGGCTTTCTTTGGCGGCATCCCAACGGGAGTTTTCGACGGTGTCACTTACGCGCCGTTGCCGAGGAATTTCGACCTGAGCCAGAACTACCCGAACCCCTTCAACCCGTCGACAACTATCTCGTACACCCTGAGGCCGACCGAGGGCGCTCTTCCGATAACGAACCTGTCGGTGTTTAACCTGCTCGGTCAGAAGGTGGCGACCCTGGTCGATGAGGTCCAGTTACCGGGTACGTATTCGGTAGTCTGGGATGGTACCGATGGAGGCAGTCAACAGGTTGCCACCGGTGTCTACTTCTACCGGCTCGGCAGGGGGAATGATGTTGAGTCAAGAAAGATGATTTTGCTCAAATAATCGGGTTTTACATATGATTTTTGAATAGCCGCCCGGTCTGGGCGGCTATTTTATTGTACATCAATCGCTTAGGGCGCGAAAAAACCTCGAAATTGTGGCTATATTCACTTGACATTCTGGCCGATATAAACATATTGGTATTGAAATTGAAAGTCGTTTTCATTTAGCCTGAACGGACGGCACAAGGTGAAGGAATTTCTCAGGACAAAGGGGTTCAAACTGACCCCACAGCGCGAGCTCATCTTCAGGGCCTTTTTCGAACTTGGAGAGCATATCACGGTTGATGAGCTGTATGAGAAAGTCCGGGCCCGGGATCGTTCAATAGGCTACAGCACTGTTTGGCGCAACCTGAAACTGATTTGCAGGGTTGGCCTGGCCGAGGAAGTGAACATCGGTGACGGTGTTACCCGTTATGACCGGGTAACGAAAAAGCCTCACGGTCACATGTATTGTCAGGATTGTAAGAAATTCATTGAGTTCGACGCGGAGAAAGTGGTCGGAATCCTGGCACAAATGGCTCATGAAAGCGGTTTCAAGGCAGAGGACTTCAGACTTGAGATTCAAGGCTATTGCGAAGACTGCCGCAAACGGCGGGACGCAGCCGTGGAAGAACAGACTCATTAGCGCCCGGGTAGGCGCAGACGGGAAAGGTCGCACGCAGATGACACATCTCGATAGAATGACACCGGGACAAAGGGGTAGGGTGGTTGGTTTTACTGATGACAGTCCCGTGGCGCGACGGCTTGTTGAATTGGGACTCGTTCCTGGAAGATGCGTTGTTTACCTGAGGAATGCTCCCCTTCGTGATCCCGTCGAGATTCAGGTTGGCACCAGTTTTCTGTCCCTGCGCCGCGCCGAAGCCTCGCTGGTTGCGGTTGAGGTAGAGGACTGAACACGATTTCGTTCGCAACATGCACATAGGCTCCGGCAAATCCTCCACGACCTGCGCGGGTGTCGTCGCCATTTGCGGCAACCCCAACAGCGGGAAAACCACCATCTTCAATGCAATCACCGGCCTGAGTCAGAAGGTCGGCAACTATCCCGGAGTTACGGTTGAAAAGGTTTCGGGAAGCTTCACCGTCCCGGCCGATCCGGACATTCGATACGAACTTATTGATGTCCCCGGCACCTACTCGCTGGCGGCTTTTTCACCCGACGAATATATCGCGGCATCATCTCTATATGGACGCGTCGAAGGTGTGCGCAGTCCCGATGTCCTGATCTGCGTCGTCGACGCCACCAATCTGGAGCGGGGACTCTATCTGATGCTGCAGGTCCTGCAGGTTGGTTGCCCGGTGGTGGTGGCCCTTAACATGACGGATATCGTCGCCAAGCGGGGCATCAACATAGATGCCGAAGCTCTTTCCCGGGCCATCGGTGGTTTCCCGGTGGTGCCGATGGTGGGCAACAAGGGGAAGGGCATCGATCGGCTCAAGGAAGCAGCCGTCGGCCTCATCCGCGAGCCGATAACCCCGCCGGAACTCAGGTTTGACGATCTTACCGAGAACCTTATTGATCACCTGACAGAATGTTGCGATGGTTACCGCACCCGAGCCGAGTATCTCCGAATAATATTCGATCTCAAAGGTCCGGCAGAAAAGGAATTCCTTGCTGAGGTGGCAGGCAATTGCTGTGACCCCGAGGCGCCGACAAATCTTCTCAAGGATGGACGTCAGCGAATAAAGGCTCGCTTCGGATCGCTTTCCGTGGCCGAAACGACGCGGCTCACCGGGAGGGCGTCGGAAATATATCGGGAGGCCGTCAGAGAAAGCGGTGCACCGTACAAGACCCGGTCGGAGAAACTGGATCGTTACTTATTGCACCCGGTATTGGGACCGCTGTTGTTGGTGGCGATGATGACGGTGGTTTTCCAGTCCGTATTCTCCTGGTCCGAGCCCTTTATGAATCTGATCGACAGCGCCTTCGGGCTCATCGGAGGCTATCTCGGCTCCGTGATGGAACCGGGGCCTTTTCGCTCGCTGATCACCGACGGGGTCGTAGGGGGCTTGGGGTCGGTTCTTATCTTCCTGCCGCAGATTATTGTCCTCTTCGTTTTTATCGCCCTGCTGGAAGATTCGGGATATATGGCGCGGGCGGCTTTTCTGGTGGATCGCATGTTCCGCTGGTGTGGCCTCTCGGGGAAGTCTTTCATCCCCATGTTATCGTCGTTTGCCTGCTCCGTTCCGGGAATAATGGCCACACGCACCATCGAAGACAGGAAGTTAAGATTCATTACCATCATGGTGGCGCCCCTCATGCCCTGTTCCGCCCGCCTGCCCGTCTATGCGATCATGATTGCCGCTTTCATTCCGGCTACCAAATACATCGGCTTCATTAATTTGCAGGGTATAGTCCTGACGGCTCTGTACCTCATGGGTGTTGTCGTCGCCGTCCTCGTCTCCTTCGTCTTGCAGAAGACCGTTTTCAAGACCGAGAAGGGGACCTTTATAATGGAAATGCCGTCATACAAGATACCTACGTTTAAGGGCGTTGCTGTTCGCGTGCTCAACCGGGCCAGGTCGTTCGTATTACGGGCCGGGACCGTCATTTTCGCCATCACGGTTATTATCTGGGCTCTCAGTTACTTCCCCCGCTCGCCGCAGGTCGTGGCGGAATTCGATGCCTCCGCCGGGGCGATCACTGCTGAATACGGTCCTGCCGAACAGGTTGCCCGCGACCGTCTGGCCGAGTTGTCCTCGGCGCGGGAGATGTCATCAGATGGTCTCATGGGACAGCTTGCCGGCGGTGAAACCGCTGACGAGATCCGGGCAATTACGCTGACTGGCGCCGATGGCGGGGTTCTGGATCCCGATCTGGCCGAGGCCGCCCGTGAGTTGAGAATGCTGCAAATTGAGCGGGAAACCAGGATGGCGGTGATCAGCAATCGCCGGGCGGGAGCGATGATCCGGGAGTCGTACCTCGGGCGATTCGGACGAACCCTGGAGCCAGTGTTTGTTCCCCTGGGCTGGGATTGGCGCATTACCATGTCGGTCCTGTCGGCTTTCCCCGCGCGCGAGGTGATAATCGCGACCCTCGGGACCATCTACAATCTGGGTACCGAGGTCGATGAGGAGTCTTCCAGCCTCGTATCCAAGATGCGTGCGGCGACCTGGGATAGCGGGGCCAGGAAAGGTGCGCCCGTTTTCACGGTGGCTGTTTCACTATCCATAATGGTTTTCTTTGCCCTGTGCTGTCAATGCGGGGCCACGCTGGTGACCATCAAACAGGAAACCGGTTCCTGGCGCTACCCGGCTTTCGTCTTTACCTACATGACGGTTCTGGCTTATGTCTCGGCGTTTACGGTTTTTCAGATTTTCAGCCGAGCGGGGTTCTGATGGAGACTTATTGGCAGGAAATACTCACGATTGCGGCCGTTATTGCGGCGGCGGGTTATCTTGTCCGGCGGGCGGTGCTGGCCCGTCGCAAGAAGAAAAAGTGCGCCGACTGTCCTCTGCAGCAGTTGATCAAACAGCCGCCCGTGAAAAAGGATCGAACTCTTTGATTCGGTGATGACTTTCCGTTATATTCCTTAAAAAGGTATCGCGAAATCATGTTTCAAGGCGCTCCCGTATTACTTGGCCAGTATCGCCCGCTCGGTTCGTTTTTGCATAGGCTTGATGCTCGTTCCAAGATATTGCCCGTTACGCTGGTCCTGGTGCTGTCTCTGGCCACGCATTCCTTCACCTTCTATACCGTCATAATGGCCGCTCTCGTGGTTTCTCTCCTTCAGGCCGGTATAGGACTCGGAACATTACTGAGGAATTTCAGGCCCGTCCTGATCCTGGTGCTGATAACGGCTCTGTATCACATCGTGTTTTCACAGCGTGACAGCGTCGTTATCCTGACCGTTTTTGGCTGGACTATTACCCGCGGAGCCCTTGAGATGGCCGGCTTTTACTCCCTGCGCCTGATCCTATTCGTCTCGATTGCCTTTCTCGTGACTCTCACCAGCTCGCCCTCGGAATTGGCCGAAGCCTTTACAAAGATGCTCAGGCCGCTGAAGGCTTTGCGGATACCGGTGCAGGAATTGGGCATGATCATTTTCATGGCGATAAGGTTCATCCCCATCCTCTATGAGGAGTTTTCGGCGATTCGCAATGCCCAGATTATTCGCGGCGTGGATTTTTCCGGATCCTTGCCGGCCCGGGTCAAGAAGACTTCATTCATTATTATTCCGGTAATCGTCGCCGCCATTCAGCGGGCCGATGAACTGGCTTTGGCCATTGAGGCCCGTGGCTATCGCTACAGCGCCTCGCGCACGTTTTACACGCAGTCGCGGTTCGGGGCCAATGAGTGGTTTTTCGCGACCGCGACCATGCTGGCCATTGCGGCCCTGTTCGTAGTGACGCGGCAGGTGTCCCTGTGAAGAACGTACGGCTGACAATAGAATATGAAGGGACAGCTTACGCCGGCTGGCAATGGCAACCCGGGGAGAGGACGATACAGGGTGAAATTACCGAGGCCATCCGCAAGGTGACCGGGCAGGACGTAAAGTTGATCGGGGCCGGTCGCACTGATGCCGGTGTGCATGCCCTGGGGCAGGTGGCCAATTTCAAAGTCGAGCACCGTCTTGTGGCGGAGAGATTTCGTGATGCCATCAACTACTACCTCGACGATGATATCCGGATAACGGCTTCAATTGAGGTCGACGATGATTTTCATGCTCGGTTCAGTGCGCGAAACAAGCGCTATCGGTATCTGGTCAGCCGCCGCGTCTCCGCGGTCTACAGGAATCTTCACTGGCCCAGCCCCCAGCCGCTTGACTTCGATCTGCTCGGGCGGGCTGCCGAAATCGTGGTCGGCGATCATGATTTCAGCCCCTTTTGCGTGGTGTCGTCTCTGAAGGACAACAACCGCTGCACAATCGAGCACGCCCGCTGGCATCGAATGGGGGAGACACTCGTTTTCGAGATACGGGGCAACCGCTTTCTTCACAATATGGTGAGGTCGCTGGTCGGCGCGATGGTCAACCTGGGTACCATGGATCAGGATCGCAATAAGCGGAACTTGACTTTGGATCGGTTCAAAGATATTATACACTCTTCTGTAGAGGAAAGAGTGGTATTCACAGCGCCGGCACGGGGCCTTTATCTGGTGTCGGTAGGATATTGAGAAGGGACGACAGGATGAAGTTCTTCATCGACACCGCAAATTTGGAAGAGATCAAAGCCGCCGCCGCGATAGGCGTTCTCGATGGCGTCACCACCAACCCCTCCCTGGCCGCCAGGGAATCCATGCCATATCACGAGTTGCTGGCCGAGATATGCAAGGTGGTGCCGGGGCCGGTGTCGGGAGAAGTCCTGGCCACGGACTATGACGGCATGATCAGGGAAGCCGACATCCTGGCCAGGATCGCCGATAATATCGTCGTGAAAATACCGACTATCCTCGAAGGTGTGAAGGCTATTCGCACCCTCACCGAGAAGGGCATCATGACCAATGCGACGCTGGTGTTCTCGCCGGCCCAGGCAATTTTGGTGGCCAAGGCGGGAGCCACCTTCGTCTCGCCGTTTGTCGGCCGTCTGGATGATATCGCGAGCGACGGTATGGACCTGATCGGGAAAATCGTGACCATTTACCGCAACTACGATTACACCACCGAGGTCCTGGTAGCCTCGGCGCGGCACCCCATGCATTTGATCGAGTCCGCTCTTATGGGCGCCGATGTGATTACGATGCCCTATGATGTCATTACCAAGCTCATTAAGCATCCCCTGACCGATATCGGTCTGGAGAAGTTCATTGCTGACTTCAAGAAGGCGCAGAAGGGCTGATGATTAGCCGTTATACATTGCCGGAAATGGGTGCGGTCTGGACCGACGAGAGTAAATACCGCGCCTGGCTGCAGGTGGAGGTCGAGGCGGCCAAAGCTATGGCTCGCTACAAAATCATTCCCGCCCAAGCCGTAAAAGTGATCGAAAAGAAGGCCGATTTCGACGTTGACCGCATCAATGAGATCGAGCTGGAAGTCAACCACGACGTGATCGCCTTTTTGACCTCGGTTTCGGAGTACGTCGGCGAAGAAGCCAAGTACCTTCATTTTGGCATGACCTCCTCGGATATGCTTGATACGGCGCTGTCGCTCAATATCAAGCGTGCCGCCGCCATCATCGACAAGAAGGTTGGGGTGGCTCTGAGGTTGATCAAGGGGCTGGCGAAGAAGTACAAGATGACACCCTGCATGGGGCGCACGCACGGCGTGCTGGCCGAACCGACTACGGTCGGGCTGAAATTCGCCGTCTGGTATACCGAGTTGACTCGTCGCCGGGAGACCTTTCGACGCGCGGCCAAAAGCGCGGCGGTGGGCAAGATCTCCGGGGCCGTCGGCAACTTCGCCAATCTCGATCCGAAGATCGAGGCGGCCGTGTGTAAGAAGCTGGGCCTGGGGGTCGCCGAAGTTTCGACACAGGTTGTCCAGCGCGATCGCCACGCAGAATTCCTGACCTCGCTGGCGCTCATGGGAAGCTCCATGGAGAAGTTCGCCACCGAGGTTCGCAATCTCCAGCGAACCGAAATCGGCGAGATGGCCGAGGGTTTCACCAAAGGGCAGAAAGGGTCGTCGGCAATGCCCCATAAGAAGAACCCCATTACGGCCGAACGCATCAGCGGCATTGCCCGGCTCCTGAGGGGTTATGCCCTGGCGGCCATGGAAAATGTGCCGCTGTGGCACGAGCGCGATATCGCCCACTCGTCGGTGGAACGGGTTATCATCCCCGACGCCACCGTCATCATGGACTACGATTTGCAGAAGTTTATAGAAGTTCTTAAGGGGCTCGTCGTCAACGACAAACGCATGCTGGAGAACATTTACTGGCGCGGCGGCGTGGTCTTTTCGCAGCGGCTGTTGCTGAAACTGACCGGGCCGGTCGGATCGCGTGACAAGGCCTACCGGATGGTCCAGCGTCACGGTCTGGCGGCGTCCGAAGGTCTGGGTAATTTCCGCGACCTGGTAAAACACGATCCGGATATCCGCCAGTACCTCAGTGAGGCGGAAATCGACAGTTGTTTTGAACTGAGTTATTACACGAAGAACGTGGACAAAATCTTTAAGAGGGTGTTTGGCAAGTGATTGCTCGCGAGGGAATACCTCTGATTCTGATCGGTCTGGTGTTGTCGCTCATTTTCCTGTGGGCGGCCGTGAAGTGGGACAGCCTTGTCTTATTGATCTTTACGGCCATTTTCTCGTTGCTGACCGTCTTCACGACGTTCTTTATGCGTGATCCCCACCGCACTTTCGAACCGGCCCCGAACATCCTGGTAGCGCCCGCCGACGGCAAGATCCTGAGCGTCGATAGGATTTCCGATCATGAGTATATCGGCGGGGAAGTCTGGAAAATATCGATTTTCCTCTCGGTCCTGGACGTGCACATTAATCGGGTCCCGGCCGATGGCGTGGTGGAGTTCGTTGACTACTGTCCGGGGAAGTTCTTTCCCGCCTTTGCCGACAAAGCCTCCACCGACAATGAGCGTACGGAGATAGGTATCCTCTCTTCCGGTGGCCACCGCCTGGTCGTCAAGCAGATTGCCGGGATCATTGCCCGGCGGGTCGTTTGCACTCTGAGCAAAGGCGACTCGGTTGCCGCCGGCGACCACATGGGACTGATTCGCTATGGTTCCCGGACCGAGCTTTTCGTGCCGATCGCGAGCCGCATCGACGTCAAAGCGGGGGATAAGGTCAAGGGTGCCCGGACAGTGATGGGCTATCTGCCCGGGAACGTGACTGAAGTCAAGAACTCCGAAACGACCGGGGAGAAAAATGTCGAGCTATAGAGGGATCTTCCCTGGGACATTTACGATGGGCAATGTCGTTTGCGGCTTTTTGTCCATTCTGTCTGCCTTTGAAGGCAATATAACCACCGCCTGCTGGCTGATTATTTTGGCCGGTTTTCTCGACGCCATGGACGGGAAAATTGCCCGTCTGTCGGGGGGCACTTCGCAATTCGGCGTGGAACTCGACTCACTGGCCGATTTCCTGTCCTTTGGGGTCGCGCCGGCGGTTATGGTGCATGTGATCAAACTCAGTTCGCTCGGGAAATGGGGCTGGCTGATCTCGGTCGTCTACATCATGGCCGCATCTTACCGGTTGGCTCGTTTTAACCTCCTGGCCGACACAGAAGAGAAGAAGGACTTCGTGGGGCTCCCGGTGCCGGCGGCCGCGGTTACCCTGGTTGCCTACGTTATCTTCTCATACTATCTCTTTGATGAACTCCGCTACGGTCAGGTCCTGATTTCTATGATCATCCTCTTTGCGTTTCTGATGGTCTCGCAGGTGGAATATTTGTATATGCCGGAGAATTTCAGCACGCGCGGCAATCGCATCAAGCTCGGGGTGTTATTGCTGGCGGCGGTCGCGGCCATTTTTCAGCCGAGACTGTTGTTGTTTCCGATTTTTGCATGCTATATATTGTTCGGGATGGTCAGGGAATTCTATCGGCTCTTCAGTAAGGGGGTCGGGCGCGTAGTCACCGGACGTCCCCACCGAAGACGAAAAACTGACAGGGAATAGACGGATTATGAGTGACAATAAGAAGGCTGTTGTTTATGTGCGGCTCAAGGACGGTGTTCTGGATCCGCAGGGCGTGACGATACACAAGGCGCTCAACCAGATGGGGTACAGCGACTTTGTCTCGGTGCGCTCGGGGAAATTCTTCGAGCTGGAAATACAGGCCGGCAGTGAGGATATAGACAGAAAAATCGACGAGGTTTGCACCAAGCTCCTGTCGAATCCCGTAATCGAGAATTTCTCGGTGGAGAAGTAAAAATGAAAATCGGCGTAGTCACGTTTCCCGGATCCAATTGCGACTACGATTCTTATGCCGCCGTCAGCCAGGTCTTGAAAGAAGAGGCCGAATTCCTCTGGCACAAGTCAACTGACTTGAAGAACTGTGACCTGATAATATTGCCCGGAGGTTTCTCCTACGGCGACTATCTGAGGGCAGGTGCCATTGCGCGCTTCTCGCCCATTATGGAAAAGATAATCGCCTTCGCCAAATCGGGCGGGATGGTGATGGGTATATGCAACGGCTTCCAGGTTCTGACCGAGTGTGGTTTGCTCCCGGGGGCGCTTATGCGCAACCGCCATCTGCGGTTTCGATGCCGATTCGTATACCTGAAAACGGAAAACGCGACAACCCGGTTTACCAACGAGTGTCAGCCCGGCCAGATCCTGAAGATCCCCATTGCTCATGGTGAGGGCAATTTCTATTTTGACAGCAAGGAAGTCGATAGGCTTGAAGAGCGGGGGCAGGTGGTGTTCAGGTATGCTGATCGCGAGGGCCAGATCAACGAGGAGGCCAATCCTAATGGCTCGGTTAAGAATATCGCCGGTATTACCAACGTGGAAGGTAATGTTCTGGGAATGATGCCCCATCCTGAAAGGGCCGTTGAGGAAATTCTCGGATCGGTTGACGGATTAAGAGTTTTTGAATCGGTCCGCTCGGCTTGCGGTGCGGGCGTTGGAGTGGGGGAAAATTGAAGTCAAGGGAATTGACATTCATTATCATAGCCCTGATACTCGGGGCTGTCGTCGGCGGGTTGATCGGTGACATCATCGGCACCTTCCTGCCGCCGGGGGCGGCCAAGACCGTCTTTACGAAATCTATCGAAGTCGGTTTTGACACGATGAAGGTTGACTTCTACGCGGTTTCGTTTACAATTGGTCTGACGTTAAAGATTAACTTTATGTCGGTGCTCATACTATTGCTGGTAATAATATATTTCCGGTGGTGGTATCTATAAAATATGAACGCCTGGCTGCGAGGTGAATGATGTTCGGCTTGGGTCCCGTTGAGTTATTACTGATTTTTCTGGCGGTGTTGCTGTTGTTTGGCGCCAAGCGGTTGCCGGAGATAGCCTCCGGGCTGGGCAAGGGAATACGTGAGTTCAAGAAGGCCGTCAAAGACACCACGAGCGAACTCAAGGGTTCGCTTGACGAAAAGCCGGAAAGCAAACCCGACGACAAATCGACGGATGAGGGCAAAAAGGGCGAGTAGCAGGTCATGGACGACTCAAAGAGTATGAATAACAACTTCAAGCAAGGCGATGCCGACAAAATCGCCACCGTGCTGGGTGCCGAATCCTGCACCTTTGAGACCGATAACTTCCGTATCAAGGTGGTTAACAAGGAAGAAAAACGCACCCTCGTACTGCAGATTTATCCGGAAACCACCCTCGGCAAGACCCGGGGAATGCTGGTGGTTGTCTACACCGGCAACTCTCACCTGCAACTGCACAACTGCACCGGTTATGTCGTGTCGGAGGAACTTGGCGAGGTCACTTTCGTGGCCGAAAACCAGGCCCGTCTCTCCGGTCTCGTGGTCGAAGTCGGGGCGGCCTGTTCGTCGTATGCGGCTATCAGCCGGGAACTGATATCCTCCGATTTCACGCAGCTCGGAGTTGAGGTGATGCTTTCCGGAGTGGCTATGTCGCTGGCGGAGAATATCCTTACGCAGAACGACGATCCTGAAGAGTGATTGTTCTCTCTCGCCGCACGATTATACCCCAAATCGTTCCTCATTAATAAGCCGTCAGAACGGTGGCCGTTGGCTCCAACCGGATCGTTCCGCACTTCATTCTGAAATATAAAAGCAAAGGCCGTCGCTCGATGAACGACGGCCCCTGCCGGTTATCTAATCAGATTTCGCTGCCTATCGCCTGGGTGCGAAAGCCTCCACGAAGTCGGCCATGTCGGCCATAACCTCCGAGGCCTTCTGATATCTTTCCTTCGGGTTCTTTTTGAGGGCCTTGGTAATAATGTGATCGAACAGCAGTGGTATCTGCGGATTCACGTTCGAAGGTTTCTGCGGTTCGTGGTTGAGAATGGCATAAATCAGCGACGTTATGTTCTCGCCCTTGAACGGTCTCTTGCCCAGAAGCAGTTCGTACATAACCACTCCCAGCGAGAACAGGTCGGCCCGCCGGTCGGTCGGTTGACCGCGGAGTTGCTCCGGCGAGATGTAGTTGGGCGTACCCATGGCGATACCGGTTTTGGTCATTGAGGTCGAATCGACGCGAGCGATGCCGTAATCCATGACCTTCACGCGATAGTCCTTGAGGATCATGATATTGGCCGGTTTGATGTCGCGGTGCACGATGCCCTGGTCGTGGGCATACTCAAGGGCGGAACAAATTTGCATGACGATCTGGGACAGGATGCGGTAGTTGATCTTAGCCTTTTTCTTTATGACGTCTTCAAGAGTCTGACCCTCGAGATATTCCATGGCTATATATTGCAGGTGACCCTCGGAGCCGAAATCGTAGATGGTAACGATATTCGGGTGGGACATCTTACCAGCCGCCTGTGCTTCGCGGGAGAGCCTCTCCTTGAGCTCGGCCATCTCCTCGGGATCGTTGACGAAGTCCAGGCGAATGGTCTTGAGAGCGACAGGGCGGTTGATGGCCGGGTCGATACCCTTGTATACGAGGCCCATGGCGCCCTTGCCGACAACTCCCGTAACCTGGTAGCGTCCGAGGTTTTTCAGGTTTCCGCCATGCATTGAAAGCGGGGCGCCGTTGGAGTCCACCATCATTCCATTGGAGTCCATCGTGACGCCGTTGGAATCAACCGGTATCCTGGTCTCCGGCTCACCGGCAGGCGGCCCTGATGCGACCGGCTGATCGATTTCGCACTGAGGCTCTTCAGCCCGCCCGCCTTCGGCCGATATCGGTTCCGCATACGGTGACTTCGGGTTATCGGAGTCGAAGCCGGTCGTCCGGGACTCATCCGCATCACCTGTGTCGGGTGTGGCGGCGGTGCCGTCCATCTGCCCGTCAATATTTATAGCCTGGTGGTCGAACGGATCCTCGTCGAACCCCAGGGCTTTTGTCTCAATCTCGTTTTGATCGCCATCCCCAGTTGATATTGTTCGCACCGGGATCTCATCCGGTTCGACAGCCGACGGGGCGGACTCGGCGGGCGACTTTTTCGCCACTTCGACCTTCGGCAGTTTACGGGAACTGCTTTTCACCGCCGTGGCTTCCTTTTCACCGCTCAGCAGCGATGAGTCAAGCATGAAGGCCGCGAAAATAAACAGGAAGAGTTCGAGGTAGAGATATACCGTGGCCACGATAATGTGAAACGAGCTAACCATAAAGAAATTGAAGTTGGCCACTATAATCAGGGCGCCAAGCAGGACTACCAGGCGGTAGAGGCGAGATATCTGGGGCAGGAAAAATGCGAATATGCCACCAAGAAGGAAGAGTATAATCATGTCGACACCGGCCTGCCCATTCCGGACGGTCAGCATGTTCTGGTTGATAATGTTCTCGATGACACTGGCCTTTACGACATATCGCGGCGTTGCTTCCTCGATATTGGTCCGGAAAGTCTCGGTAATGAAAGGATCGTTAACGGCGATCAATACGAACTTTCCCTTTAGCTGATTGCGATCGAAGTCCTCGCTGAGGACGTCCGATGCCGAGAAAGTGACAAAGGAGTTTGTCGACAGACTGGTTACCAGGTATTCACCATGATCGTTTATTGGGATTTGACGCTTGCCTCCCAGCAGGATCTGTTCACCCTCGATAACTTCGATGTCATTAGTGGGAACGCCCAGGTAGGCCGCGGCGGCGATGAGCGAGACTGAAGGATAGTAATAACCCTCATGGAATACGGTCAGGGCCTGATGCCTCAGGGTGTGATCCTCGTCGGGCATGGTATAGTTGAAGCCGAGGCGCGGCTGGGC
This sequence comes from uncultured Ignavibacteriales bacterium, assembly GCA_964630485.1. Classification (GTDB taxonomy): domain Bacteria; phylum Zixibacteria; class MSB-5A5; order GN15; family FEB-12; genus JAJRTA01. The sequence continues at coordinate 13,170 of CAZVUZ010000021.1, forward strand.
TTCGAGAAGTTTCTGCGCCGGCAGGAACACCTTGCGGGCCAGCAGGCTGGATTCTTCATCCATCAGCCCGAGAGGATTATTGACGACAAGGGAGTTGTTAAACAGGTAATCGGGATTGTTGGTCTTGTTACTGCGATATGTGGCCAGGGCGATATCGAAGGGTAAAACAACGTTGTCCATCCAACTCAGCTGTCCGGCCAGGATAGCGGTGTATCCGGCGGAATCCTGAGCGGCGCTTTCTCCCAGGTCCAGCTCCACTAGCATCGCCTTTGGCTCGGCGATAGCCGTTGCGGCCAGCAGATCTGCGATCAGGTCATAATTCCAGGGCCAACTGCCGTGGACATCCTGCGACGGACCGTCGATGGTTACCACGGCTATGTTGGGTCGGGTACCATCGGGCGTGGTTGCCCGGATCAGGAAGTCGTCGATGGATTGCTGTAATGTTCCGAGGGGGCCGAAGTCATTCACATAGAGAATGACCACGAAGACGGAGATCAGCAAAAAGAGTATGTAAGATGAATACCTGCTCATAATGTTCCTCAGTGTCCCGCCGCCAACCGGCTGATAAGGGTTTCAGGGAGACGGGCCTCTGTCATTTTCCTCTGGGTGGAGGAGATGTCGTATTCTACGCGGTTTAGAAACACTTCATATTCACTATCGTCGAATATCATATAGCATGCTCGCGGGTCGTTATCGCGGGGCTGTCCCACCGAACCCACGTTCACAAGATATCGGTTCTCTCGGTCGGGAAGGAAGTCGTGCCCGGCGCAGGAGCGCGGGGGACCGTTTGGAACTTCTCTGATGATGGCCGGAATGTGCGAATGCCCGCAGAAGCAGATTTTCTGTTTCAGGCACTCGAAAGCGAGGGCGGCCTCCTGGGCCGTGAATATGTAGTGCCAGTGATCCGGTTCATATGCCGAAGCGTGAACCATGTACATATCGTCGAGGACACGGTCGAGGGCAAAATCGGCAAGGATAGTCAGTTCCCTGTCCGATAGCTGTTGTCTGGTCCATTCCACCGCCTCGCGGGCGGCATCGGTGAACATCTCCGCTGACTGCAGACCGAGAGCCGTGAATTCGTGATTGCCCATCAGCTTGGTGTCACAGTGTCGGTTGACCAGCTCAAGGCAGGCCGACGGATCGGACCCGTAACCGACGACATCGCCGAGACAATGGATCAAATCCACCCCTTGATCGTCGATGTGTCGCAGGACGGCCGTCAATGCCTCCAGGTTCCCGTGGATGTCTGATATCAAGGCATGCTTCATTCGCTAGTTCCCTCAACAAACTTGTAGGTGCTCTTTCCAATAGTGATGAGGTCGCCGTTTTTCAGGACGGCGGTTTCAACGGGTTCGCCGTTTAACAGGGTTTTGCCCTGCTTGCCAAGATTGACCAGGTTGTAGCCGTGCCGCTCCTTGACGATTTTGGCCTGAATGCCAGACAGCCAGAACCCCTTGGCGCGAACATGCACGAATTTCGCCTTGCCCATGGTGGTAACGTCGCGTTCAATTCTGAATTCCGCGAAACCGGCGTTCTCCATTCCCAGCAGGACGGATCCACCGTATTTCTCGACTATTTTCTTCTCGATACGGTCATTCTCGAGCAGTTTCTTCTGCTGTTTCGTATTCAGGACCATGGTTCCGTCGAAGCCGGCCCCACCGTCCGACTGCTGGCTCGTCTCGGTCTTGTATACGAGCGAGTACTTGCCGATGGTGATTACATCAGCGTCGCGCAGGACCTCTTCGCTGATCTTGCGATTGTTGACGAAGGTTCCGTTAAGCGATTCATTGTCGATGACGACCGCCGCATTGTCATTGAATTCGATCAGGGCGTGTTTTCTTGACACACCGCGGTTTTCGAGAACTATGTCGTTGTCGTTGGTGCGGCCGATACTGATCCGTTTCTTTTCGGTGACGATTCTCTCGATCAGTTTGTCTTCATACTTTACACTAATTTCCGGCATGAGTACGCCCTTTCAGAATCTTTATAAAGCCAACCGCCTCGTGGCATCCTTATTTCCTTCTCTCGCAATCCAATACAAGCTTATGGTGCACAAGCTCTTGTTGACCGTTAATGGTATGCTTATATTGTCGGCATGGTGATTGGAAATCTGAAGCTTCGGGGGCAAGTTCTGGCGGCGCCCCTGGCCGGTGTTTCAAACCGGCCTTTTCGAGTCCTGGCGCTGGAATCCGGGGCCTCCCTGGTTGTCACGGAAATGGTTTCGTCAGAAGGAGTTATACGCCACCAGAAGCGGACTCTGGAGATGATGACCTTCCAGCAAGACGAGCGGCCGATAGCCATACAATTGTTTGGCGCCAACCCCGAGGTTATGGGTTCTGCGGCCCGGATTACCGCCTCCGAGTTTCAACCGGATATAATAGATATAAATTTCGGTTGTCCGGTCCGCAAGGTGGTTAACAAAAACGGCGGCGCGGCGGTGTTGAAGGACCTGGGATTAACGCGGGCGATTGTCGAGGCCGTTGTGGCCGGAGCCGAAGGTCTGCCGGTTACAGTCAAGATGCGCACCGGCTGGGATAATAGCCTTCCCGTATTTAAAGAGGCTGGGAAAATTGCCCAGGAAGCCGGCGCGGCGGCGCTCATACTCCACGCCCGCAGCCGGTCGGGAGCTTATTCCGGGAAGGCTGACTGGACGGCGATCAGGGACCTGAAGGAAGCGGTCGAGATCCCCGTCGTGGGCAACGGCGACGTTCGGACACCCGACGATGCCCGGAGGATGCTTGACGAAACGGGTTGCGACGCCGTTATGATCGGCCGCGCTTCGATGGGCAATCCCTTTGTTTTCAGGCTAATTGATGATTACCTCAGAACCGGTGTCTCCTCGGCGGAACCGGGGATCAGTGAGAAGATCAAAATGGCCTTACGCCACGCCGAACTCGTGATTGAGCAATACGGCGAGGTGACGGGTGTTAAGAAGATGCGTCGCTATCTCGGTTGGTATGTGCGGGGTTTTCCCGGGGCGACCGATTTGCGCCCGAAGCTCTTCCAGGTCAATGTCATGGAGGACATCCGGCAGGTGCTGGATAACTACTGCGCCGAGCGTGGCGTAGTCTCCTAGCAGATTCATTCCTGAGGCATATTTCCGGGAAATTCGGCCTGTGACCCTGACCAAAAGGGTTGCCCGTTGCGCCCGGCGATTATATATTGATGGCCGTGTTTAGAGAATAATGATTTGATATCATAAATAGGTGCCAAGATGAAGACACTGACAATTGCTCTCCAGAAGAATGGCAATCTTGTACCGGCCTCTTTCGAGTTGATCGAAGTGGCCAAATCCCTGGGCGGCGAAGTCATGACGCTGGTGCTCGCCGAGAATGCCGAAGCCATGGCCAACGATCTCGCCGGTCGCGGCGGCGGCAAGGTCCTGGCGGTTTCCCACGAGGCGCTCAAGGATTTCAATGACGAAGTATATGCCAAAGTGATTTCAGGCATAATTGAGAAGTACTCACCCGATCTCGTGCTGGGACCGTCATCTTTCTACGGCTCTGCCCTGGTAAGCCGCCTGGCCGCTCAAAACGGCGGCATCATGGCCTCCGACGCCACCGCCGTTGCTCTTGACGGCGACAAGGTCGTGGTTACCCGCCCCAATTATGGCGGTTCGGTTCTGTCACAGGTCGTGAAAAACGGTGACGGCACGTTTTTCGTGACCGTGCGCGGCAAAGTGTTCCCGGAGTCGAAGGACGGTGCGGGCGAAGTGATGGCGGAGGTGGCCGAGGCGTCGGCTCTTGAGGCCGGGATGAAAGTGGCCGAGAGCAAGTCCGAATCCGGCGGTGCCGTCAACCTGACCGAGGCGGACGTGATTGTCTCGGCCGGCCGCGGTATGAAGGGTCCGGAGAACCTTCCCATGATCGCCGAGCTTGCCGAGGCTATGGGAGCGGCCGTGGGCGCATCGCGCGCCATCGTTGACGCCGGCTGGGCGCCGTATTCCCAGCAGGTGGGGCAAACCGGCAAAACCGTCAATCCCAAACTATACATTGCGGTGGCTATCTCGGGCGCCATTCAGCACATCGTCGGGATGCGTTCCTCGGGCACGATTGTCGCCGTTAACAAGGACAAAGACGCCCCGATCTTCAATATCGCCAATTACGGAATCGTCGGCGATGCTCTCGAAATCGTCCCGGCGCTGACCGCGAAATTCAAGCAGGAACTGGGCAAGTAGAGCAGTTCCCTATCAATGGGCAGGCATGCGTCTGTCACGAATAACAAAAGGCCCGTCGGTTCTCCCGGCGGGCCTTTCTTGTTTGCGGTATCCAATAATCACTTACCAGTAGTACTACTCTGATTCCTCGGAGCAGTACTGGGGATTACAACCAGCGTGTCCTTCTTGGAGTCCTCACTGCATGCGTTGCCTACCGTGTAAACGATGTAGTAGGTGCCGGGTTCGTAGTAGTACTGGAAACTAGGTATTCTCCCGTCATGCGTCATATCAATGGTATTGTTGTCGAAGGCGAAATCCCACTTCCAGTAGTTGCCGTTCTCAGAGGCATCCGTGAATGCCACTGACCGACCCGCAACGACGGTGTCCGGTGGAAGCATGGTGAAGTTGGCCACCGGGGCTGCATCCACGACAGTGATAGTATCGACAAACGTCGCCGTGTCGTTCTCGGAACGGGCCTCAAGGGTGACCTCGAATTCACCGCCATCCTCAAAGATGTGCTCCACGGTTATGGTGTCGTTAACGACGATACTATCATCAGGACTCGGATCACCGTCGCCGAAGTCCCAGATCAGGGTCCAGTTGTCTACGGAGCACTCGGTCACGGTCGTGAATTCAGCCGGAACTCCGGCGCAGACCGAGTCTTCAACGGGGAAGAATTCCGCTTCGACGCCGGTAACGGATATCGTGGCGGGTTCGGAGGTGTCGGCGATGCCCCCGGTACCGGTCACGATCAGGGTGGCTTCAAAGGTGCCGGACAGCTCATAAATATGTGTCGTGATATTGGTGTCGGTGATGGTCTCCACCGCGCCGTCGCCGTAATCCCAGATCCATTCGTAAATGTCACAGCCCGAGCCGGGATTCTGGAGGTCAACCGTCAGCGGGGCACAGCCCTGGTTGGAACTGAGGACGCTGATGGAGGCATCCACCTTGGTCACGAGGACCGAAGTGGTGGTGCTGTCGGCGCCATACTGGTTGCCGGCCCAGTGCATCACATCGTAAATCCCCTCGTCGGGGAAGGTGCGCGAGGTATACAGGCCATAGACCGTATCGACCGTCTCGTCGGCATAGCCGCCGAACACCCACATGCTGGAATCGATGGCGCAGGAGGTATCGGGCAGGAAGCTGACCACCTGCTGGAGGGCGCAGACGATGCTGTTGTCATCGACGTAGCCGGCCGTATCGGGCGGGGTGACGGTGGTGTCAATCACGAGCATCTCGAATACGGGAGATGGCCCGGTAACGTTAACGTATCCGCCACGCACCGATTCATCCTGGAAGTCGCCACTGAAGGCGACCAGAGTGACAGTGAACAGGCCGACGCTGTCATAGGTGTGCGACGCCGAATCAAGGGCGAGAGGATCGCTCACGAATACCGTGTCGCCGTCGCCGAAGGCCCACATGACCGAATCAACATCGCCGATGGTTTGGTTGTAGAACCAGATGTCGAGGGGGGCACAGCCGTCACGAATATCGGAAGAGAATATGGCCACCGTCTGGAACACCTGGATCAACTCCTGGGCCAGGTAGCTGTCCTCGCCGTAGCGGCTGCTGCAACGGTAGGCGACATCGTACATGCCGGGTGAGGTGTAGGTGTGGATGACGCTGGTGTCGGTGGTGCGGAGCGAGTCGCCGTCACCGAAGTGCCAGATGCGCATTTCGATGGTGCTGTCCGGCTGGCTAAAGTCGGTGAAAGTAATGTCGAGATCGGCAAACCCGAAGGTCCTGTCCACAGTGAAATTGGCCTCGGGGCCGGTGGTCAGAACTGTTCGGGTGTAGGTGTCGGAACTGATACCGTTGTCGACTTCCAGAGTTACCAGGAAGCTTCCGGTAGTGTCGAAGATGTGCGTGACCGGCCCCTGCACGAAGGCGGAATCGCCGTCGGCGAAATCCCATATCCAGGTGGAGGCAAGGTCGGTGCAATCGGACGAATCCGTGAAGGTGATCGCCAGTGGCGCGAAGCCTCGAGTAGTATCGGCACCGAAAAACGCCACGGCGCCGGTGACGTCCGCGGTGTCGGCCGTGCCGTTGAGGTCCACGACTATAAGCCGCGCCATATAATTGCCCGGTTCGTTGAAATCCCAGGTAACCGTGACCTCATCATAAATAGTGCTGTCCTCAATGAGCCACTCCCGCTGGACGATGCCCTGCGAGGCGAGAGAGGAGTCATAGAATGTAACCGTCAGCGGGGCACAGCCGCCGTCGGTTGACACGCCGATACGCGCTATCGGCGGGACGCCCTTCCAGTTCTCGACGGACTGGCGCAGCAACTCGCGCATGTAGGCCGGGTTATGTACCCCACGGGAGCCGTCCATACGGTATAGCAGGTAGTTGTAAAGGATCTGGGCCAGGTCGTTTTCCATGCGGGCGCCGACATTGATGGCCAGGCCGGAATCATCTTCAGGGTCGAGGTAGTCCCAGTTTTTGAGCAGGGTTTCGAGACTGTCCGCGAATATTTCCAGGGAATCGTATTTGACGTAATCGTACAGGTTATCCAGGCTGGCGCCGCTGGAGTGGCAGCCGCTTCCCTCGCAGTTCGCCAGGTATTGCTGTTCCGTAAAATCGTTTTCGAGGCGGAACGTGTGCTGTCCAAAATTATACCCCTGTCCGGTGCCGTAATGGCACCCGAAGCATCCGTCCGGGATGCTGTCGTGGCTGTTTTCAATCAGCGTATCGGTAAACAGGTAGCCGCCGACGCCGATCATGACATCGGCTTGCCCGCTGTAGTGGGGCCCAAAATTCCAGGTAAGGGTGACCGTCGGCAAGGTCGTATCCGGGTGCGCCTCGAGAGCCTGGTGGCATTGGGCGCATATTGTCGACGCCCCCTGGTCGCCGTAAACCCGCGGCCCCTGCAAGAGAATGAATTCCTCGTCACCTCGGAGGGTCCTGTCGGACCAGGTGCCGAAGTCACCGGTATGGGGCTCATGGCAGGTGAAACACCCGATCACGTTGGGCGCTGTCACGGCCTGGATCACGCCCTGATCGATGTACTTGATATAGCCTTCGTGCGTATGGCATTGCGGGCCGCAACTGGCTACATCGGCGTCGGAGCCGTTGATGTCCACTATTGTCTGGAGCAGGTGGTCATCGGCATGAGCCGAATTCTCCCATTGGCCTGTGGGGCGTAAGTAGCGGTTGTCGTCGTCGGTGTGGCATGTAACACACACCTCACCCGTGGTCGAGTCATATTGGGTAATATAGTTGTTTTCCGTTACCAGTTCATCACAGCTGATATGGATGAGACCCAGGGCCAGGGCGGCCATTGCCAGCAACGGCAAAAACTTTCTGATACTCATGCGCTTGTCGTCCCTTCATTTACTACCGGTAAATCTATATAACCTGAGCCCAACAAAGAGTCAATCCTTAATTTCCGAGCGGCTTTTTATCGCGGAGCCAATGGTCCTTCAAGCGGGGTCTCTTATGGGTGTATACCCGAAAGGCCTCGTTTGCGATTCAAGGAATGGGACGGATTTGACGAAAACGGATAGAAAGACCTCGAAAATATCAGGAGTGATTCTATGGGCATTATGATTGAAGTGATCGAATGGATGAATCCGTCCGGCGACGAGATGATCCATCGAATCCCTCAGGAGGGTAGCGCCGATTTCAAGCTCGGGGCACAGCTCATCGTCCGCGACAGCCAGACGGCGATGTTTTTCAAGGATGGTCATGTGGCCGATACCTTTTCAACCGGGCGGCATACGCTATCGACTCTGAACCTGCCGATTCTCACCCGTCTGCTGGCGTTTCCTTTCGGCTTTAACTCGCCCTTCAGGGCGGAAGTGTATTTCGTCAATGAAAAGGTGTTCACCAGCCTGAAGTGGGGGACGAGACACCCGGTCACCTTCCGCGACTCCAAACTCGGCCTCATCCGGCTCCGCGGACACGGCACTTTTACCATGAAAATCGTCGAGCCGCCGCTGTTTTTGAATTCTATCGTCGGCCGCCAGGCTCGCTATACGACGGCGGAAATACAGGATTACCTGCGCGATGTTATCATTGCCCGCCTCAATGACTTGCTGGGCGAGAGTCTTGAAACCATTCTCGATCTGCCGGCAATTTACACCGAGCTGGCCGAGCAATTCAAGGGTATTGTCGCCAACGAGTTCGAAAAATACGGTTTGCAGTTAGTAGATTTTTTCATCTCATCGATAACGCCACCAGACGAGGTATCCAAGCTCATCGACCAGCGTTCGGGGCTCGAAGCGGTTGGCGACCTCGATAAGTTCCTTAAATTCGAAATGGCCAAGGGGCTCGGAGTGCCCGGGGGAGCGGCGGCAACCGGTTCCGGTATGGGCATGGCGGCCGGGGTGGGCCTGATGATGCCGGGCATGATGTCAAAGGTGTTCAGC
>CAZVUZ010000021.1:21705-29098 GCA_964630485.1 uncultured Ignavibacteriales bacterium
GTCTACTATAACGAACAACGCGACTACAAAAAAGCGACCGATTTCTTTGAGATCTACTGGAATATTCCTTCACTTCCGATGTATGCAGATCAGAAAGATGGGTTCAGCCCCGAGCAGCAGGACCTCAAACGGGAGTCCGTGGCCACTGTCACGTGTCCCAAGTGCCACGCCGACACGCCCGAGCAGTCGCGATTTTGTTACCGATGCGGGCACCAGATGATTACCCAGAACAAGTGTCCGTTCTGTAATCACGATCTGCCTACCGAGGCCCGGTTCTGCATGGAATGTGGCCATAAGCTCGATGCCAAGACGTACTGCCCGCATTGCTCTGCGGAGACCATCCCCGGTTCGAAGTTCTGTGGTTCCTGTGGCAAGGCCGTGAAGAACGATGGCGACGAAGACAGCAAATAGAAAAAACGCCAGCGGCTTCTCTATCGGCGTTGGCTGTCCGGGCTGCGGGGGAGACCTCTGGCTCGATACCGATTTCTTCGTCATGACCTGTGAGCACTGTTCCTCGACGCTCCGGGTTATGATGCCCGAGATCCCCCCGGCCTACCTGGCCGCGGCCCGGATAACCCCGCGGGAGGCGCGTTTTCAGATCGACCGCTTCCTCAGGAGCCACAATATGCCCCTGACCGGTTCCCGGCTGCATTTCAAGCACCTTTATTATCCCTACTGGAAAATCGATGCGGTCATGCTCAAAGTTCGAAATCGCTCGGAGTCGATCGATATCGAGGTGGAGGACGACCCCTATTCCGATATCTCCCACGAAAAGCAGAAGACCGATATCAGCCTCAGTCCCTATATGACCACCTGTCGCGCGGGAATTGACTTCGAGGGTGTCCCCGATTCGATAGGTATGAGGGCTGGCTATATCAAGCTCCTACCGTACACGGTGGCCAATACCCAGGAGGACTATGACTCCCTGGAAGTCTTGAAGACCTGGCCGGCTGCCCTGGATGATGTCAGGAAGAAAATCAATTCCCTGAACAATATGGAAGTTGCAGCCTTTGGCAGCAATCTTACGGAATTGTATCGCCCGGTGGCTTCGCTGGTTTACTTTCCTTACCTGATCGTTGAGAGTTATGCCGGTAATGATTACAGCCGCTTTGTCGTCGATGGCGTTACCGGTCGCTTGCTCAATCATATCGAACAGCTATCGCCGCCAGACATATCCTCCGAGGCAGTTGCCCCGCAACTGGAGTTCGGCGAACTGGGTATCGAGTTCCATCGCTGTCCCAATTGTGGCGAGGACCTTCCCTCTGAGCAATCGCTAATCTACATATGCGAAAACTGCCAGCAATTCATTAACCTCGAGGCCAATTCTATCCCGCTAAACGTTATAAGGACCGCCGAAGGCGGCACAGACGATCGGCTTATGCCGTTTTGGTCGTTGCGTATGCCTGAGGAAGAGGCCGATAAGCTTAAGATGCTGTTCGGGGGGATATACCGTTCCGACCGCCTCGTTATTCCGGCCTTCCGGACCACCAACTTTGAAGCCGTGTTCCGCCTTTCCAAGCGGATGTCTGCCGCCATGCCCCAGATACCTACGCAGGTGGCTGAGGCTTTTGACGCCAGATATGCGCCAGTTAATCTGAGTCTCGCGGAGGCCCGGGTTCTGGCCAATATTGCCGTTTACAGGGCCGAACTCGGTCGTCTGGCCGGCAGTCGAGGGGAGATGCCCGAATTCACGCCGACCGAGGTGGAATTGGTCTTTGCGCCCTTCCATTTAGAGCACTATTTCTATGTCGATTCCGTTCTGGAATCGGTTACCTTCGAAAAAAACCTGATTCGTTGACCGTCTTTGGAACTTCCTGTCGTCTCGATAGTTGAAATCTTGACCGCTTGAAATTGAGCCCCGTAAATTGTCTTGCCAAGTATGGCGGGATTGACTATTTTCGCTGGGTGCCTGTGATGATAACGGGTGACCATCTGACTGATACGGTGATTTATTGACATTTCGCATAGCAACTCAGGCCGTAACCGACAGGGCAGGGGGCCCAGGTGCGGCTTCATTTACATCCGGAGTATAGCGTGAGAATAGCAGCAGTAAGTTTTGCCGCGCTGATCCTGTTCGCGGCCTCGTTCGCCGGAGCCGGGGAGGCCGACGGTGGACGTTTGCCGGCCGATTTGACGGTTTCCGGCGATCGACCGGGAAGTGTTCCCAGGATCAGTGCCGGTGAGAACGAGGATTACCTGGCCAATACCGTCATCGATATTTTCGAGCACAACGGCGGCATCTGGCTGGTTTCCGGGCAGGGGCTGAATGTCAGCTATGACGGAGGCGAGACCTGGGAAGTGGTCAACTCCGCCACCAGTGACATGGTCAGTGACAATCTGTCGGCCGCTACGGCGGTCGGATCGAGGCTCTGGGTCGGGTCGAATCACTCCGAGGAACTGGGCGGTTTCCTGTACTCGTTGTCGGACGGGGTGTCGTACTCCGATGACAACGGCGCCACGTGGAACCAGATTGACTTCTCCGAGGACGGTCTGAACATCCGCTGGGTGTTCGGCGGGGACCGGACGATATATGATATCTCGGGCCATCGCGAGTGGCTCTTTTTCAGCGCCTTTGCCGGCGGTTTTCTGGCCTCGCGCGACGGCGGCCTTAACTGGCGCCGGATCTATGGCACGAATTATGATTCGCTGCAATACAATAGTGGCGGTACACCCTCTTTTACAAATCGCTACTTTTCGTGTGCTGTCGACAGTTCCCACGGGGACTCGGTCTTTGTCTGGGCGGGAACGGCGGGCGGGTTCTATCGCTTCGTCTATGCCCCGGTTCGAGAGAGACCCTACTCCCGCCTGATAAACGGGGTCGCCCTGTGTGATGCCTGTGAGGATACAAGTTATGTCTTTTACGCCGGCAACAACGGTGTCAGCCGCGGCACCACCGAGGGATACCCCTTTATAAGTCGCTTCGTTGACGACGGGCTTCCCGGCCCCTACGTGACCGCCGTGACCGATTTCCGCGAACGGCTGCTGGTGGGGACGGCCGAGGGGACGGGGCAGACCATGACCGGTCTGGCATACTCCGACGACCGGGGAGAGACTTATTGGCCCGTGACGGCTTTCAATACTCAGTATAGCGGCGGTGGCGACCTTGTCCGCGAGTTTACGAACATGGGAGAACGGCTTTACATGGCCGCCGAGGAAGCCGGGTTGTTTGTCTCTATGGATACCGGGATGAGCTGGGAGCAGCTGCTGGTAGACTCCAGTGACGCCGCCAGCCTCTGGAACGCCGTCAATGCCGTGTTCCCCTGGGAGGAAAGACTCCTGGTCGGCACCGATACCGGCCTGGCGACCCTTTACCTGAATATCGGCGGTGACTTTGATTCCATATTGATGGAGCCTTTCCCGGAATACGATTCGGCGACGGTGTCCACGGCCAGTTCGAGTCGCGTGGTCAAAGTGGCTGTCCAGCCGATTTACTCTCCTGATGACACGACCACAATCGATTCGCTGATATACTGGGCCGCGACCCGTCCCCTTACGGGCGAGGGTCGCCCGGTGGTGGCCCGGCGCAACGCCGACAGCACCTCCTGGAAAATGCTCCAGGTCGGCGTGAACACCAATGACTTTGCCTTCTTCGGCGACACCGCGCTGGTGCTCGGTGACGCCGGTATCCGCTACAGTGTTGACGGAACCAACCCCGGAGTGACCCCGGGCGGAACCTATATCGTCGAGGAAGTCATCAGCAATGTCACAGTCGATTCGCTGACGGCCGACCGCATAACTTCGATTGTCACTCGGGGCGACACGATCATTATAGGCTCCGACAACGGCTTCGCCATCACCAATGACCGGGGCTTGCATTACAATATCTTCAGGATGAATTTCGATACCCTGGCGGCCGACAGTGTCCGTCTTTACTCGTCCTGGGATCCCGGCATAGTTGGCGACTTTGTCCCGGCCATGGGTATTCAATATATCGATGACGAGCCGGCCCGGGTCTGGATCTCCAACCGGCATACGACGTATGGCGATACCGTCGCCATCTCGATGGGGCAGGTTGTTCCGGTGGATGCCGACGGCGATGTCGTCGACCCGTCGGAAACGGAGTTGATCGAAGGTTATGAGATCGTTTTCCAGGCCATGTACCGCGATGACTACGCCTGGAACTACGCCTTCAACGGCGACAGCGTGTTCGCCGGTACTAATGCCGGTCTGCTGTTCAAACCGACCGACACCGGTACGGCCTGGGATACTATTGATTTGGTCGATGACGAGGGTGAACCCCTGACTCTGCCCGGGACACCGGTTTACGGCTTGGAAGTTGCCGGTGACTATCTCTGGGTGGGAACCGATGACCGCACGGTGCGTATCCGCATTGATCTGGGCGATTTCACCGACCAGGAGCCGTTCTTCGTGATCGACACCGATTCGCCCGCGGACGAGGTGTATGCTTTCCCGGTACCTTTCAGTAACAGCCGCTCGACGTCCGTTGACTTTCATTTTGTCGTTGAGCGCCAGGCAGAGATAACCCTGGAAATATATGATTTCGCCATGAACATGGTGGCGCGCGTAATCGATAATGTCACCTATCCACCGGGCATTTATCCGACCACGGGCGGCCAGCGGCGCGTCTGGGATGGCTACAACGGCCAGGGCGAACAGGTCGCGGTGGGCGTTTACTATTTCAAAGTTGAATATTCAACCGGCGAAGTCCACTGGGGCAAGCTGGCGGTGATACCGTAAGGAGTATGAACATGTCGAGACATTTCTATCACACGCTGCTGCTCGCACTTCTGGCCGTGACGGTGGTTTCGGTATCGGCCGAGGACGGTGACGGTGGTTATGCCGGATCGTGGCTGCAGGTGCCCATTGGCGCGCGCCCGACGGCCATGGGAGGAGCCTACCTGGGAGTATCCAATGACGGTAGTGGACCGTTGTTCAACCCCGCCGGCACCGCGGACCTTCAGCGCCCGGTTTTCACGTCATCATATCGATTCATGGATCTTGATCGCAAGCTCGGTTATGCCGGGGTCTTGTTCCCGGTCCGGGGGAATTCCTCGATCGGCGTCAACTGGCTCTATGCCGGTTCGGGCGATGTGACCGCACGCAACAGTGACGGCGATGCCCTGGGTTATGAACTAAGCCAGAACAATCACGTTTTCAATATCGTATTCGCCAAGCGCTTTGAGGATTTCCTGTCACTTGGCATGAATGCCTATTACCTCCACAGCCAGTTTGCCGAGATGGTCGCCTACTCCGTCGGTGTCGATGTCGGCGCTATGCTCTACCTCGGCGAAGTCTTTGGCCGTGAGCGCAAGGATCTCCTGCCGGTGCAGGACTGGCATCTGGGAATTACCGTAAAGCACCTTGAGGCCACGTACACCTGGAATAATGAAGAGTATCTGTATAAGTACGTCGACGGAACGTCGCTGGGAACCGAACAGCAAGACAAAGTCCCGGTAGAAATCGGCGTGGGCATGTCGGGCAAGTTCATGGAGCGTAGATTGCTGTTGGCGGCCGACGTGATCAAGAACATGGATCAGGGTGTGGATCTGCACGCCGGGGGAGAATATCTGGTGCGACCCGATGTCGCTCTGAGGGCGGGCTTTTCCGACGGTCGGATCACGGCCGGGGCTGGCTATGTTTTCAAACTGGGCACGCAGGATATCTCCGTTGATTACGCTTTCTCGACCGATAAGGCTGATGAAGGCTCGGAGCACATTTTCTCCTTTGACCTGAGATTCTAAACGAGGCAAGAATGAAACATTTCGCGATAATATTCCTGGCCGCGGCAGTTCTGGCCGGATCGGCCGGCGCGGCCGAATCGGTCAGCGGCCTGTTCATGCTCAAGTCGGATCACGGCGCCCGGCCGGCGGGAATGGGAGCGGCCTTTGCCTCAATCGCCGCCGATCCCAATGCCGTTGCCTACAACCCCGCCGCTTCGGCAGGCCTGACCAAATTCACCGCCTCTTTCGGTCACACCGAATACTGGGACAACATCCGCCTCGAATCCGGCTACTTCGGTATGAACCTGTCCTCGCGTACTTTCCTGCACGGGGGCATTCGCTTCGGCATCGATGACGATATCGAAAAACGCGGTCTGGTGCCGACAACGGAGCCGGACGCCCTGTTCGACGCCCACGATGTCTCGTTTAAGGGTGGGGTCTCCTATCGCTTCAACGAGAAACTGTCCGCAGGGGCCTCGATGGGATGGTTCCTGCAGGAAATCGAGGGCTACCGCGGCAGCGCTTTCAACATCGATCTCGGAGCCATTTATGCGGTGCGGCCGAATCTTTCACTCGGCGCCGCGATCACCAGCCTGGGGCCGGATTTCAATATTACCAAGTCCGGTCAGCCCGGTTCCGATGACATCTCGCTGCCGACGACCTACCGCCTGGGGGGATCGTATACCTATCTCAGATATCTCGGTAGCGCCGATATCGTGATCCTTGATGATGATTTTCATATGCACTTTGGCGCTGAGACCGCGATTCGGGAAAATTTCCGTGTCCGGGCCGGTTACATGGCCGGTTACGACACCAAGAGTTTCACCGCCGGGGCATCCTTCCTGATACAGGATCTGGCAGTGGACTATGCCTTTTTGCCGTTCTCGAACAACCTGGGAACGTCACATTTGTTTAACCTTACATTCAGTTTATAAATCTTAGGAGACTGCATTAATGGCCAAGTATAAAATTGCCTGGTTGCCGGGAGACGGTGTCGGGAATGATGTTATGGAAGCGGCGAAGATTGTCCTCGACAAGATCGCCCTCGACGCCGAGTACATTCACGGCGATATCGGATGGGAATTCTGGCGCCAGGAAGGCAATCCACTGCCGGACCGTACCATCGATTTGCTCAAGAATACCGATTGCGCGCTGTTCGGCGCCATCACCTCAAAGCCGAAAGAAGAGGCCGAGGGCGAACTGGTCGCGGAGCTTCAGGGCCAGGGGCTGATCTATTCCTCGCCGATCGTGCGCCTGCGCCAGGAGTTTAACCTGCGCACCAACCTGAGGCCATGCAAGGCCTATACCGGCAATCCTCTGAACTTCAAAGAAGGCATCGACATCGTCGTTTTCCGCGAGAACACCGAGGATCTTTACTCCGGGGTCGAGTTCTTTCCGCTCCCGGACGAGGTGCGCGAGTCAATCAAGAAGCACAATAAGAAAATGGCCCGCTTCGATCCCGTCCCGGGCAACGAAATCGCGGTCTCACTGCGCATCAACACCAAAACCGGGTGCCGTAATATCGTCACCGACGCCTTCGAATACGCCAGGAAGAACGGCCGCAAGAGTGTCACGGTGGTGGAGAAGCCGAATGTTATTCGTGAGACCTCCGGTCTCATGGTTCGCACCGCGCGTGAGGTGGCCAAGAACTATCCCGGTATCGAACTCTGGGAGACCAACATCGACGCCATGTGCATGTGGCTGATCAAGAA
>CAZVUZ010000022.1:0-4678 GCA_964630485.1 uncultured Ignavibacteriales bacterium
TTGTGGGGCTGAATCCTTCAGGATAGTATGCGCCCACGGGCCCAACGATAATAAAGAAGAGATAGCTCCTCGAGGGATGTACCCCGAGGGCCGCCTCGGTAGCGATCATTGTCGGTCTGATATAGAGGGACGTGCCGATTCCATGGGGTATCCAGTCCTTCTCAAGGAGTACGAGTTTTTTCAGTGCCTCCATGAAGAGCTCACTGTCCGGTGCGGGCATGCAGAGTCTCTCTGCGGAAACCCCCATTCTTCTGATGTTTTCTTCCGGCCTGAAAAGGTAGATGGAGCCATCTTTCCCCCGGTATGCCTTCATTCCCTCGAAGATCTCCTGTCCGTAGTGGAGACACATCGATGAGGGATCGAGTTTGAGTGGTCTGTAGGGCTCTATTTCAGGATCGTACCAGCCCCTTTCAATACTGAATTTCATTGTGAAAAAGTGGTCAGTCACTGACGTTCCGAATCCCAGTTTCGATTCGTCGTGCGGCTTCGGTTTCATATCCTCAGGCGCTACTTTGGTGACCTTGATGTCCATGTTCGAATTCTCCTTCTCGGATTTACTGATTCCCCCCCTGCTATAGATAGCGGGGATAGGATTTTCAGAAACCATAGTAAGATATAATGTGATAATCTAGCACTAAATGATTCTTCTATCAAGATTTCTGTATTGAATGGCCTCTGAAATGTGCTGTGATTGTATCGATTTTTCCTCTTCCAGATCCGCTATGGTTCGAGCCACCTTGAGTATTTTTGTGTATGCCCTGGCGCTGAGGCCCAGCTTGTCGATGGCCATTTCTATCAGTTGCTGGGAGGCATCATCAATCCGGCAGTAGTCTTTTATCTCCCTGTTGGTCATGAGTGCATTGCACCGTGTTGCATTATTAAACCTCTCTTGCTGAACTGATCGGGCTTTCTGTGTCCGTTCTTTAATGGATAGTGATTTCTCTGCCCCGCTTTCCTTTGCCAGGTCTCTGTAACGTATGGAAGGGACCTCTAGCTGGATGTCGATTCTGTCGAGGAGAGGACCGGATATCTTGCCTCTGTATTGCCGTATCTGATTGGGTGAGCATTTGCATTCCCTCTTCGGATCAGTGAAATAGCCGCAAGGACAGGGATTCATGGCTGCCACAAGCATAAATCTGGCAGGATAGATGACCGTGGCCGAGGATCGCGCAATTGTAACCTGTCCGTCTTCCATCGGCTGTCTCAGTACTTCGAGAACATTTCTTCTGAATTCGGGGAGCTCGTCCAGAAAGAGGACACCATTATGGGCAAGGGTGATCTCCCCCGGTTTGGGGACCTGACCGCCGCCGACGAGACCGGCGTCGGAGATTGAGTGGTGGGGAGATCGAAAGGGGCGTCTTCCCAAGAGTGATTCTCCCTTTTTGAGCAGGCCTGCCACGGAATGCACCTTTGTCGTTTCGATGGCTTCCTCGAATGAGGGATCGGGAAGTATCGTCAGGAAACGCTTCGCCAGCATGGTTTTACCCGAACCGGGCGGTCCGATCATTATAACATTGTGCCCGCCTGCCGCGGCGACCTCGAGGGCCCTCTTTACCTGCTCCTGGCCGCCTACCTCACTGAAATCGAAGGGATAGTGAAGACTTCGTTGGAAAATCGTCGATGCATCGATATTTGTGGGAGAAATATCTCCCGTTCCGTTTAAAAACTCCACCACCTCATGGAGGTAATCGACGGGAATAACATCTATTTCTTCAACCATTGCCGCCTCACCCGCATTGTCCCGGGGGAGAATGATTCCCTTGAGTCCCGTCTTTTTTGTATGAAAAGCGGAGGAAAGGGCACCCTGTATCGCCTTTATGGTTCCGTCCAGCGAGAGTTCGCCCTTGATGCTATAATCATGAATGGTGTCGCTTCCAATGATTCCTTGGGCGGCCAGAATGGCGGTGGCGATTGGAAGATCAAAACCCGTTCCTTCTTTTTTGATGTCTGCCGGTGCGAGGTTGACAGTCACCCTGTTTCTGGGAAAGGGGTAGCCAGAATTTTTTATGGCGGACTTTATTCTGTCTTTGCTCTCCTTCACCGCCATATCGGGTAATCCAACCGTTGAAAACTGGGGAAGTCCCGGCGAGATATCAACTTCAACATCAACAGGATGGGAATCGATTCCAATTATTGTGCTGCTTTTTGTCTTGACGATCACTGTGGCATTCCCCTTGGTTTGTTGCTGATTTTATTGGAATAATATTATTATGGCAAGGTTTTATTATTTTTTTATTTCAGTAGCTGGAGTAATAGAAAAATGCAGGGCATACATTTTCCCAATATACATATTACTATTTTGATGGTAGGGGATTGTCTGAAACAACAATAAAAGGGGGGATATCGATGAAGACACGTATCACCGAGCTTTTTGGAATTGAGTATCCTATTCTGCTTTCCGGTATGAGCTGGATAAGTGTTCCCGAAGTTGTGGCCGCCGTTTCAAATGCGGGTGGGCTCGGTATTCTTGCGACGGGACCGCTGAATCCTGACGAGACGAGACAATCGATACGAGAGGTGAGAAAACTTACCGATAAACCTTTCGGAGTCAATGCCTCTCTGATGTTACCCGGGGGGAGCGATAATGCGAGGGTGCTTTTGGAGGAAAA
This sequence comes from uncultured Ignavibacteriales bacterium, assembly GCA_964630485.1. Lineage (GTDB taxonomy): Bacteria > Zixibacteria > MSB-5A5 > GN15 > FEB-12 > JAJRTA01. The sequence goes on from CAZVUZ010000022.1 coordinate 2,610, forward strand.
GGTTCCCGTTGTCAATTTTGCTCTCGGGAAGGGTGACTGGCTGGTAAAGGGGGTTCATGGATATGGTGGAAAGGTAATTGCCACCGTCACCAATGCACGTCACGCAAAGAGGGCTCAGGATTACGGTACCGATGCGGTCATTGCAACGGGTAATGAGGCGGCGGGACATGGAGAGGCCGTTACATCACTCCTCCTTATTCCAAGTCTTGCCGATGTCCTTGATATTCCTGTCATTGCAGCGGGCGGTTTTGCCGATGGGCGAGGCTTGGCTGCGGCACTGACGCTCGGTGCTGAGGCCATTGCCATGGGAACACGCTTCATGACCACAAAAGAGACCAAACCATCCCACTGCCACGCGCAGGCAGGCGGAAACCAGCACGAATCGAGACAAATGGTTTTCGCCTTTTGCTCCGGGCCCACGGGCCCGATGGTGATGGTTGCGGCAATCGCATCGTATCCAAGAGGCATCCCCGTACCGAACAACCTGGCGCCGTAAAGACCAACTGTGTCGGAGCCGGTGCCCGTGACCCCGAAGCCTTCGGTGCCAAAGGTGAGGTCGAAATCTTCGTCGGACAATCCGACCGCTTCGATGGTCGTGGTGGTCCAGTCGGCTCCGTCTGGACTGTAAATCCTGAATCCGGCGCAGAACCCCATTATTTGTTCATAGACGTCGTTGGTGAAACGCAAATGGTAAACGATTGGCAGCCCCATGGCCAGGGTGCTGTCCCATTCCAGACCGTCGATGTGATCTACGGTCACAGATTGAGAAAAGACGGGACCGGCGATGAGCACAAGAACGGCGGCGAGGCACAACAGGAAAACTGAATCGCGCATGATCTACCTCCGTGCGGACATGTGAGGCTCGCCGTCGATCTGGCCAGCGAACTCTGTTTCCGACACCTCTAAGATAGAACAACCCATCTACTTATGCAAGTGGTTTCCGTTGTAATGGAGAGTGATCAAGTGTTGTCTCCGATGCATAAGGAACGAATTGGCGGGCATAATTAAGTACGCCCAGCAGGAGTCGAACCCGCAACCTTCTGATCCGTAGTCAGACGCTCTATCCAATTGAGCTATGGGCGCATCCGCCCTGAATTAACCGCCCGCCAATCAAATGTCAAGGCTTTTTTGGATTTAGCCCCGTCACGCGGTTGTCCCAACCACATTGGCGACATACTCGTGCGCCACCTAACTCAACACTCTCTCCGTTCGCCATCGTTGCCAATCAGGGTCACAGATCGACTTGCTGAGATTTTGTCATCGCCGGATTCTGACTAAAAAATCGCTTGACTTTCCCCGGAGATTGTTAATTATTTCACATTGTTTTTAGGACTTACACATGTTCGGCATGCCATACAGAAATTGCCGACAAAAAGAGGGCGAGTTAAGAAGACATGAAAGACAACCAGGACGTCTGGAAACAATTCGACCAGACCAAGCCCAGTCACAGCGCCGTTCACCACCTCATGGCCATCCATGCCCTCCTCCAGGAGCATGGTTACGCCCGGGGTATCGACATCGCCAAGTACCTCAATATCACCCGCGGATCCGTTTCGATTACGCTTTCCAAACTCAAGGATGCGGGCTATCTCATTGAGGACGACAATAAATTCTACCGCCTGACCGAAAGCGGCCTGGATATCGTCAATACTATCCTGACCAAGCGCCGGACCTTCGAGAGTTTTCTCAAGATGGTTCTGGATGTTCCCAATGTGACGGCCATTACCGACGCCTGCAAGGTCGAGCATTTGCTCAGCCAGGACACCATGCACAAGATGATGTCGTTTATGGGGCTGTATCTCTCCGATGATGAGATGGCGGTGACGTTTCGCGAGCGATTCAAGGAATTTTCCGTACTCTGTCATCCGGAAGAGGACTGCGTAAACTGCAAACAGAATTGCTATTTTGCCACCGATAAGAAGGTTAACGACCGCAAGGCAGGATAGCCGAGTAACATAAGAGACTATATTTCACGGGCGTCTTCGTTAACGATGGCGCCCTTTGTTTTTGTTCACTTGTGCGCGGCGTACGTCCCCGTGCGGTGCGTTCTGAACGGAGCGAATCCCTCG
>CAZVUZ010000022.1:4706-19893 GCA_964630485.1 uncultured Ignavibacteriales bacterium
CCAGAGGTTTCGACCACTCGTGCTTGCCGGCGCCGGTCAATCTCCGACCGACTCCAGCCTGGCTTTCAAAAGTTCGCTCTCGGCCCTCTCGGCCTCAAGGCGTTTCCGCAGGGCATCGACCTCAAGCTCGCGCAGGTCCACAACATGATCCGTGACCGTCGGGCGGTCAGGGGAAGTTTCATCGGTATAGGTCACCTGTCGAGACATATCGAACCCAGAGGGATCCATAACCGCGCTTTCCGTTATGCCATAGCTCGCAGGAACATAGACCGCCGTCAGTCGAGCATAACGAATCTCGACGCTTCCCGAGTCGAATCCCTGATCACCCAGGAAATAATACCAGTAATCTCCCGCGCCGCTGACGCTGTACGTTTTTGTAAAAGACACGTTTTGCCACTGGTAACTCGATGTGGTCTGCACTTCGTTCGAGTAACCAACCACGGCGTCGATTAATGGCAGTGAGGCCGGCACAAATTGGTATACGAGGAATCTCGCATTACCGAGCTTCAAGCTGGAAGCGGATGGCCGCATCTGAACCATACCATTAGCTGTAATGAGAACATATCCTGAGGCCGGTACCGATATGCCGACAGAGTCGATGGCCGTAACCTGGGTGTCATAAAGGTCACACGAGGATGTATATGAGGTTGCCACACCGGCATTGTCGAGAAGATCAAGCGAGGAAAGACTGCCATTATCAACCTTGGATCCGGTGACGGCGTTGTTTTCCAGTTGTGAAGTGCCGACGCACTGTGTGCAATTCAGATCGGCGGCAACGGTCGCGACAGTCGCCACGATCGCCGTATCGGCATTGACGGCCTGGAGGGCATACGGATTGGCCACGAGCCTGACCCGAGGGGTTCCTTCAGGCTCTGTCCCGACCACGACCGTGAGATAGCGCTCTCCGGCCGAGGTGAAAAGCCCTTTGGGAAAGGGAGTATTCGATCCCAATTGGTATTCAAAGAGCCCGCCGGTGACATCGACTTTCTGCTCGTAGCTGGACCAGAGCAGATCGGAACCGGCTTCACTGCCGTATATCAGGAACTCCATTATGTACAAATCATCGGCTACCGGGTCTCCGGAGGCATCGGTGAGCCGTCCCTGGTAGCTGATTATCTGCGGTACCTCGGCCACGGCGGTGAGACCGCCGGCGAGTATTATCAAAGCTGTCAGTGCCATACGAAGAGACATCGCAAACTCCCATAGTTGCTGGTTACAGCGACAATATAGTGCAAGTGCGCCACCTTGAGAAAACATTTGTGGCATTACTACAATAGATCGGATCAAATCGTCCAGTACTTCAGTAATCAGGACAATTCTGTGCGCAGCGTACGTTCCCGTGCGCCGCGTTCTCCGACTGACGCAGTCATGGAAGGCGCTGTTCGAGAATGTCGAATCCCGCCTGCGGCGTCCCTTCGGGCCAGGGGTATCGGCCTACTCCTTGGTGGTCGAACCACCGGTCCGGCCACAGAATACGCCCGGCCACCGGCCCAAAATCGCAATCGCAACCCCGCCCGGAACTTTACCCCCATACCGTTGTTTGAGCCTATAGTAGCCTGAACAGGTACACTTTATAGGGTTTGAGAATATGGGCAGAAAGGCAAGCTCCAGGGCCAGTGTCGCCATGGGCGGCGTCGACAAGGACGAGACGCAGGTCAAGAAGCTTATTGCAGAGATAAAACACGGCAACCAGCGAGCCTTCTCCGAACTGGTCAGGCGTTACCGCAACCAGGTGGCGGCGCTGGCTTTCCGTATGGTCGGCGACTATGACGAGGCCGCCGATATTACCCAGATCGTCTTCATGAAAATGTCGAAGAATATCTGGCGCTATGACGAGAAAAAGAAGTTCTACACGTGGCTTTACCGTATTACGGTCAACGCCTCGATCGACTATATCCGCAAACACCGTCGGCACCAACACGAACCGCTGGACAATTTCCCCGAAATCAAAGAAAAACCGGGGACCGGCCCGGAAATGACCTACAATCGCGGCCAGATCCGCGATTTTATCCACGCCGCCGCCGACACCCTCAACGAAAAACAGCGCTCGGCCTTCCTCCTGCGCGATGTCGAGGGCTGTAAACTCGACGACGTGGCCAATATCATGGAGATGCCCGAGGCCACCGTCCGCTGGTATCTCCATCGCGCCCGCACCAAAATCCGCAAGGAACTCCTGCGCCGCTGTCCGCATCTCCTGGTCGCCCTCGGCATCAAGTAAAGGCGATGAACCGCCTTTTTTCGTGAGGGCGAACAGATCCATGCAAATAGTCTCGCGCCCACATGACGATTGCCCCGCGACCCCGAATTGGTTACCTTGACGCCAATGGATCTCGGAAATAACGTATGAAGAAACTCAGTCTCACACCCAAAATCGCCCTGGCGATGTTCCTCGTGGTCGTGGTGGTCGCCCTGGCCCAGGCCACCTGGTGGATCGTTTTCATGGCCCACCTCGTCGACGAGAAGGTTGATATGGCTATTGAGATGGGAGCCGGCGAGGCGGCGGTCGAGGCTCTGCAGAGCCAGGAGGTCCGGCGGCAGGTCATGGTCGGCATGGAAGGTATCTTCTTTTTGATCCTGATCCTCGTGGGCGCCTGGCTTATCTACCGGGCGCTGGTCAAGACCGAGGAATTGAAATTCCATCAGCAGAATTTCCTCATGGCCGTCACCCACGAATTGAAAACACCCCTGGCCTCGATGAAAATTTACCTCGACAGCCTGCGTTCGGAGAAAATCAGTCCGGAGAAAAAGGCCGAGGTCCTCCCGCGCATGAAGCAGGATATCACCCGGCTGGAGAAGATGGTGGAGAATATTTTGGATGCCGGCCGCTTCGAACGCTCGGGCTACCGGTTGAACAAATCCGTCATCGATCTCGGCGCCATGGTCCGGGAAGCCGTAGCCGAGCTTCGATCCCAGACCTCCCCGGGGCCGGTTTCCATCATTGAAGATATTGCCGACGGGATCAGGCTTTCCTGCGATCGCCGGGCGCTTTCGCGAGCTATCGGGGCTTTGCTGGAAAACGGTATCCGCCACAACGACAAGCCACAGATAGAAATCCGGGTCAGTCTCGCCCGCCGCGACGGCGGCTGTCGCATAATCGTCTCCGACAACGGCGTCGGCCTGAGTTCTCGCGAAATCGGCCGCATTTTTAATCGTTTTTACAGCCAGTCCAAAGTTAACGAACCGGGGCATCAGGGCTCCGGGTTGGGGCTTTATCTCGCGCGGGAAATTATTCGCGCCCACGACGGCGAGATCGAGGCGAAAAGCCGCGGTGCCGGACAAGGCGCCGAGTTTACGATCACCCTGAAAGCATCGGAGTCGGCGTGAAGACGATTCTGCTGGTTGAAGACGACCCCAACCTGGCCGACGGCCTGGTCATGAACCTCGAGGCCGAGGGCTATCAGGTTTTGCACCTTGCCGACGGCGGCCTGGTTATGGAGCAGTTTCGGCAGGGCAATTTCGACCTGGTATTGCTGGATATCATGCTCCCCGGCGTTGACGGCCTGACTTTGTGCCGCCGCATGAGGGAAGACGGTTCGACCATCCCCATTTTATTCATAACGGCTCGCGATCAATCGGATCAGGTGATCGAGGGTCTGGTGGCAGGCGGCGATGATTATATCACCAAGCCGTTCAATGTCGCCGAGTTGATGGCCCGGATACAGGGTATTTTCCGCCGCCAGGCCTGGCTGGCCGCGCCGGAGAAACAGCAGGATACGTTCGAGTTTGACGGCCGCCGGATCGATTTCAGGACATTTGAGGCTGTCGGTCCCGGCGGGAGGGTGGTTTTGACGCGCAAGGAGTGCATGGTGCTCAAATACCTCGTCGAGCGCCCAGGCGAAGTTGTCAGCCGCGACCAGCTTCTGGACGCAGTCTGGGGCTACCACATCTACCCCACGACCCGGACGATTGACAATTTTATCCTCAGGCTGCGCAAGATATTCGAGGACGACCCCGGCCACCCGCGAATTATCGAAACCATCCGCGGCGTGGGCTATCGTTTCAGCCGACCCGCCTGATCCCGGGCCCTCCAGATAGGACTTGACATTTCCCTGCCGTTTCGATATAATCCTTGGCTGCCTGCGGGCGGTATTTCTATGATCTCGCTTATTCTGGGACTGGGAAATATAGGCGGTGAGTATGAAAAGACTCGCCACAACATTGGCTTTGAGGTCCTCGACGACGTTGCCCGAAGCCTGAAAGCCGTTTCCATGCCCGAGAAAGCTGAGTATCGATGGGCGGTTTCCAGGGTCGCCGGTCGCCAGTTGTATCTGGCTTGGCCGACAACTTTTATGAACCGTTCGGGCCTCGCGGCCCAGGCTCTTTTACAGGACCTAGATCTTGAGCCGACGGAAATGCTGGTGGTACTGGATGATTTCAACCTGCCACTGGGGCGTATCCGATTTCGGAAAAGCGGCTCCGACGGCGGCCACAACGGGCTGACGTCACTTGTCGAAACCCTGGAGACGGAGGATTTTCCCCGGCTTCGCCTGGGCATCGGCCCGCTTGCCGAGGACGCCGACGTCGTTGATTTCGTACTCGGGCGCTTTGCCGAAGACGAGATCGAACCGGCCCGAAACATGGTCGGAACGGCCGCCGAGGCCGTGCTTTTTGCCATAGATCATCGCCTGGAAGAGGCGATGTCGAAATATAATGCTAACCCTGCCTAGCTGTTTCATGGGTATCCCAAGCTAGGCCGTTAAACCTTTAACCAACGTCCAAAGGGAGGATACTAGATGAAGTATTACGAAACTACTTTCATCGTCAATCCCCAGACCGACGACGCATCAATCGACCGCCAGGTGCAGGGAGTTACCGACCTGATCGCCCAGAACGGCGGCAATGTAATCAACGAGAACCGCCTGGGTACGAGGCGCCTGGCCTATCCCATCCAGAAGCTCACCCAGGGTTTCTACACCTCTGTGATTTTCGAGGCACCCAAGGACTTGCTGCCGGTGCTTGATCGTCACTTCCACCTCGATGAATCCTACATGCGCTACCTGACGGTTATTTTCGAGGGTGATATCGACGAATTCCGCCCCCGGGATGAAACTGCGGAAGAACCGCGCGATGAAGCCGCACCCGCTCGCCGTGAGGAACCGGCTGCCGCACCGGCGCCGGAACCCGAGAAACCGGCCGAAGCCGCTGTCGAACCAGTCGTGGAGCCGGAACCGGTTGTAGAGGCGGAAGCCCCCGCCGAGACTCCGACGGAACCGGTTGCGGAAGAAACCGCCGAGCCTGAGAAGAAGCTCGACGAGGCCGCTCCGGCCGAAGAAGAAACCTATCGGGAAGACGAAGAACTCTAGTGGCGACGCCCTGTTTGATCTCCGTCACAACGGCCGAGGCCGACCGTGACGAGAGGCGACGCCTCAGGAAAATCGAGGAAAATTGATATGTCTCATATGAGAAGAAAGAAAATCTGTCGCTTCTGCGAAAACAAAATCCAGCTGGTCGACTACAAGGATGATCGCATTTTGCGGCGTTTCGTTAATGAGCGCGGGAAGATAATCCCCCGCCGGATTTCCGGCAACTGCGCCAAGCATCAGAGGCAGCTGACACGGGCCATCAAACGCGCACGCGTTCTGGCCATATTGGCTTTTGAAAGTGAGTCGTATCGCTGATAATACGCCGGCCGATGCAGGCGTCGCCCGAAAAGAATCGGCCCGGATGGCACGTCCCTATACCGTGCTTCTGGCCATGCTCGTCTTTTCGGTCCTCGCCTTCGGGGTAACGGATGAAAGCACCGGCGCCGGGACGGCCATTCTGGTTGCTGCAATCTCGTATTTTCTGGCCGTGTATCTCTATTACGGCACGGCGCGGCTGGCCTTCGAAGGCCGGCAGAAAATGCTCTGGTTCGGCGGCGGTCTGGCTATAATCGTCGGGCTGTGGCTGTCGGGATCTTCCGGTTTCTTGCCGGTCGTCTTCGGATGGCTTATGATCCTGGTTGCCGGCGCGGCCTGCGCCCGCCTGGCACTTGCCGGGAAATCAGCCTCGGCGGCTTACATTGTCGGTATGCTTATCGTGGCGATACTTTTTACGGCTCAGTTCGGCGGCTTCTGGCCGGAGTTGATGGCTTCCAGCCGCGATGCGGCCGCGGAGGCCGTTAAACAGCTCGAACCGCTGCTGGCTTCCATCGGCTACAACGAGCAACAGATAAATGATAACATACTCAGGACAAAGGCGATGTTTGATGCCATTATAAGGCTCACACCGGCCTTCACCATTCTCAGCGCCGGCATGCAGTTCAGCCTCGGCTTCCTGCTCTTCGCGCGCTATGTGGCCTTTCGCCGGCCCGAAGCCGGCTACTGGGTGCCGTTTACACGCTGGCGGATACCCTTCGCGGTTATGCCGGCGGTGATCGTCGCCGTCCTCATGCGAGTGGTCGGAAACGAGCCCCTGAAGCTCGCCGCCGACAATATTCTCGCCGGGCTATCGGTCTACTATTGTGTTGCCGGACTGTCCCTGATTGAGTATCATGTAAGGAGGCTGGCGGTGACCGTGGCTTTACGCATCATGTTTTACGTTTTTCTGACGCTGGCCCTGCTCACGACGCACGTCTTCGGCTTTTTTGCAGCTGCCCTGCTGGGGTTTATTGACAGTTTCGCCGATTGGCGCAAGGAACCCGAAGTTGGGGTTGCTTAGATAATTAAGTCGTTGCAAATACAATGGAAAGGTACTGAAATGAAAGTGATATTGAGAGAAGATGTCCCCGATGTGGGAAAGGCGGGGCAGACGGTCGAGGTAAAAAGCGGCTACGGTCGTAACTACCTCATTCCGCGCAACCTGGCCATTCTCGCCACCAAAGCCAATCTCCTGGCCATTGACGAGGTTACCAAACAGCGCGATCTGCGCCACAGGAAACTCCGTCGCGAGGCCGAGGTTATAAAGGAAAAGATAGAGAAGGTCTCCATCTCGGCCGAGGTGCTCGTCGGTGAAGAAGACAAGGTCTTCGGTTCCGTCGGCGTGCACGATATCGTCGAGTTACTGGTCGCGGAGGGAATCACGGTTCCCAAGACATCCGTACAGCTGGAAGGCCCGATCAAGACTCTCGGTGTTTATACCGTCCCGATCAAGGTCGAGAGAGACGTCATTGCCGACCTGAAATTGTGGGTAGTAAAGAAGTCCTGAATCCATGGAGATGCTCGAAGCAAAAGTCGAGGGCCTGGCCCTCGATATGACAACCAATTCACCGGTGGTGATCCTCTCCCCCATCGGCCTCGATAAGGTTTTGCCGATCTGGATCGGCCATGCCGAGGCCTGGGGAATAGCCATGGAGCTTTCCGGCGTGACCTCGAAGCGCCCGCTCACCTATGATCTGCTCAAGCGCGTACTTTCAACGCTTGAGGCGACCGTGGAGCGCGTGGAGGTTACCGAGCTGAAACAGCAGACGTTCTATGCCCGGATCCACCTCAAATCCAACGGCAAGACATATGAGATCGACGCCCGACCCTCGGACTCCATCGCCCTGGCGTTGAAAACCAAGGCCAGGATCTATGTCAACGACGACCTCTTCAATCTCAGCGAGAGTGCTGCTGAAGGTGAAGAGGCGCCACCTATGCCCACGGATCCGGAGTCGCTCCGGGACCGGCTGAAACGGATTAATCCTGAAGACTTCGGGAAATATTCGCTTTAATGTCACGGTTGTCATTGGTAATATCGGTGTTGCTGGCGGCGTTGTGCCTGTCAATGCTCCCGCCGGCGCTCACTGGCGCCATCGACGATGTCGATGAGGTCAGGTCACTGTTTGCCCGGGGCCAGCGACAGCTCCGCGAAGGCAACTGGCACGATGCGGCCCAGACGTTTCGACAGCTCGAGGGACGCTTCCCGGACTCTCCCAATCTCGACCTGTTCGTGTTCCACCGCGCCAAAGCCGATTATTACTTCGGTGAATGGTCCAAAGCCATCGCCGGCTTCACCTATTTCACCTCGCAGTTTCCCCGTTCTCCGGAAGTTCCCTACGCCCTCTTCTTCCTCGGAAACACTTTTTATCGCAACGGTGATTTTACCAAAGCGTCCGGAAGCTATGTGCAGGCCTATCGCCTGAGCGAGGATCCCCGCCTGGATGATCTGGTGCTGGTATCCCTTGAAACCATGTTCGAAAGCGCCGGTATACTCGAACTGGGACGCGCGGATCTTCAGAGAGTACCCCGGGACAAAGTCTGCCCGCTGGCCAAGACTCTGGCCGCCGCCCTGACCGCCCGGGGTGACGAGAACCGGGCTCGCGAGGTCATGGATCTCTGCCCCGAATCCTCCGACTCGACGGCTTCCGGCACCGAACGGAAACGTCCCCCGAAGGACGGTCTCGAGGTAGCGCTGGTCCTGCCCTTCAGCGGCGAACTGCAGAGCTATTCCGAGGATATTTACAACGGCGCCCTGGTGGCCGCCGAAAAGTACCGGGAAGAAACCGGCCGCTCCCTTAAGCTCAGCCAGTACGATACCCACGGCGACCCTATCGACGCCGCCCGGATCATCGCCCGGCTCGACAAGGAGAGCGACGTCGCGGCGGTCATCGGCCCGCTCACCAGCGAGGCCGCGGCCGTGAGTTCGGCTATCCTGTCATCGGGGGAATTGCCCCTGATGGTTCCCGCCGCCACCGAGGCCGGTTTGACGCAATTGTGCACCAGCTGTTTTCAACTCTCGCCCAATATCGAATTGCAGGGTGTGCGGATGGCCCAGTATGCCCGGGACAGTCTGCGGGCAGACTCGGCGGCCATTTTCACATCCACCAACACCCAGTATTTACGCATCGCCCGCGCCTTTTCGGAGCACTTCGAGAAGCTCGGCGGGACAACCGTGGCCATCGAGTATTACCGGGCCCGGGACAAGGATTTCGGACCGTATATCAGGGATCTTAAAGCATTGCTCTGGGGCACCGCGCCCGACTCCATCTTTTTCACCAACGAGGAAGGCGACACCCTCGACCCCGACGGCATCCCGGTGTCGGTGGACTGCCTTTATATTCCGGGCAACGCCGACCAGTTACGGCTGTTACTGGAGCAGATCAGGTTCTATAAACTCGACGGCGCCTACCTTGGTTCCGACGGCTGGGCAGACGACGCCGTTTACCGGCTCGGTGACAATGTCACCCGGCGGGCAGTGTTCCCGTCGCCTTTTCTACAGGGCACTTACTCGGATGAGTATCTCCAATTCGCCGCCGCCTATGACGCCCGGCTGGGAAAACAGCCGCAGAGGCTGGCCGCTCTCGGCTACGATGCCATGCAGTTGATCCTGCAGGCGGCCGGTAACGGGAGATCGGGACGCAAAGATATCACACAGGGTCTGAAAGACGTCAAGAGCTACAACGGCGCCGCGGGGAAGGTCGCATTCGGTGAGTACCGTGAGAATGTCCATATGCCTCTCTACCGTATCGAGGACGGCCGCGCCGAATTCATGGGACAGGTCCGACAGGAGCCGGATTCGGCCGCCGGCGAGTAGCAGGACCCGTAACACGGTGCTGTTACCACAGCGAAGCGGAGCTGTGATAAACGCCTTTATTGAGAACAGGAGTCCAAATTGACAGAAGACAAAAGGGTCGCAATCAAAATGGTTGTCGATGGCCAGGAGCGCGACATCACCTATGAAGAACTGGCGCTCTCGAACAATCTGGCCCAGGAAGCCCTGGTCCGATTGTTAATCGAAAAGAAGCTCTTTGAACCGAAGGAGCTGATGGAGATGATGGAAACCGTTCGCAAGGAACGTTATCGTCCCGCCAAATAGGCACACCATGAGTCCGGAAACTCCCGACAAAAATCCTTCGGATCAGCACCCCCTGGTGAAGAACGGACAGAATCCGGTCGCCGGCGAGAACGGCACGGGAGATCTCTCCTGGACCTGTCACCCGGTCAAACGCCGGCCGCTGGTATCGATCCTGGTCACGGTGTTCATTTTCGTGGTTGTCTGGGCCGTGTATCACACCACCGATTCGCGAGTTTTTGCGGTCCTTGCCATGGCCGTTATGCTCGGTTCCCTGGCCAAGTTCTATTTCCCGACCAGCTACCGATTCTCGCAGGAGAGGATCATGATCAAGACCACCACCCAGACACTGAACAAGAAATGGTCCCAGTTCCGCAGTTGCTACCCGGATAAAAACGGCATCCTGCTCTCTCCCTTCTCCCATCCGACCCGCCTGGAAAACTTCCGCGGCATCTATATCATGTTCGCCGGCAACGCCGAAGAGGTGACCCGATTCGCCCGGCAACGCCTTGAAGCGCAGGCCAATGAGGCCGCCCCGAATAACAGTAAGGACACCACATCGTGAGTATTTTCCGCGGCAACATGAATCTTCCCGATCCCGAGGATAAGCCCCTGCCCGCCGAAGAGGAAGCCGTCCTCGACAAAGTTGCTCGCAAGGTGGTCGAGAAACGGATGGCCGTTCCGGCGATTCTCTTTCTCGAATCCGTGAAGCCCCTCAACTATATTGGCTCCCAAACAATGGTCTTCTTCGAGCCCATGGTTCAGACGGTGTTCAATTTCAAGGATTACAACGCCCTGCAGAGCGCCCTCGAGAAGCGCGAGTCCATCGAGATCCTGCTGAACAAGATCGAGGGCTACGATTCCCTTTCGTACGCCCGCGAAAAACGCATCAGGAAATTCATGAAGCAGGAAAAGAAAAAGTGGAAATGGTACCAGCGCTACCTGGGCCTGTTCACGCCGGCGGTCCAGCTGCCCGAAGAAGTGCTTAATCCGCCCGAGAAGGATGCATCCGACAAGCACCCCGGGAACCAATCGTAGAATCCGGTCCCGCGACAAAGCCGAAACAGATACAAGAAAGCCCGCCTGAAAAGGCGGGCTTTTTATTTTCCATTATTGTCCGAAGAGTCGGGAAACTCAAACGTCCAGATTTCGCACGTACTGGGCATTCTCCTGAATGAAGCGACTGCGCGGGGCAATCTCACTGCCCATGAGGATGCTGAAAAGCACCTCGGCCTCGGCCGCGCTGTCGGTGGTTATCTGCAGCATGGTCCTGGTCTCGGGATCCATGGTGGTCTTCCAGAGCTGTTCGGCATTCATTTCACCGAGACCTTTGTAGCGCTGCATGGTGACCCCGGTGGCAGGCATGGTCTTGAGCAAGCGGTCTCTCTCCTCTTCGTTGAAGGCGTACTGCTCGTTCTTTCCGTGTTTCAGTCGATACAGGGGCGGCTGGGCAATGTAGAGATAGCCCCTGTCGATAAGATCTCGCATATACCGGAAGAAAAACGTCAGCAACAGGGTCCGAATATGCGAACCATCGACGTCGGCATCGGTCATGATAACGATTTTGTGGTATCGGGCGCGGCTGGCATCGAAATCCTCGCCGATGCCGCAACCGAGCGCGGTTATAAGACTGCGGATTTCGGTATTTGCAAGGATTTTATCGATCCGGGCCTTCTCGACGTTTAGAATTTTGCCCCTCAACGGCAGGATGGCCTGGTAACGACGATCGCGGCCCTGCTTGGCCGAGCCGCCGGCCGAGTCACCCTCGACGATGTAGATTTCACATGATTCAGGGTCGCGGAGAGAGCAGTCGGCCAGTTTACCCGGAAGCGAGGCGCTTTCCAGGGCCGTCTTGCGCCGGGTGAGCTCCTTGGCCTTGCGAGCCGCCTCGCGGGCCATGGCCGCCGAAAGCAGTTTATCGACGACCTTCTTGCCCACCGACGGGTTCTCTTCGAAATATGAGCCCAGGTTCTCGTTGGTCACGGCCTCGACAATACCCCGGACCTCAGAATTGCCCAGCTTGGTCTTGGTCTGACCCTCAAACTGGGGGTCGCAGACCCGAACCGATATTACCGCCGTCAAACCCTCGCGGCTGTCATCGCCGATCAAAGACAACCCGGCCTTACCATTCTTGCCGTTTTTGCCATTCTTGAAAAGATTGTACTTTACCGCGTAGGCGTTGATCGAGCGCGTGAGGGCCGTCCGAAATCCGGTCAAATGTGTCCCGCCCTCAATGGTGTTAATATTGTTGACGTAGGAGTTCACTGACTCCGAATAGCCATCATTATATTGCAACGCCACTTCCACCTCGACCCCGTCCTTGCTCTTGGAAAAATGTATGGGGCGCCGGAACAGAACGGTCTTGCTCTCGTTGAGGTATTCCACGAACGATGAGAGTCCGCCCTTATAGTAAAACGTGACTTCCTTGTCCGTGCGATTGTCCCTGAGAACGATCGTGAGATTCTGATTCAGAAAGGCCAGCTCGCGAAGGCGCGAGGCCACAATGTCGAACTGGAACTCGGTCCGTGTGAATATCTCGTGGTCCGGCATAAAATTCGTTCGGGTGCCGGTCTTTTTGCTCTTGCCATCCTCACTGACTTTGCCCTTGGGGACTCCGCGTTCATATTCCTGGACATACACTGCACCGTCCCGATAGACCTCGACCCGGCAACGCTCCGAGAGGGCATTGACGACGCTGACACCAACACCGTGAAGACCGCCGGAAACTTTGTAGGTCTCGTGATCGAATTTACCCCCGGCGTGAAGAACCGTCATGACAACCTGCAAAGCGGACACCTTCATGTCGGGATGGATTTCAACCGGGATGCCGCGACCGTTGTCGGTCACCGTAACCGAACCATCCTTCTCGAGTTCCACGACGATCCTGTCGCAGAAACCGGCCATAGCTTCATCGATAGAATTATCCACAACCTCATAGACCATGTGGTGCAGGCCGCGCCGGCTGATATCGCCGATGTACATCGCCGGCCGCCGCCTTACGGCGTCCAGACCTTTCAGAACCTTAATTGTCGCGGCATCGTAATCGTGGTTCTTGGGTGCAGGTTTGGTATCTTTGGAGGTCTTGGATTTCTTTTCGGTCGTCGTTGTCATCTTCCTAATGTCCTCTTTTCGCCCCGTTCGAGCCGAATGCTTTTAACCTGGCGTCCCTCGGGGTAACTGTGAATGCGGCGCAGGATGGTTTCCAGTTGCATGGCCAGTTGCTGTCTCCAGGCATCGTCGGGAACGGCGACGGTCAGTACACCGTCGGCAAACCGCTTCGCCCGGGCCTGCTCAGCCAGCGCCGGACCAACGATCTCGGGCCAGTTCGACACCACCCACCAGCCTCCATATTTGGATGTTAATCCAAGAGAACCAATGACTTCGGAAATCAATCCCGAAATCTGTCGGGGAGGTCGGTGGCTGCGATTTTCATCATTAAAACGTGTCATATATTCTGTACCATATCAAACCACAAAATAACTCTTTTGGTTCCCCATAGCAAGAAAAAAAACGCGTATATCTTATTGTATTATAACAGGTTAGGCCCACGCTCAAACTGGCTCTGAGCACCCGGCAAATCACTCTCCAAATCTGCTGGAAAAGGCGGGCCAGATCCGATCGGGCCGGCGGAGAAACGCACCGAACCACCAAGCCTATGCTGTAATATATTGCGATTCAATCCAGTACAAATCACAAATTCCGTCGGGCAACTCGTATCGACATCGCCAGTTCCTCAATCGGAGACCGGCGGCCCTTCCGAGCGAAAGTTAACGACCAATAAAAGACAATATGAAAGGTCTGGATAATCCACTTTGTGGGTGATTTCACATTTTCCTTGTAAAATCGGAATTCCATATTATACTTAGAGTTAAGGACTAACGAGAACATTGGACTACTGCACTATGAACCGGCACATCCGACGCAACTTGTCTGCGAACGGAATTAAATGGACATTGTCGTTGGAGGAAGGAACAACATGAGAATGAGATGGGGTATTGCTGCGGCCATTCTGCTGCTTATTGCCGGCACCGTATGGGCCGACAAGGTGGAATTGGATACTCACGTCGAAGATGCAAATGTTAACGTAGAAAGCTCCGGTAATGATCGAACCGTCCTGACAATGGAGGTCGGCTCATTCGAGAAAACGGCGGTCGAGATCAACGGGGTCACATATTACACACTTTCCTGTGGCCGGGAGGCCAGACTGCTCGACGAGGGCGCCCCTTCCCTGCCCCATGTTGCCCGCAGTATGATCATCCCCGATGATGCTGCGGTCGGAATCAACATCATCTCTTCCGACTACATAGACTATCCGGAAACGCCGGTAGCTCCCTCCAAGGGAAACCTCCTGCGTACGGTGAATCCCGAAGAGGTCCCCTATACTTTCGGCGAAGTCTATGCCGAGCATGCCTGGTATCCGGGCAATGTTGCCAACGTGCGCGAACCGTTCATCATGCGGGACTATCGCGGCACGGTGGTCGATTTCAACCCCTTCCAGTATAATCCCGGCACGCGGACCCTCCGGGTGTACACCTCAATCACGGTGGAGGTTGTTGTCGAAGGTCAGGGGGAGATCAATGTTCTCTCCGACAGCCGCCGGGAGCGCCCGAGGGTGAAGGACTTCGACATCATCTACGCCGAGCGTTTCATAAATTACGACTTTGCCAAGGACCGCTACGCGCTGGTGGAGGAGCATGGAGACATGCTTATTATCGCGTTTGACGATTTCTACGATGAGATGCTGCCGTTTATGCAGTGGAAACTGCAAAAGGGCATCAAGACGACCATGGTGAACATATCCGCCATCGGTAACAACTCCACCTCCATCAAGAATTACATACAGGATTTCTACGATACTACCAGCCTGGCGCACGTACTGCTGGTGGGTGATGCCGCCCAGGTGGCTACTCTGTCGTCCGGTGGCGGTGGCGCCGATCCGCTCTATGCCCTGGTGGCCGGGACGGATCACTATCCCGATATTTTTGTCGGCCGTTTCTCTTCCCAGAGTACGGCTGATGTTGAGACCCAGGTGGAGCGTACCATCGTCTATGAACGCGACTCACCCGGAGCCGACTGGTTCCACATGGGCACGGGTATTGCCTCCAACCAGGGACCCGGACACAACGGCGGCGAATACGACAACGTACACATGGATTACATTCGCGACAGCCTGCTCTCATACACCTACACCTACGTCGATCAGATCTACGATCCGTCGGCATCATCCGCACAGGTCGCTACAGCCCTGAACGCCGGTCGCAGTATTGTCAACTATTGCGGGCACGGGAGCACCACCAGCTGGTCCTCGAGCGGTTTCAGCAACACCAACGTTAACGCGCTGGTCAATAACAACATGCTGCCCTTCATTTTCAGTGTTGCCTGCGTCAACGGCAACTTCGTGAGTTACACCTGTTTCGCGGAGGCCTGGTTGCGAGCCACCAGCGGCGGCGATCCGACCGGAGCCATCGGCACCTATATGTCGTCGATTAACCAGTCC
>CAZVUZ010000022.1:19903-28763 GCA_964630485.1 uncultured Ignavibacteriales bacterium
CCTGGGATCCGCCGATGGACGCCCAGGACGAATTTAACCATCTGCTCATCCAGGATATGGCCAACACCTACGGCGGCCTTTGTTATAATGCCTCCTGTAAAATGATGGATCTCAACGCCGGTTCCGCCGGCACCGCGATGTACGACACCTGGCATATTTTCGGCGACCCGTCCCTGCAGGTGCGCAGCGACAACCCGGCGGCGATGACGGTCAATCATCCCGGGGCCGTCTTCTTCAACTCACCCGACTACGAAGTTGAGGTGGTCGGTGTCGAGGATGCCCTCTGCGCCGTGTATTGGGACGGCGTTCTCTACGGCTCGGCCTATTCGAACGCAGGCGGTATCGCCACCATAGCCTTTACTCAGGCCCTCCCCATAGGCGCCCCGGTGACTCTCACCGTCACCGCCTACAACAAGACCACCTTCGTTGATGAAATCATCATCTCCACCGATCTGACCATCATCCACGAACCCCTTACGGACACTAAGGAGACGGTTCTCGACTACGCCGTCACCTGTACGATATATTCCGACACCGCGCTCGACACCGATTCCCTGCTCGTGTGGTACCGCGTAAACTCGACCTGGTACAGCGAGCTTATGGAAACCGTGAAAATCGGTGAGGAATTCGTCGGCTATATTCCGGCGCAGACTCCCGGAACGGTGGTCGACTATTATATTTTCGCGAAGAACCTCGCCGGGTTCGTCGACTCGACCGACGTCTTCACGTTCAGGGTCATCGACTATGGTGTACTCCTCGATCCGGGCTTCGCCTCGCAAAAAGCGCCCGTCGACGACACCGTATGGTATGACCTGACCATCACCAACGACGGCGTCCTTGATGACAGCTACGTCCTCGCCTACTCCGGCAACACCTGGGATGTCGCTCTTTGGGATGAAACCGGGACGACTCCCGTGTCCGCCACGACCACCCTGGCGGCGAGTGAGACCTTCGACTTCATGGTCAGCGTCATAATTCCCTCGAGTTGGGAAGACGAATACGATACGGTGATGGTCACCGCAACCTCTGTCGGCAACGGTGCCTACGGCGCCACATCGGTGCTCCAGACGATTTCGGCCGGAGAACCCTGGCAGATTCCGTTCGGTGACGATTTCCCGAGCACAACGATCAACAGCTACAAGTGGGAAGTCGGCTACGGAGTCGAGATCAATGATCTGGGCATAAACGAGCCCAGTGCGGCCTACAGCGCCGATTTCAACGGCAGCCCGAGCGGCGGAGACACTTTGATGTCGGAGACGATTGACCTGCGCAATCATGTCAATGTCGTCTTTTCCTACGCCTATCAGCAAACCGGTGACGGCGACTCGCCCGAGACCGACGACGATCTTTATGTCGAGTATCTCGACTCGCTGGGCGGCTGGCATCTGCTTGAGCAGCATTACGGGTCCGACCCCGACATGACCGAGTACGAAGAAGTCTCCCTGACTCTGCCGGCCGCGGCCTATCACAGCGCTTTCCGGGTTCGCTTCTACAACCACGCCACCTCGGGCACCTATGACGACTGGTTTGTCGATGACATTTACATCGGCTATCCTCCCGACTTCGACCTGGCCATGGCGCCCGGCTTCCAGAGCCAGTACGGCCCGGCCGGTGACACCTCGGCCTACCTGGTCACTATCGTTAACCTTGGTTTGCTGGCCGACGCCTATGATCTGACCCACCCGGCCGGCGACTGGGATGTGGTCTTCAGCGATGAAACCGGCAGCTTTGCCTGGACGTCTACCCCGACGGTTGCCGCGGGCGACTCCGTCAATGTCATGGTCAAAGTTGCGGTACCGACCAGCGCCCCCGTGCACGAGGTTGACACCACTGTGATCATGGTTATGTCACAGGGCAACGACACCCTGATGGCAACGGCCGCCATGGCGACCTATTCCGGCGGCCTGCCGGTAGCTTTCCCGCTCTACGAGCCCTTTGCGACCACTACTATATCATCGGACATCTGGTTCTCCAATGACGGCGCCGAGGTATCCCTGGAGGGCATCGCGCCCCCGTCATCACCCTACACGGTGAATCTGGACGGCGCGTCGGATACCCTCATAAGCCGCATGGTTGACCTTTCCGGCCAGAGCGGGGCGATCCTGTCCTACTACTTCCAGCGCGGCGGCTCCGGAGAGCCCCCGGACATCGGCGAGAATCTCTGGGTCGATTACAAGAACGTCTACGGCGAATGGGTCAACCTCAACACCCATCTCGGCGACGTCACCTCCATGACCACATTCGAATACGTCAACATTGGCCTGCCGGCGGACGCCATCCACTCCGGGTTCCAGTTGCGCCTGGCCTCTGTTGGGAGCGCCGTCAACAATGACGACTGGTATGTCGATGACATTCGCATCGACTACGCTCCCGAGATTCTGGTCACTCCCGCCTCCTGCGTCGAGTGGCTCGGGGCCGAAGATTCCATGACCACCAACCTGATAATTTCCAACGTTGGGCTTGGCGGACTGCACTACAATCTTTCGATTCAGCAGATTTTGAAAGACCGTAACTTCACGGATCTGGCCGCCGCCGGCCGCGTCCAGCCGGCCACCGTCGACTACACCGAGGGGACTTTGCCGGCTGTGGACGAAAAGGGTGTGGACTATCCCAATCTCGGCGCTGCCGTTACGCGTAACGTCGGCGGGCCGGATCTCTATGGATACTACTGGGTCGATTCGGACGAACCGAGCGGCCCGACCTTCGACTGGGTCGATGTCTCGGCCACGGGCGTGGATTTGGTCGGTGATCTCGTTGACGATATCGCCCTGGGACCATTCAGCCTCGGCTTCATGTTCCCCTTCTACGGCAACTACTATGACCAGATATACATCGGCTCCAACGGCATTGTGGGATTCTCTTCCACCAACATGAAAGAGCGACTCAAGACACCGCTCCCGACGGCCAGCACCCCCAATAACATAATTGCCTGGCTGTGGGACGACCTGAATGTCCTGGACGCGGACAATCCCGACGCCCATGTCTATTTCGACACTACCGGAGGACATTGCGTCATCCAATTCGTCGATTACCCCGAATATGCCGCCGGTCCCGGTGAGGTCATCACTGCCGAGGTTATCCTCGAGGAAGACGGCACGATCCTGATGCAGTACCTGTCGATCGCGCCCGGCTTCGACGTCCTCTCCGGATCTATCGGCATCGAGAACGCCTCGGGCACGGACGGACTTCAGGTTGCCTACGCCACCGAATACCTGCACGACAGCCTGGCCGTGGTCTTCACCAAACCGCGCGAGTGGCTGACCATTTCTTCGTTCTCCGGTGAGATAGCCCCCGGTGGCTCCGATACGATCATATGCCAGCTGACTTCGGTCGGGATGGACAGTGGCACTTTTAACGCCAACGTGATCGTGGCTTCCAATGACCCGGACGCGGCGGACAACCCGCTCATGGTTCCGTTCGAGCTGACGATCTCGGCGGCTCCGCAATATGTTTGTGGTGACGTCAACGCCGACGGCACCGGTCCGGATGTCGGCGACCTGGTCTACTGGGTCGATTGGGCCTTTGGCGGTGGTCCCGAACCGGTCAACATGGATGCCCTGAATGTTGACGGCAAAGGCGGCGACCTGCCCGACATCGCCGATCTGACCTATCTCGTGGACTTCATGTTCGGCAATGGACCGGCCCTCAACTGCGGTCCGTGATGAATTTGCGTCGGCGAGACTGAATTTGATACTAACCGGCGGTCGCTTCAGGCGGCCGCCGGGATTGAGTTACCCCTTGATTTCGGGAGATATCCCGAAAAAGTAAACTGCATCGAGTACACATCGTTTTCCTCGGACGGAGGCATCACATGCGCAGGCAGCTAAGCATTCTCTTTTTAGCTATTTTCATATTCATTCTGCCGCTGGCGATCGCGAACGCCGACGAAAAGGAAGAAGACTTCCTCCCCATCGGCCTGACCGCAGATGAAATGCAGCGCCTGGACGAAATCGGCATCAACCACACCCGTACGGCGCCGCCCACCGGCGTAACTCGCAACTGCGCCGAATGGGAGCCCTCGCAGGGCGTGATTATCCGCTGGCCGCTCGGTATCTCCTATCAGTTGATTGCCGAAATGTCGGAAGACCTTATGGTAACGACGATCGTCGGCAGCAGTTCCGAGCAAAGCACGGCCATGGCCAACTACAGCGCCTACGGCGTCAACATGGCCAACACCGAATTCATAATCGCCCCGACCAACAGCATCTGGACCCGCGACTACGGACCGTGGTTCATCTTCGAAGAGGAAGGCGACCTGGCCATCGTCGATCCTGTTTACAATCGGCCGCGACCGCTTGATGATGTCATCCCCCAGACAATCGGGGCGCTATGGGGACTGAGTGTCTACGGCATGGACCTGGAACACACTGGCGGCAATCATATGTCAAACGGACTCGGGATGTCGATGTCTACCCGGCTAACATATGACGAGAACCCCTCGCTTTCTGAGGCGGAAGTAGACTCGATCATGCTGGCCTATCTCGGTAATGACTACACCGTCATGGACTATATCGAATCGGGCGGCATCCACCACATCGACTGCTGGGCGAAATTTCTTAACCCGAACACCATTCTCGTCAAGGACGTGCCCTCAACATGGTCGAGCTATGCCCTCCTCAACGCCCGCGCAGATTTCCTCGCCCAGCAAACCGGCCCCTGGGGACGTCCCTATACAATAGTCAGGATTTACTGCCCCTCGGGCACGGCTTACACCAACTCTGTCATCCTGAATGACAAGGTTCTCGTGCCCCTGTTCGGATCCAGCTATGACAGCACCGCTCTGGAAACTTACCGGGCGGCCATGCCCGGCTACGAAGTGCTCGGATTCACGGGGTCTTTTCTGGATGACGATGCCATCCACTGCCGGACCATGGGCGTGCCCGATTCCAACATGCTCTTCATCGATCACGTGCCGCTTTACGCCGTGAGCGATACGGTCAACGATTATCTCATCACCGCCCGCATCGTTGATCATTCCGAAACCGGCATGATTGCCGATTCGCTCAAGATTTTCTACAGTGTCGACGGCGGCGCGTACACTTCGGCGCCGCTGGTCCCGGGCGGACAGCCCGATGAATACTACGGCTATATTCCCGCCCAGTCGGGCATGGCCGAGGTGTCCTACTACCTCCAGGCCGCCGACAACTCCGGCCGCGTGGAAACCCACCCTTTCATCGGTGAACCGTGGGCACACCAATTCAGCATCGACCTGCCGCCGGACATGGAAATCGCCGAGGATCAGCTTTATGACAGCCTCCAGGCGGGTGAAGAAAGCCCGCAGTTCGTGCGCCTTTACAACCATGGCGGGGGAGCTCTGCGGGTGACGTTCAGCTCTCCGCAGAGCTGGCTGGACTTCTCAACCGACGAGCAGACCGTCTATCCCAACGACAGCCTTGATTTCCCGGTAACCCTGATATCCGAGGGCCTTGCATACGGTGACAATGCCGGGACGCTGGAATATGCGGCCAATGATCCGGATACACCCTCGGGAAGTATTTCGGTGACATTACATATCTTTGCGCCCGACATACTGATTACCGAGACCTCTATCGAGGAGAATCTGGAAGGCGGCGCCCAGTCTTCATACCCGCTGGTGATTACCAATAACGGTCCGGGGCGGCTCGACTACCAGATTGGTTGTCAGATGTTCCAGAGTGCGGCCGTCTCTGTGGCCACCCCTCAGCCGACCCTTGAACCGATCGGCTATCGCGTTTTGAGCAATGGGAAGGGTGACAGCTACGAGCCGTACTTCACGGCCGTCATGACTTCCTTCGGCGGTCCCGACGTCTACGGTCATTCCTGGCTCGACAGCGACGATCCGGGCGGGCCGACTCTTGACTGGATTGACATCTCCGCTGTCGGCACCGCCGTCAGCCTCGGCGACGACGAAGCTTCGGCCGCCCTTTCGATAGGCTTCAACTTCCCCTACTATGACAGCGTTTACAGCGAATTGTACATCGGGTCCAACGGCACCCTCACCTTCGACGAGGCCAACGGCAGCCGCATCAACGACGCCCTGCCCGTCACCTCCCAGAAGGGGCTCATAGCGATGTTCTGGGACGATCTCGATCCTGTAAAGGGCGGGAACATATACTATTACTATGACTCACAGGCGGCCGTATTCGTGGTGAGTTTCGTTGATATCAGGTTCTATTCCGGCTCCACCGGTACTGGTTCGCTGTCCTTCCAGGCCATCCTCCACCCTGACGGCGAGATAGACCTGCAATACGGAACGATGGATCCGGGAACGTTGACGCTCGACGCGGCCACGATTGGCATTCAAAACAGCGCCGCCGATGACGCCCTCCAGGTGGTCAACACCGCCGCCTATGCCCACAGCGATCTGGCGGTTCAGATTACCGCCGAGCACTGGCTTTCGGCCCTTCCGGCGGGCGGTTCAATCGATCCCTACAGCTTCGCGACCGTCGAAATCCTCTTTGACGCCGCCGAGCTCGCGACCGGGCAGTACACGGGACAGGTGGTGCTGACGTCGAACGATCCTGACGACCCGCAGTATGATATCCCGATCACGCTGGACGTGGTTTCCTGGGTTTGCGGGGACATTGACGGCAGCGGCCTCGGCCCCGATATCGGCGACCTCGTTTACCTGGTGGACTTCATGTTTACCGATGGCCCGGAACCACCGGTCATGGATGCCGCTAATGTCGACGGCGCCGGTGAGATCATCGATGTCGGCGATCTGGTCTACCTCGTGGATTACATGTTTAACGGCGGTCCGGCCTTGATCTGCCCTTAGCCAGGACGGCCAATCAGGGCGGCTCGGGAGAGATAACGCCACTCCGGCATAAGTTGTCGGAGTGGCTTTTTTTCGCGAATTGATGCCGGCATTTTCGCCAAATGCTCCCGCCCCTGGCCGATTGGCCGGACGACAATTGTGTTCCCCGGGCCTGTGAACCGGCCATAATCGCCCCAAGTTGGCTTAAGAGCGTCCCTTAGAGCGGCTCTCACATGTGACCCAAAAACCGGCAAACACTTGTCAAACAGTCAATTTCCGGCAAATGTCACTTGATTTTTCGGTAAATGATGATTAATTTTACGCGATTTGTTAAACCTTTTGATGGCTCCGTCCGTCATCAGGCAGAACCTTTAGTTGTAGAGCGTGAGGACTATGTCAAACACAAAGCTAACAGCGCTCATTGCTGTCATTCTGGTTACACTCATTCTCAATGTGCCTGCCTTTGGCAGAATGAAAACGGACGCCGGCTGGGCCAAGGAACGTGAACTCGGCCATGCCGCGGGCGCACCCCTTCACTGCTTGGCGGCTCATCGCATCGGTAAAATAGAACTGGCCGTCACCAACAACGGCACCATCGGTGTGGAAAACCATCCGGGCTCAAGCATCGACTGGTTTACCGGCCAGGAGATCCCGCTTTCGTGCGAGTATCCCAAGGGATCGAACGTCCCTTACCTGTTCGCGGGTTCTTTCTGGATCGGCGCCGTGGTGGGACGAGACACCCTGGTTTCGGTCGGCGCGGACGGATGGCAACAGGCGCAGGAGATGTTTCCCGATGAGTCCCCGTTCGGAGAGATGGTCTACCGGTCCATTACCGACCCAACCAAGCCTGAATTCGAGGATGCCATCTCCGAAGAAGACTATATTGCCGTATACACGGACACCTTCACGGAAGGCGTGCCTACCGACTATTTCGGACGCGCTCATGTGCCTCTCAATATAGAGATAACCCAGAATTCGTTTGCGTGGTCGTACGAGTACGCCGAAGACTTTGTCCTCTTCGATTACCAGATCAAAAACATCGGTACGCGCCTGCTGGAAAATGTCTACATGGGCGTTTACGTCGATGCCGACGTAGGTTTTGACCTTCAGAACAGCAACGGCTTCGCCGATGATATCTGCGGCTTCCTGGAGACATACCCGACCACCTACGGCAACTGTGAGTACACCGATACGGTCTTCATTGCCTGGATTGGCGACAACGACGGTGAATTGGAAAAGGTTTACACCGACGGAAGCACGCACCCCTGTCCTCATGTCACCGCCACCCGAATCGTCCGGACGCCTTCGGATTCTCTTGACGTAAGTTTCAACTGGTGGATCGGCAACGGCAACGCTTCCCTGGATTTCGGTCCCCGCGAACGTTCCTTCAAGGGCCGTTGGCAGGAAGAGTTCCGCGATTACAGGACCGGCGGCCTGGGTACGCCAGAGGGCGACGTCAACAAATACTACGTCCTGCGTAACCAGGAATTCGACTACGACCAGGTTTTCACGGGTGAGATACAACCCAATGACGACATCTGGCTGTATCCCAACCAGGAAACGGCCGATGATTTCGGCGACGGCTACGACACCCGTTACCTGCTCTCGTTCGGCCCCTTTGACATTCGCCCCGGACAAACCCTGCCGCTGTCATTTGCCTACGTGGCGGGTGAAAACTTACACACCGACGTTGCGAATATCGACAATCTGCCTGACGATCCCGAGACCTACTATGAGGGCCTCGACTTCACCGACCTCGCTCTCAACTCTACCTGGGCCTCCTGGGTCTATGACAACCCGGGTGTCGATACCGACGGGGACGAATACTTCGGGAAGTTCAGGATTTGCAAGTCGGGCGAGATCGATACCATCATAGTCGATCCCGTCGATCCCAATATCGCTGAGACCGTCTGGGTGGCCGGGTCACTGGTCGAGGACTCATTCTGGTACGAGGGCGATGGCGTACCCGACTTCAAGGGCGCCTCACCGCCGCCGGCACCGGAATTCTCGCTCGACGCCTCGCTGCAAAACAATAGCGGCGCTATCAGCGTCCGCTTCAACGGTCTCCGCTCGGAAACCACCCGCGACGCTTTCTCCCGCGAATTCGATTTTGAGGGATATCGC
>CAZVUZ010000023.1:0-27735 GCA_964630485.1 uncultured Ignavibacteriales bacterium
CAAAAAAACCGGGGCTGTATCACAACCCCGGCTGAATTCGTCGCTCCCTGAAAGACGCATAGCGTCTCACTTCAGAAGAAGCATCTTGCGCGATGCCGTCATGTCATCGGCCGTCACCCGATAAAGATACATCCCCGAGGCCATACCGTCGGCATTCCAGTCAACATTCACCCGGCCGGGACTCGCATGACCCGTAACCTCATGCACCTTCTGTCCCACGACATTGTAAATGGTCAGGCTGTAATCGGACGCCCGCGGCAGGACAAACGAAATCGTCGTCAGCGGATTAAACGGATTGGGGTAGTTCTGGCTGAGGGCAAAACCGTTCGGCAGGGTCGACGGTACCTCGTCGTCGACGTCGGTGGGAATGTCGCTGTAGGCCAATTGCGCCCGCTGGGCCGCCGATTCGAGATCGGCCAGGCTGTTGCCGGCGAAGATGGCAAAGGCCACGGTGTCGATAGTGCCCTGCGAAAGATTCAGGGGGCCGGCCGCCAAAAGCTGGAAGAGATCGTTGGGGGAGTTCTTGTACCAGTCGGCGGTGGTGAAGCCGTCGGTGAGAGATTGGTACTTTTCGACTTCGGTGAAACCGTCACCGCTGTAATATACCATCGATCCCAGCCCGGTGAAAGCGGTCGCCGCCGTCTCATCCAGGACCATCGCCCCGCGATAGTCGCTTACCGTTCCGTCGAAGTCTTTGAAGGCCATCCAGGCCAGTTGCGAAGTAAACTCCCAGCCGCCAATGTCACGGTAATAGAAATCGTACGGGATATCCCAGTCGAGGTAGAGGCCGAAGTGGATCCCGCCGATGTTGTGGTGGTTGGCATTCTCTATGATATACCTGAGAACGATGAAATCGTCATTTGGCCCGGTGTAGGCGTATGATTCCTGGGTTATTTCCAGCCCGAGGGGATTGGTTGCCCGATCATCGGCGAACCTGGCATAGGTCTGCTGGGGCGCTATGTAACCAGGCTCGATAATCTCGAAACCGCCGCCCGGAAGTACACTGAAATCGCCATCGGGCTCGCCGGCCGAGTTCCTGATCCCATCCGAAACATGCTCCAGGTCGGCGGCGATGACGATACCGCCCTCATACAACATATTCTCGCCGCCTTCGAAAGTGATGCCGATGCCGCCGATGGGGTAAAACGATCCGGGAGCCATCCCGAAGGTGCCGTAATTAGACACCGTAAACTGCATCCGTCCCAGATCGTGGGTTACGAAAGACTTGGAGATCCCCGGCTCCACCACGATATAAAGCAGGGCCACTTTGGAATATCCGCCGGCGCCCTCAATTACGAAACTCTGAGAGAGAATCGTGCCGCCGGTAACCGTGTCGGAGACAATTATCGAAATCTCGTCGCCCGACCGCACCGTGTCGCGCTCGAGGATCGTTCCGAAGGCGGCCGTGCCCTGAAGCACCGTCAGCGACGGGTTGACCCCGGCCAGTGAGGCCGAAACCGAGCCGACATCGGCGCCGATATTTTGCAGGACCACCGTGCCCGTGACGGTATCGCCCGGGTATACGGGGGTGTGATCGAACGAATAGACGCGCACATTGGGATCGGCATTGAAGGCCGAAATCTTGTTCAGCGCCGCCATGCAGTCGATAATTCCCCAGCCGAAGTCGTTGTCGGGGAGATCGTGACCGAAATCCTGAGCGCTGGTGAGGATAGCCTCTTTGATCTCACGCACGGTGGCGTTGGGGTTTTTCTGCCGCATCAAAGCGACCAGTCCCGAAACATGCGGCGCCGCCATCGAGGTGCCTGTCATGGTTCCGTAAACGCCGTTGGGTTTGCATGAGACAATGGCCACACCGGGGGCGGAAACATTGGGCTTGATGGCCTCGTTGCAGTCGGACGGCCCGCGCGAGGATCCGATGTAGACCGTCGGGGTAGCGTTGGTGGCGTCGATATTACCCACCGCGAAGCAGTCGAGCGAGTCGAGGGCCCGATTGGCGGGGTTGCGAATGGTCATGCCCTGATATACGCCATCGACATATAGGCCGCGGCCTTCATTACCGGCGGAGAAGATATTGACAATACCCAGGGCCTCCGTGGCGTCGATCATATCGTAGAAAATGTTTTCGCAACCGATGCCGTTAACGCCCCAACTGTGATTGATAACGTCCGGGACGTCATTGACTGTATTGGGGTTGCCGTCGGGGTCGGCCGCCCATTCGAAAGCATCGACGATGGAGGTGCCCGTGAGATCTATGACGGCCGCGGATATCCATTCGGCATCGAGCGCGACCCCGGTGGTGTCGCCGGTGAGGTCATCATGGCCGACCATCGTGCCCATGACATGGGTACCGTGATTAGGATTGCAGCTCGAGAGTCCGCAGTCGGTGATATAATGCGGCAGTTCCTCGCCGCCTTCATGGGTGTCGAACCAGGCCGCGGCATGGTCGCCGTCATTGCCCTTCCAGCTTTCGGAGAGCGCCGGGTGGGCCCCGTCGATACCGGTATCGAAGGAACAAACCAGGCGACCCTGGCCGGTATAGCCGGCCGCCCAGGCGTCGTCGGCATTTATGAATCTGAGATTATCGCTGGTGTTGGCAGTGGCAAGGCTGAGGGCGTCGTCCCTTGGGTCGGGAGCTATGAGTTGTATTTCAGGCTCCGCCAGAATTAGTTCAATGTCAGTTCGTTCGGCAAGGGTCTGAAGCTCGGAGGCGGCCACCTCGGCCTCGATGATATTTACCAGCCAGTGCCCCTTGATATTCCGGGCGTGTTGAGAGGCCTGCAAACGGTTCAGGATCTCTATCACCGGACGTTGAGAATTTTCGTGACGTACCCTCAGTTCCGAGCGGGCGGCCTGATAGCGCTCGGTGCGTGTCTCGGCTCGAACCGAGGCTGCAGCCCGAAGCGCTGAACCATCCTTGGCGGAAGCGGCCTTGATCCATACTTTGACCATCTGATCGGCCGGTGCCGAGGCGGCTCTCACGGCCAGATCTTCCGTCATCTCTCCAGCCGTGGCGAGGGCGGGTAGGGTGGCTATCACGATTAAGATCAGTGTTGTCCGGCAAAAGCTTATCATCTATCCTCCAGATTGTAGAACGTTCGAAACAGCATATAGTTTACTCAAAGCGAAAAACATGCCGCGGACGCTCCCTGCGGAAATAGCTATTTACTTCCATGGCAATGGCTTACATGGCCGGAAAAATGACACGCACGACACGGTGTCAGACGCGCGGATGATTTTGTGCAACCGGTTTCACTTCCTTGTCAAACGCGGTCAGTTATGGAATCCGTTCCAAGCCCTGCCATGGACCTTCGGATTGGTCTACAAATATCTTGTAACTCCTTAATAATAATTAACATATTGGTCTTTGTAAACAGGTTTTACTATCTGGCCCGAAAGAGGCTGAAAACACAAGTGAGGTGTCCGGTATATGATTGATCTGAAAAACATCCCGCGAGAAACCCTGGAAAATATGCTGGTTGACTTTGCCAAGAACTGGCTGGCCCATGACGGCCTCTGGTTTCAGGCAGCCGAAAGACATGACGGAATCGAGAAGGCGATACAGCTGGATACGGAAGCCTGGGAAAGGTTCACCGTAATCGAGGCCAAACGCATCATGGCCCTTCACGGTATTGCCGAGAACTCAGGTCTGGAGGGTCTCAAAAAGGCTCTCGGTTACCGCCTCTATGCCGTGCTCAATGTTCAGGAGATAAGGAACGAGACCGAGAATTCTTTCGAGTTCTATATGGTTGACTGCCGGGTGCAGTCCGCGCGCCGGCGCAAGAAAATGACGCTCTTTCCCTGCAAATCGGTCGGGCTGGTTGAATACGCGGGGTTCGCGAAAACCATCGATGCCCGGATAAAAACCGAATGCATCGGCTGCCCGCCGGACCCGAATGCCGGCGAGGAGTTCTTCTGCGGCTGGAAATTCTCGATCTAGATTCGATGCCCCCCGAGACGAAAAGACATAAAGAAAGGTCGGGACAATATTGGTCCCGACCTTTTTGATTTCAACTTTATCGATGCAGCGGTCTATTCGGCCGTCACGCCCTCGGCGACCTGCGCCCGGAAGAACTCGACCGTTTTTTCCAGTCCCTTCACGAATCCTACCTGCGGGTCGTAACCGAACTGACCAAGTTTGTCAATGGTGGCAAAGGAATGCTTGATATCCCCGGCGCGCGGTTCGGCATATTTGGCCTTGATGTCGACGCCGATAATCTTCCGCAGTTCGTTCAGCAAATCGTTGAGCGTGAACTGCCCGCCACAGGCGACATTAAAATAGTCACCCACGATTTCGTCATTGGTTGCGGCCAGAAGGTTGGCCTGAATACAATTGTCGATGTAGGTGAAATCGCGCGACTGCTCGCCGTCACCGAAAACCGTCGGCGCGGTCCCGTTCATCAGGGCCGTGATGAATTTGGGCACAACGGCGGCGTATTCACTGCCCGGATCCTGGTGCGGCCCGAAAATATTGAAATAGCGCAGGGCCACTGTGGGAAATTGATAGAGGTTCCAGTACACCCGGCAATAGTATTCGCAGGTGAGCTTGGTCACGGCGTAGGGTGAAAGTGGACTGGGAACCATGACCTCGTGCTTGGGCAATTCCTCAGCCTCGCCGTAAACCGATGATGCCGACGCCATGACGAACTTCTTCACGCCGGCGTTTTTGGAGGCCTCGAGCACATTGAGGGTGCCGTCGATGTTGACGGCATTGGACGTCTGAGGGTTCTTCACCGACCTCGGGACCGACGGCAAGGCCGCCTGGTGCAGGACATAGTCGATACCCTCGACGGCCTTCACGACAGTCCAAAAATCCCGAATGTCACCATCAATAACCTCAACGTCATCATTGAGATGCGCGAGATTGGCCCGTTTTCCGGAGGAGAAGTTGTCGAGAATGCGAACCTGGTCGCCTTTGGAAACGAGGTGGGTGGCAATGTTCGAGCCGATGAAGCCGGCGCCGCCTGTAATCAAGTATTTCATAAGCGAAAGTCTTCCAATCTGTTTACTGATGTTCTCACTCTCAGTATCGACAATATTCCGAGAAAATCAAGTTTCTGTGCGAAAAGCCCCGGAGCCCTTGAGTCACCCAATTATAACGCCTTTCGGGACAACCTGTCAACAATGAACAGCGCGGCAAAGGCGCAGAACATGGGCATGATCGGGAAATGAAAGCGTCCGTGACCAAAGAACACGAAGTGCACGGCCGTCCAGAAGAGAATCGTCACCCACATGAGATAGCCGCCGGCAGAGCGGTATTCACGTCGCCGAAAATAGACAAACAGAAGCCCCATCGCCCCGGCCAGCAATACCAGCAGGTAATAACACTGTTGTACCCATGAAAGGATGACGTAGCCATCGGTTCGTTCGTTCTCCGCCGCCTGGATCAACTCATAGTGAACGCCGGTGAGATCCACGGCATAGAAATAGGCGACCTTGAAGACGCCGCGCTTGACGAACGCCACCGGGTGGGCGAGGATGTACTCGAACCCGCGGCGACCGGCAACTCTGTCAATGTGCCTCTCCAGCGTGGCGTCGTTGGTGTCGTATTCGTCGGCGCCGTCGTTGTTCCAGCCCATGCCGGCCCCGGGGTGATTGCCGATGTACAGGTTTATACCGCCGTTGGTGCTTATTCGAGCCCGTCCCACCCGCTCGTAATTGCGATAGATCCATGGCGTGAGAACCAGCAGCATGCCTATCACGGCGAGGACCAGGTTCCTCAACGCCCGCGACGCCCGGTCGGTTTGAAAATACCACAGCGGGGCGAGAAGAATCCAGTAGACCTGAGTCAGGGCCCGCGTCAGGGTGGCAAGTCCGAGGAGGATGCCTCCGGCGACACAATATACCCAGCGGCCCCGGAATCGCCGCTCGAACACCAAAAACAGCCACAGCGAGGCCAAAAACAGGGGCGTGAAAACCATTTCCGAAGTCAGCAGATTGACAAAGAGGATCTGACTGGGGAAGAACATCATCAGGACGAGAGCCCAACGGGCGATACGCTCGCCGAATACGCGCCGGGTGAGAACATAGCTCAGCCACGCGATGGCCAGGCTGAGGATTACATTGGCGATAGCGCCTGCCACCGGGTGATGTCCAAAGAGCCAGTACAAGCGCGAGAGGAAGAAGGGATATCCCGGCGGCCAGTAGCCGGTGTAATAGTTGCCATTGTAGTAGCCGCCCTGCTCGGCCCAGGTCCAGGCCAGCTCATCGTAGGCGCCGTAATCGATATACAGCCTGAGTGGTATGAAAAGCACCACCGCCACTCGCAGCAGAAGACCGGTCGAGAAAATTCCGAGCAGGAATCTCTGCATCGGCATCGCTTTGAAAACCCGGTCGAGCACGGCTAGCACACGCAACAGGTGTGGGTAAAACACCAGCACCAGCCCGACGGGGGCGAGGGAAGCCAACAAAAGTCGCAGTTCCAGAAGGGTGCTCGGATGGATGATGCCGTCCGGGCTCAGAAACCGAAACATACCGGATAATGCCCCAGAATGCGCTATCGTCACGATGCCGACAACCAACAGGAGCGATCCGCAAACATATCTACATATTTTTATCAGCATGATTTACCGGGAGATAAGATAGACAGGATACCATCTTACGGCAATAGGCTTTTTTTGATGGGAGAACCGGCACGGCCAGACCTATTGCGGCGGTCTCTTTTGTTTTTGCTCCATGAGCTTCTTATAGGGAATATGGATACCCTGCTTTTTCTCATCCATATACTTGCGGGTCATGCGCACTATGACTCCCGAGAGCAGCAATAATGCCACGAGGTTTGGTATCGCCATCAAGCCGTTGGCCGTATCGGCATAGGACCATACCGCCACGAGATCGAGCCGGGCGCCGAGCAGGGTGAACAGGACGTAGGCATACTTGTAGGGCATTTTGGCCCATTTGCCCAGAAGATATTCGATACCCTTCTCGCCATAATATGACCAGCTCAGGACGGTTGAATAGGCGAACAGCATGATGCCGATGACCACCATCCACTTGCCGTAAACCGGGAGGGATTTGTCGAAGGCGGCCATGGTCAGGGGGGCGCTGTTGAGCCCGCAGTCCCAGACACCGCTGGTGATAATGACGAGCGCGGTGAGAGTGCATATGACGATAGTGTCAATGAACGGTCCCAGCATGGCCACCAGGCCCTCGCGCACCGGTTCCTCCACCTTGGCCGTCGAATGCGCCATGGCGGCCGAACCCTGGCCCGATTCGTTTGAGAAGAGGCCGCGCCGCAGGCCCCAGGTGATGGTGGTCCAGATAGTTACCCCGGCCGCCGAGCCGCCCACCGCCGCGGTGGGATTGAAGGCGTGGTGGAATATAAGCTGGAAAGCCGGCCCGATCTTGTCGAGATGCAAGAACAGCACCAGGATGGCCGACAGGACATACACCACTGACATTATCGGCACCAGGTAACTGGCGACATGACCGATTCGTTTGATGCCGCCGATAATGACCACGCCCACGAGACCGGCAATGACAATACCGATAATCCAGCGCCAGGTACCTACCGGGCCGATATCGACGAGGTTGATCTCGGCATTGCTGATAGGGTCATTGACAACCCTCAGCCGCCAAATGCGACCATCGGTCTCCACACCCGCGGGGATAGTGCCTTCGGGATAGAACTTGAGTTCGTCATTGCCCAAATCCGCCGAGACAAAACGCATCTTCTTGAGTCGGTCACGGTAGCCCTGGGTGTTCTCGCCCAAAGTTGTGAGTAATTCATTGCTGGTGGTAATCTCGGTTCTGATGTGCTCTATGGTCGGCCAGTCCCGACCGTGATTGGCTGCGGCCGACGTCTCCATTCCAAGGTATTCGAGTTTGCGGGTGTTTACCGTCGCGGTCGTTTCGAGCGAAGCATTGTATTGCTCTGCCAGTGTGTTCAACTCGGCACTTTCGATCTGCGAACGGACCACGGTGCGGTAACCGACTTTCAGGACATTTACCAGCGAATCGGCGACGGTATTGGACTGTACCATATTACCCGAACCGAGAGCCGCAAAAGCGGTGCAGAAGGCAAACATGTAGGCGAGTGGCTTGAAATATCTATGCAGACCCAACTCGATGAAATACATTGGCCCGCCGAGGATATTGCCGTCTTTTTCCACTTTTCGATACTTAATCGCGAGCGTACATTCGCTGAACTTGATAGCCATACCGAAAAGCGCCGAGACCCACATCCAGAATATCGCCCCCGGCCCGCCGAAGTAAATGCCAATCGCCACGCCGCCGATATTGCCGATGCCAATGGTGGCGCTGAGCGCTGCCGAGAGGGCCTGGAAATGGGTTAGCTGTCCCTTGTGATCGGGGTCATCGTAGGTGCCGCTGGTGATCGCCACACCGTGGGCAAAGCCTCTGAACTGGACAAAAAGAAGACGCGTCGTGAGAAATATGCCGGTCACCAGGAGAATGGATGACATCGGCACACCCCAGACGAAATCCGAGATTACCGAAAGTATTTCGTTAAGCTGCTCCATGTATTGATGTCTAGATAGTCGTCTCCGTTAAACCGGGCAACAAAAAAAACTGGCCCCGATTTAATGATCTCCGGAAACTGGAAAGAGATTGTTCAGTGGTCTGAAATCACCGCCTATCTCAGCAGGACCATCTTACGCGCGCGGTGAAAATCGCCGGCACGAAGCACGTAGAAATACACTCCCGAGGCCAACTCCCGCCCCCGGGCATCCAGGCCGTCGAAACCGACCTCGTGAGTCCCCGGCGACATTCGCCTTGCCGCCAGTTCGCGTGTCTTACGGCCGAGGATGTCGTAAACGGTCAGGTTTACCTCGGCGGCCCGTTTCAACTCGAAGGCGATCCGGGTGCCGCCGTTGAACGGGTTCGGGTAATTCTGGTGCAAAACGTAATCCGCGGGCAGAACGGCGTTGTCGGTCACGGCGACATCGGTCGGGATGGAGTCATTAAAGTATAAGAATTCCGTGGCCCATGGCCGGTAATCCAAACGGGCGCAGACGGCGCTGTCGTTGAAGTGAAAGACGAGGTCCTCAATGGCGGCGGAGTCGGAAACGCCCCACCAGTTATTCCCGGCATCGATGACGTCATAGGGATAAGAGTTGGGCGCTACGAAACAGGCGTAGGACCCGTTGTTAAGGATATTGCAACTGTATACCGAACCCGCCGGCAATCTGCGGGAGCCTCAGCCAACGGCATGCAGGTAAAGGCCCATCGTGGCGTTATTTCGAATGGCGCACTCGCTGATCTCGAAAGTTTGCGCATAGGTCTTGTAGGCGCACAGGTCGATACCATTACTGCAATTGCTTATGTCGGTACGGTGGACGGTGAGTTCGGTGCAATAGTAGGCGTAAATGCCGAGGCCTGTACCGGTATAGCGCGAGTCGGTCTGCCTGATATCGCAATGCTCTACAATTGGTTTTGCCACGGTACCGGTTGGAAGACCGTAGGCATAGACGCCGTGGCTGAGGAAATTCTCCAGGGTGCAGTGGCTAATCATCGGTCCCGACTGGTAGACACAGACGGCTTTGGTGGCCCAGGTGATGTCGCAGTACTCGAGCGAGCCGGCCGCGCCAAGATTGAACCTGATACCGCTCCAGGATCCGGCCGTCGGTTGACCGAGAATAGTGTCCGCGCTCGCCGTAAAGACTATCCTGGCGTCCTCGCTTCCCATAGCCGACAGCTCGCCGTTGACATACAGGCCGGTACCCGGGGTGAAGTAGATGACGGTTCCGGCTTCGATGGTGAGGTGCTTTCCGGCAAGCACGGTGACCGGGCCGGTCACCCGCACTGTTTCGCCGGATGTCCACATGGTGTCCGAACTGATATTGCCGAGGACATCAACTGCGCTGGAGGTCCCTGCCAGCATCAGGAAGAGTGTGGCAACTGCCAGTATTTTAGACATGATTTTCTGTTTCCTCATATCCCTGCTGAACCTTTCAGTTCCGGGGTTGCCGGCTGTTCCGCTCGCCTGCGACATACAACCCCATCCCGCGCAGGTCCATAACTACCTGCAATCATAAGGTAACAAAAATGTCGGTTTCTCCAAGATCTTTTGCCGCTTCTGAAGGCCGTTGTTTCAGGCCGGAATTTCACTTGCGTTCTCGACTACAGGCTCCATATTGTCGGTGACAGCAGAAAGGTTTTGACTATGCATCACTGCGTATTTACAGCTCTGGCTATTCTACTTATGGCGACATCGTTGTCGGCGCAGGCGCCGGACGGTGTGATTAACGGTCCCGAATGGAATTTCGGTTTTCTTCCGCAGAAAGCCGAGGTCAATCACAGCTTCATCCTCCACAACAAGGGTGACGCCCCGTTGACCGTGACCAAGATCAAGATCGGCTGTTCCTGTACGAAGATAGGGGAAATCGACAATCCCATCGACCCGGGCGACAGCGTTGCGATCGATATTACCTTCAAATCGGGTCGTTACAAACACCGGATAAAAAAAACCACGATTATATATACTGATGATCCCAACACGGCTCCCTGGGACCTCGTCATCCGGGCCGAGGTTGTTAAGCGCGATGAGTCCATGGGGGCTGTCGAGGTGTCGCCCCGGCGGCTGGCACATGACAAAAACACCCTCAGTGCTTCTCACGCCCCCGATACGTTGATTTTCACCAATCGTGGCGATGAGGATCTCAAGTTGATTCTGGTGGAGCCTGAGGGGAGTATCTATAGTTCCATTGACCTCCCACCTACCCTAAAACCGGGTGAAAGTGGTCCCGTGGTGGTGGCTTGGATTAAGGAACGAACCGGGGACGCCTATCAAGGCGCTGTCATTACCTTTGCCGCCGTCGGTAAAGATACCACCCGGGTGAGCGTGCCCGTGGAAATAGACTGAGGTTGTTCGATGAGAGGTGAGATAAGTATGAAATTAACATTTAAGATGGTCATGATTTTGGCATGTGCGGCCATGCTCTGTTGGGCAGGGTGTGGCGATGATGACGACGATGTCGTCGGCTCATCAGACAATCATGCTCCCGTGATCTCCTCTGTGGTTGCGGAGCCGGATACGATCTTCGACGGCATGCTGTCAACCGTCACTGTCAATGCCAACGATGCCGACGGTGATGCGCTGACCTATGCCTGGGATACACCCGGTTCGCATCTGGTGTCTACCGGGGTCGCCGGCAACACGATCGAGGTCACCAATTGCTGTGCCGTGACCGAAGTGGTTTCGGATATCGTGGTGGCGATCGTCAGCGACGGTAACGGGGGAGAAGTGCGCGACAGTATCGACATATGGATAGCGCCGGCGCCATGAGAACCCTTCGACAGGTTTTTCTCGCGGTTACATGCCTGCTTCTTGGGGCGGGTCTCGCTTCGGCCCAGAATTGTTGTGCACCTTCGGTGGCCCAGCAGGGTGTTCTCGGTGAAACAGTGACCCTGCCGAAGACGCTGGAAATCGGCCTTCACTATGAATACCTCCGGAACGAGGGGATGTACGAGGGCTCCGAGTCTGTTGACGATGCCGCCAACACCATGACCCGGTGGCATCGGGCTACGCTGGCCCTGTCCTACGGTATTTCGCCAAGGCTGGGCGTCAGCGCCATCGTTCCCTTTGTCTGGAAAAAGAAAACGCGTGAACTTCAGTACAGCGGCCTTATCTCGCCAGCCAGTGACGGCATCGGCGACATGACCCTCATGGCCAGGTACAGCCTTTTCCCCCGGAGTTTCGTCAATTATCGAGAGGTGACCGTGGGCGCCGGTATTAAGATACCAACCGGGGCGACGGACACGGAATACAACGGTTTGGGATTGCCGGAGGAGCTTCAGCCCGGCACCGGATCCTGGGATTTCACCGGGTCTGCCTCGTTTTACCAGGGTTATGAGACGGTGGATTTTTGGATGAGCGCCAGTTATACTTTGACTTCGGAATATGAAGATTACCGTTTCGGCAACCAGTTCTCGTATTTGCTGACAGCGTCATACCACTTCTCGGAACGCATGGATTTTTCCGCGGCGCTGTCCGGGATAGTGAGGGGAAAAGACACGAAAGACGGTGACGGCGTCGATGATACGGGGCGCGAACAGTTGTGGATAGTGCCGGGCGTTACGGCCGTAGTCGTGCCCGAGGCCCTGCGCCTGCAGGTGTTCTTCGAGTATCCGATTTACCAGCACGTAAACGAGATACAGCTTGGCAGTGATTATAATTTCCGCGTCTCAGCCGTCTACACCCTGCCGTTTTCGAAGGCCGACGAGGAGTAACGGATGATTTCCCAGGCAAAAACAAAGGGTGAGACCGGACAATCATTGGTCTCACCCTCTGGGCAGTTTTCTTTAGCGGTACGGGGAATCGAACCCCGGTTTGGTGGCTGAGAACCACCCGTCCTAACCACTAGACGATACCGCCAAATTCAATGCGCAAAGCAAAAAAAGCAACGGCTCAGAATATAGTCACGCCATCGGGAATGTCAAGCCTCATCAAATCGCTGCCGCGGAGCTAGTTAACGTTTCACTTCGACGTAAGCTGCACGTGTGCTAGTATTTAACATTTGGGCGGCGAGGATTCTTTTTTTGATATTGTGAGATTATACCTGCTTCGGGTTTTCATGGCTACTGCTCCAGATTTTATCTGGCTTGGCGTAAGCCAATGCTATATAGCGCATTACGTCACGGTCGCAACCTCGCCAGAGCTTACCCGCCGGAAATCCGGTATGTCGACGAAAAATGTCACTTTTCGAGGGTTGTCACTTTTATGGAAGGAAGACTCGGTTACATGGTTTGCACTGGCACAGAACCCTCAGATGTCATGACAGCCATCGGGCGCTGTGGCGCCGGTGTTGATAACGGTACTTCCAGATTTTTCTTTATTCAACCTACGGTTTGCCTATATTAGGCGTCAGCAAAACATATACGGAGGATTTGATGCCGACCAAAACAACCGCAAGAGCAAAGAAACCGCGCCAGCTTTCCTCAAAGGACCTTGATTACACCGTTGATTTCGTACCGGCTGGTATCTTGAGCTCCGACGATATTGATCCCTGCTGTGGCATTATCGGCCAGAACCGGGCTGTTGAGGCCATCAAGACCGGTCTCAATGTCAAGAGCGACGGTTACAACATCTTTGTGACGGGTTTGATCGGCACCGGCAGGACCACGACCATCAAGCACCTCCTGGAGCGCCTCGATCACAAGAAGCCTCTTCTCGACGATATTTGTTATGTCAACAATTTCAAGAATGAGGATAACCCAATCGTCCTGAAATTCACCGCGGGCGAGGGTCGTCTTTTCATGCGGGACATGAAGTACCTGATCGGTTCTATTCGCAAGGCCGTCCCCAAAATATTCCTGTCCGACGACTACAAAGACCGCCAGCAGCGAATCGTCCGGGAATTCGAGGGTCGTCAGAAGGAATTGATCCAGGGTTTCGAGGGAAAATTGACCAAGGCCGGTTTTGTCATGGTCCAGTTACAGTCGGGGGGGGGCGTCCGCAACGAAATCCAGCCCCTGATTGACGAAGAACCCGCCTCGCTCGACAAGCTGGAGAAACTTACCAAGGAGGGCAAATTCGCCCTGGCGCGGCTCGACGAGCTCCGCCGTCACTGGGACAGACTGCGCCGCGAGTTCGACGTCACATCGACCGAATCAAAGAAACTTTCGGACAAACTCGAGGAGGCTTTGGAGAAGCTCGATTATTCGATGATAGTCCCCCTTGTGACCGACAAGACCAATCTTATCAAAAAGCGTTTCCCGGATGAGAAAGTGATTGGCTATCTCGAGGAGGTTCAGGAGGCTCTCTTGAGCGATCTCGACCGATTCCGCGAGGCGCGACCTCGGCGTGGTGAGGAAGAGGCCCCGGCGTTTCGCAAGCGGGAGCCGTTCGAAGAATTTTCGGTGAATCTGATCCTTGATAACGGCGACACGGAACACGTGCCGATCATCATCGAGAAATCGCCGTCGTACAAGAATCTTTTCGGTTCCCTCGAACGTGTGGTCGACCGCTTCGGTTACTGGCGCACTGACTTCACTCGTATTTTTGCCGGATCTTTGCTCGATGCGTCGGGCGGGTTTTTGGTCATCAACGCCATGGATCTGCTAACCGAGGCCGGTGTCTGGGTACATCTCAAGCGGGCGCTTCGCAACGGCGAGATCGAGATCACCGGTTACGATCCCTTCTACATGATGGCCGGGGCCGGTATCAAACCGGAACCCCTCCCGTTCAACGTGAAGGTCGTGCTTATCGGCGAGCCGCATATTTATCGTTACCTGTGGCAGATGGATGAAGACTTCAAGAAGATCTTCAAGATCAAGGCCGAGTTCGACAGCACTATGAAATTCGATCGGCACCACGTCATAGATTACTACAAATTCCTCAGGCGCCTCGTCGAAGAGGAGGATCTCCTGCCGTTTGACAAGAGCGGTATGCAGGCGGTGGCGGAGTACGGGCGGCGTCTGGCCGGGCGGCGCGATCGGCTCACCACCCGGTTCACGGCCATATCCGATATTATTCGCGAGGCCAACTACTGCGCCACGACTCGCAAGGCCAAAAAAGTAACCCGCGAAGATATTCACGCCGCTGTCAGAGACAAGAAAACCCGCGTCAATATGGTCGAAGACAAAATCCAGGAGCTGTTCGACAATGATACCCTGATGGTGTCCACCTCGGGATCCGTGGTGGGGCAGATCAACGGCCTTTCGGTTTACAGCATGGGCGAATATTCCTTCGGGCGGCCGACCCGCATAACTGCCAGTACTTCGCTGGGCAAGGCCGGGGTCATAAATATCGAGCGCGAGGCCGATCTCTCCGGGCCGATTCACACCAAGGGCGTCCTGGTGCTCGGCGGCTATCTGCGCCAGCAATTCGCCCAGGATAAACCGCTGGTAATGTCAGCCTCGATATCCTTCGAACAATCCTATGGCGGTGTCGATGGCGACTCGGCATCATCGACCGAGATTTACGTCATCCTGTCCTCGCTGGCCGGCATACCGATCAAGCAGAACATCGCCGTCACGGGATCCGTCAATCAGAAGGGTGAGATCCAGCCCATCGGTGGTGTCAACGAAAAGATCGAGGGCTTCTATGACGTCTGCCGGAGCCGAAAACTGACTGGCGACCAGGGCGTCATGATCCCGCACCAGAATGTGCCCGACCTCATGCTTCGGCCGGATGTGATCGAGGCGGTCAAGGCGGGCAAATTCCATATCTATCCGATAAAGACCATCGCCGAGGGTATCGAGATCCTAACCGACAGGCCCGCCGGGCGGCGTTTGAAATCCGGCCGTTTCTCACAGGATTCGGTCATGGGTATCGTAGATGACGCCCTGCATGAGATGGCTATGACCTTGCAGAACTTCGGCCGCATTGATGCGGACGACAACAATTCGACCAACGCGAAGACCAAGAGCAAAACCTCCAGCGGCGGGAAGAAGTCTTCGCGGTAAGCAGTCTTGGTCGGATCGGGCCGTTCCGCATGATCTTCAGAATGTATCCGCGGTTTGCCATCGGTTGAGGTCATGCCCATTGAGACCGCGCCGCACCATACCTCGCCCGCAGGGCCACGCTCAATTCGGTTCTTTGATGCAAGTGAAAAGGCCACCGGCTGTCGCCGGTGGCCTTCTTTCAGTCAATCACGATTTTTCGAAATAACCGCTGCGGCTCCGTTGCCTAGTTGCCTTCGAGGCCGCGCAGGCTGCTGCCGTCATAGCTGCGGTTGATCTTCGGAGCGCCGGCACCTTCCGGTACATAGAACGAGACCGGGCCGCTCCCGCCGTAAGGAATCGACAATTCACCGCCACCGAGTCCCTGGTTTTCACCAAAGACCACGATCGTGACACAGGCGGTACCGATGTCGCTGCCGAGGGGGTCACCTCCGTCATCGAGACAGGTTACAGTCACGGTGTGGCTGCCGGGCGACAGCTCGA
This sequence comes from uncultured Ignavibacteriales bacterium, assembly GCA_964630485.1. Classification (GTDB taxonomy): domain Bacteria; phylum Zixibacteria; class MSB-5A5; order GN15; family FEB-12; genus JAJRTA01. The sequence continues at coordinate 15,805 of CAZVUZ010000023.1, forward strand.
TATTGAAGGTGTTCGCGGCGCCCTTGGGAGTCACGCCGACATCGCCGCCGTCGACCGCTACCAGGAAGATATCGTCGGCCGCGTTGCCGCAGTCGGTTACCGTCACCTGGACGTTTTTGTCACAGCAACCGGCGTCGCATTCGTCAATTTCGTTGTCGCCGTCGTTATCGATGCCGTCGCCGCAGACTTCGACACCGCCGCCCGACTCGGCGCCGCCTTCGACGTCGTCGGCATCGGCCTCATCATCGGCGATATCGCCGGTGTTGATCTCGGCATCATCCACATCACACTCGTAGTTACTGTAACTGCCTAACATGCCGGCGTACTTACCTCGCATGCCTGGTTCGCGACCGGCGGCTTTCGTGAAGGCGGCATTGACGGACGCCATCTCAACGGTCCCCGGGGCAGCCGCATCAGCCGCCACAAGTTCGCCGTACAGGGCGGACAGGCCGCCCATGGTGGCGTTGTACAGATCAAGATTGCTGTGGGCTGACCTCAGCGAGTAAGAAACATCGCGATTTCCGCAGGCATCTTCGCGAAGTTCGCGAAGGCGCTGGGCGAAATAGTCGGCGCTGCTCTGGAAATCGGCATTGATGCCTTCAAGATCCGAGATCGTCATCCGGAATGCAGCCATGAGACCTGATACATCTCGGAGGCTGTCGACATCCTCTTCGAGATCTTCAATCAGCGAATCGAGATCAGGGACGGGTTCCACCTCCATACTCAGTGTAATTGTTACGGCCGGGTGGTAATCCGGAGTCGGGATACAGGTGGCGCTTCCCGACGCGGTGGTGCCGTCCTCACGCTTGGCCGATGCCGATACCGTTAGCGACTGGCCGCTCTGCACCTCGATCTCGGGCAGAGTGAACGATCCGGAACCGTCGGCGGTAGTCGAAGCGCCGCGGGCCGAGACCGAAGCGCCTCCGACACCGTCACCCTCATCAGCCATCACGGTGCCGCTTATTGATACCAGGAGAAATTCCACCTGCTCAACATCAAGTGTGATGGCCGGGGCCGTTGCCGCCTCGCCGGTCGGAGAAACCGATGCCGTTCCCGACGCGGCGTTGCCGTCCGCATCGGTCAATGTGGCCGAAACGGTTACCGGCTTGCCCAGCAAACACGTTTTCGGCGGCAAGGTGTAGCCGCCGGAGCCATTGCTTACGGCACTTGACGCTCCGGAACTGACCGTAGCTCCCGGGAGGCCCTTACCGTTGAGATCCATCACGCGACCGGAAATGGTCACTTCCAGCTCCGATTCCATCTGGAGTGTGATAACCGCTCCGGAGATCGACGTGGATTTGCCGTCAAATGTGGCGGTATAGGGCGAGCCGCCGTAACTGTTGTTACCGTCGGTATAGACGGCGCTGACCGTAATCGAGGAATCCGCGAACATGAAGAACGGACCGATGGTGAACGATCCGCTGCCGCCCGTGGTGGCGGACTGGCCGCCGCCGGTAACAGCCGCGCCCTTTACGCCGACACCGTTGATGTCGGTTACGCGACCGCTGACAGTTACCGAGGAGGCTACCTCAGCGGCCACCGACAGCGTTACATCGCTGGAGGCTTCGCCGGCGTAAGTTACCGTCTTCGAAGCACCCCCGGCAGTACCGCCGTCCTCGGTCGTAACCGATGCCGATACCGTGACAGAGAATGGGTCGCTGGTCACCTTATACGGTCCCAGCACGGTTTTGCCACCGCCGCCGGTGCTGCCGCTGTGAGCTCCGCCGCTTACCGTTGCGCCGGGTATCGGTTTGTTGTTGTCGTCCAGGACGGTAACATTGATGGTCCATTCGGGAGCGTCGGTGGTATCTGCGGTTCCGGCGGTGAGGACGATGTCAACTCCGCTGGAGGCTGTGCCCGCCACCACCGCCGAGTTGGCGCCGGAAGCGTCGCCTTTGGTCGCCGTCACCGCTACCGTGGTGCCCTCGCGAGCCCTGACCGTCAGCTTGTAGGCGCCGCCGCCGCCGGTGGTGGCCGACCCCATGGAGGACTGGCCCGAACTCGAGGCACTTACCGCGGCCCCGCCGGCGCCCACGGAAGTTCCGGTCGACGTGTCATAGACGGTGCCCGAAATCACAAATTCAGTTGCTTCGGCCACAAGGGTGAAGTTCCATGCGAATACGACACGGTCGGGAAAACGACCGTCGCGCTTGATGGTTTCGTAGTCGTCCTTGCTGATCTCAACACTGGAGGCGTCACCCGGTTTTCCTTCGATAACAAGCTGGTACTGACCGTCCGAGCCGGTGGTCGTCTCGGCTTTGTTACCGCCGACCTTAACACGCACCGTAGCACCCGAGGACGGCTTTTCCTTGTCGCCGACCACCTCTTTGACGGTGCCTTCGGCAAGGACGTGCTTTTCGTATTCTTCCACTATTCCATCGATTGCCTTACGATGCTTGGGAGCCAGGATATAGTTGCCCGTAAAGGCTACTTCCTTGAGGCGGCCGTAGAATTCAGCGTCTTCCAGCAATTCCAGGGCCTCGATCAAACTCCAGCCGCGGTCGGCCCGCGACCACCAGCCCCGGAAAAGTTTGTAGTAGCGGGCGGCTCGCTTCTCGATCTCATCGTTGAGCGAGTTGGCCCGTCCGGCCAGCCAGTGGCAATCCAGGGCCCTCGGCTCCAGAAGAGCTCCGTGCCACTGGTACACCTTGTCGACACTTCCTGAGGCCGCAAAGTAACCGCGTTCTTCATCGGGATCATATAGAAAGAGATACTTATTACACTCGTAGGCGGCGCCGCGCATTCTGGGATAGAAGCCTACCGGGAAACAGGTCAGGCAGTCTTCCTGACCGTACTTGGAATTCCCTTTCTGGGCCGCCGTGAACGCAGCCTGCTGTGATTGCTGGTAGCCGCCCTGACCGCACAGGGCGCCGCCGCGGAAGTCCTTGATCTTCTTGCCGAGACGATCAAGGGCATTTGCGAAGTCGCCGGAGATCTCGCCATAGGCTTTCACCCACGGCCCCAGGATCTGACCAATCAGCGGGATCTTTTCCATCTTGTCGCCGCCCTCCTTCAGGATGTCGCCGATAAGGCGCAATCCGTAGGTGGGGTTGTCTTTGGCGTTGGCAGGATCGAACTTCTTGGAAAATTCCCAGATGTTTTGTACTTCACCGGCGTAGCCGTCGGCCTTGTCCAGAAGCTCTGAGGCCTTGGCCAGCTTTTCGGTAAGCCCGTTGTCGTCCATTTTCTTGAACATATCCCGAAGTTGGCCAAGTTTTTCCTTTGCCGCAGCTTCTTTGTCGGGGCCGAGGTTGAACAGTTTCCTGGCCAGCTCGAGCCCCTTCTCGGGGGTATCGCTGTTGACGGCGTCGCGGTATTCCTTGAATTTCTTCTGGATATCGTCAAATGTGGCCTTGCCGTCCTGCATGGTCTTGCGAACGGCCTTCCACTCTTCTTCGGTCTTTTCCATGGCCTCTTTATATTCGTCGCCGGCCAGGAGCGACGCCGTCGGCAGAATCGACAGCATGAGCACGACTATGGCCACCGGCCAGATCGCATCGGCTAATCTGTATACTTGTTTCATCATCTTCCTTCTCACTCATTGCCGCGCTATCGTTGAATATCGAACAGGTAGCGAACCTGTACAGCGATATCGTACTTATTTAAGTCAGCCGCAGATTCGATTTCCGCCTTGGTGCGGTGCACTCTGATGATGCCGTCGAGCATCCAGTCGCGGTTAATCGGATAGGTGGTCCTGATGTTCAAATCGATAATGCTGGTGGTCCGGGACGGATCACTGTTGTAGAGCAACGCCAGCATGTACTTAAAATCGGCCTTGCCGGTAATGCCGGTAGAGGTGGCGAAGTGCAGTCCGGCCTCAACCCCCGCCTGGGCCGAGTTGGCGGGGTTCCTGAACACGAAATCTACATCGACAAGATCCTCATCAAAGGCGTCGGAACGCTCGGTATCAATATACATCTTATGGGCGATCACCGGGCCGATGGAGTACTGCCGGATCCAGCCATCATGAAACTTGACCCATCCGATTGAATATCTCAGGTCGATTGTATGCGGAGGATGGATGGCGGCGAACCGGAGCGAATCCTCATCATCGGATGACTCGATGTAGTATCTCAATGCCGCGTTGAACTTTGAATATCGGCCAGAGCCGATCGGTCGCGACGACCGGCGGTATTGCACCTGGGCGAAATCGAACATCGTCTCACTCGAGTACATCCGTAAGGCAGCATCCCACTGGGCGGAAAATATGCTCCGGGTACGCACCGAAGTCTGGTGGATGAGCTTGAGATCCCGGTAGTTGTTATCGTCGGCGTTGGGGAAACTGTATAAGTTGATCTCGGGACCGTAGCGCACGACCTTGCCGTCCGAACGTTTGACCATGTGCAGGTGTCCCTTGATCCGTTTGACGTCGAGAGGACAGTCGTCAACTTCGCCGTGTCCAATCTTCTGGTAGCTGAGCCCGGCCTCGGACCCGGTCGGCGAGAAAATATACACCGCGCCGGGGTTGAAATCGGTGAAACTAAGCGCCACCGCCTCGTTCTCGGTCGACTTGGAGAGATATCTCAGCCGAAGTTTCAGTTTGCCGGTACCCATTGGCATATAAGCACTGGCATTCAGCGTCGTGGTGCTGTAATCGGCCGGTTTGAAATTGCCGTAGCCGCGCGAGACCCGGCGCAGTTCCGCATCGTACCTCTTGTTTCCCTTCAGGAAGTTCATCCCGGCAAACAACCCAAGGTCGGAGAAGTCGGCGGCTTCGTTATCTTTGTCAGAGTACTTTTGAATGTCAAGTCCCGCGGTCCCGGTAAAGGTCGGTGAGAAGTTCCGTACGACCGAGGTGCCGAAATTGGTCAGGGCGATCTCACGCCGCTCAACTTTTGACTCGTGGCTGAGGTGACCGAGAATGCTGGTTCCTTCCGCCGCCGCGTACTGGGCTCTCACCCCCAGGGTTATGTCGGTCGAGGATGCCGTGACCTCCGGGTTGGCGTTGGGCCGCTTGTATTGCGCTTTGGCCAGTCCGCCGGTAAACTCCCCGGTTATCGAGAGTTTCTCCGCGGTCGGCAGCCCGGCCATCATCGGCGAGGTCGCCGCCGGTTCACCGAAATCCTCGATGGTCTTGCCGTAGTACAGACCAACCGCGCGCTGATACTTATTCGTCTTTTCGCGCATAACCCGGACCTGTTTGAGCATGTTGGTGGTGGAACCATCGTCATTCTTGGCGAGATCGGCCTCCAGTTTGCCAAGCAGGTCGTCGGTGGCCAGACTGCCTATATCGAAATTGTCCGCCAGCAGTTTGACCGTCACCAGCTCGGCCTGAACTTCGGCCGCGCGCCCATCAATCGGCGTGCCGTCACCCAGGCGAAACTGAGAGTCGATGTGTTTGATCTTTTTGAGAACGGAAAGAGCGATGGCGTGGGAACGATTGAATTGGGCCGAAGCCTCGTCGAAGCGACCTTGGAAACCGGCCATGCTGTCGGCCGAAACCGTCGCCCCCCAGAGCAGTACGGCAACGGTCGCAAAGACCAGGCACGCTAACCCTCGCCCGGGATCACGGAAGTGTTTTGTCATGGGGAAACCTTCTGCTGTTGAAGTCCAAAGATGTCTTATGCACTGCGAAGTAAATCGGCAGTGACAGCCAAAGTAAGGCTAACGTCGTGCCGATGTAATCTAACCTATCGGACTATCTAAATCGATAAGGTCTGTCAACACAAGAGAAAACAATACAATAATGGTAATTCATATCGTGAGGTGCGTGGCAGACTCTGACTTTTCCGATTAGGGCGACCCAAACGAGGTCAAATGCATTGCCGGGTTCATGTCCGTGATGAGTCTCGCACCGCTTTGGATCGTCCCGACAGCGTTCGATGCGTCGTGCATAAGATCGTCATGTGTGACAAAAAAAGGGGGTGCTTCGCAGAATTATACTTGACATCCTTTTCGTAAGGTTCGTTCCTGTGCATGGACAATCATTTTTTTTGGAGGAGTTCAATGCGCAAAGCGAAAAAGGCTGTCGCAAAGAAAAAAGCAGCGCCGAAGAAAAAGGCGGCCGCGAAGAAGGTGACGAAGAAAAAAGTCGCTAAGAAAAAAGTGACGAAGAAAGCTGTCACCAAGAAAATCCGTTGTGCCGCCCAGACCAAGGCCGGGAAGCGTTGCAAACGCTTCACCGACGGTAAAAGCAAGTTCTGCTCTTTGCACAAGAGGAAAAGATAGGATAGTATCCTTAAAAAAGCGCGACCCGTTGCGGGCCGCGCTTTTTTTATGCGTGATATTCTTCGGAACGGTCCGTGTTAGAAGTCGGCTCCCATGGAGAAGTAGTGACTGGCTTTGTCGGACACATTGTAGAAGTCGGTTGACCAGGCGACATCGTAGCGGAGCAGGATGAAGCCCAGGTTGGCCCGCATGCCGAACCCGAACCCGGTCTTGATGTCCTGGAGGCGATCCCGGCTGCCCTCGGACGTGCCACCCTTGAAGTCGCTCCCGGTCCAGGCGCTGCCCATGTCCACGAAAATGGCCCCGCCAACACGGCTGAGTACCAACGCCAACGGGAAGCGCATGACAAAATAGTCAATCATGGGGTACCGGAATTCTATATTGACGAGGCCGAAGCGATCACCCGACAGGCCGTAGTAGTCGTACCCCCTCAGGGGGGTGACGACATCGGCAAAGTAGAGGTTCTCGACTTCATAAACCTGGGCATCGACGGTAGTATTGCCGATGTAGTTCGTCGTGCCGCCCATGAAATAGAGCTTCGGCGTTTTTCCGAAGGAAGCTCCGCCGGCCACTCGGAAAGCGAGTGAATACGATTTACCGAAATGCCAATAGCGTCGGTAATCGAACTCGCCCGAGTAGAAATCGATATCGCCGGTATCGAAGAGGTTGATCCCGCCGTCTATGGTAAACTTCGCCCGGCGGCCGTTGAGGGGACCGGTGAGGCCCCAGATGATATTGTCATGAACCCAGGACAGTTGTCCGGTGGTTACCTTTGAACTGCGATTCTCGCGGTTGTCGTCGATGTCGTAGTACTCGCGATCGATGAAGTACTGGGAGGCCAGAAGCTCCAGGCGGCTGAAGACACTGAAGGGCCGACTGAGGAATCCCTGGAAACCGTAAAAGCGATCCGAGAACAGATGGTCGGAGGCGTCCAGGTAGTAGTTCTTGGTATGCAGTAGACCGCCGCCGAAGTTTATGCGCCGCTCGCTGTTGAGGTAAAAAGCCTGAACCGACGACTGGTCAATGGTATTGACGAGGTCGGCGGCAATGGCAATCTGGTGATTGCCCAGATAGTCCGAGAACAGGAAGAAGGTTTGCCCCCTCAAGCCGAAGAAAGTGTCGTAGCCGAACCCGCCGCCGATATAGTCGGGCGTGAAACGGACTTTGTATTTCTGGACCTCATAGTCACCCGCTTCCGTTGGCGGTGGGATGGAATCAAACGAGGTCGGTTCCTTCATCGGACGGGAGGTGTACGAATCCAGGCTGTCGGCGGCAACGTCGGTCATGAAAGGATCCAGAGGGTCGGTGCCCGGCTCGCCCACAAAAACGTACTCGCCGTCATGAACGCCCGTTTCCGTCACGATGCTGTCCTCGTACGGCGGGTTCACCTGAAGACTGTCCGGGGGCGCCTCGGCCACCTCGACGCTGTCGGCCGATGGGCTGTTGCCGGATGTGTCCGCGATCGCCGTTTCGACATCGGCCATGATACTGTCTGCCATGGATACCGGGGGGGCACTCGAAGCCGGGTCCTCGGCGATCTCAGTTACCGAGGAACTGTCGGCAACAACGGCGCTCTCTGCGGTTGCGGTCGCGGTTGGTTCGGACGCGTCCGGGACGGGGGCGGTCTCGATCTCGCCTCCATTGGCTGCGTCGTTACTGTCTTCATCGGACTTCTTGTCGCTGTCGGTGGCGAGCAGGTCGTATTTGCCGGATGCGAAGGCGGTTGGCACCAGCGTCCCTTTGTCTCCGGCGGGGACGAGGTCCTTGAGAATGAAAATATCGAAAGCACCCTTGTTGAACGATTCAAAGGCCAGCTTGGCGCCGGACGGATCCCACGAGAAGTATGATATCCCGGTCAGAACGTCCGTCACCGCATACACCCGGTTCTCATCATCGGGATAGGCTACGTATATGTTGTCAATACCGTTGCGGTTGGAGATAAAGGCCAGCTTGGAGCCGTCGGGTGAGTAGCGCGGATGGACGTTTTGGCCGGGGCCTACATCGATCGGACTGACCTTGCGATCGGCAATCGTTATCCGGTGTATGTTATAAGAGCCGTATTCGAAATCACCCGGCATATAGGCAGTTTCGTCGACATAAGGATTGTCACTGGCGCTGGCCTCGGGGGTCTGCGGGTGCGGACGATCGGATGATAATACCAGTTCCTCCGATTTCGGGTCCCAATTCGGGTCCATGTCGTCGTAACGGTCGTTCGTTAACTGCTCAATCTTACCGGATTCGATATAATACAGAAACAGGTCGCGCTTGTTTTTCTTGAGGGCGGAAAACGCCACCTTGCTGCCGTCGGGGGACCATGCCGGCGAGAGGATATTGTAGAAGTCCAGACGAACCTTGCGGTAGGTGTCGTGATTGTAGGTGTTGAGGAAAAAGAGCGACTCTTTACCCTTGGACTTGGCCACGAAAACCAGGTCCCGCCCATCGGGTGAAAAAGACACACCCGAAACATAGGAGTGCAGAGATTCCAAATCGCCCGAGCGCGAACTCTTCACCAGCCGGTCCACGATTTTGCCGTTATCGGCCGATATCAGAACGATTTCCGTGAAGTCCGATTTGTCGGTGAAGATAGCCAGCTTGTCGCCATCGGGTGAATAAACCGGCTTTTCGTTCATGTAGGAGCCGTCTTTGCGGGCCTTGGTCAATTTCTGCCCGATTTCATCGGCTTCCTTGCGCTCGGCAATTTCGGGCCAGTAGCGACGCTTCATTTCCTTGGAAAAATCTTCCCAGAACTTCTTCAGGTCGATTCCAATGGTATGCTTGAGGGCCTTATCCATAGAGAGATAGACCTTGCCCTTCTTGAAGAGCTGGCCGACCTTCTTCTCGCCGTATTTGTCGGCAATGTATTTTATCATGGCCTGGCCCTGGCGATAGGCGTTGTACCCGTTGAGGTACTCCGGGGGATACATGTAGTCGTTAATGGCGGCGTCGCGCATCCACATATCCGAATGATAATCCCACCCGTGTCGGGAGGAGTACTCGGCGAATCCCTCGGCCAGCCAGAGCGGCATCTGGAAAATCCGTTGCATCGACACCAGCGACGAAAGACCGCCGCCGTAGAGCATATCGAAGGTCATGGCGTGGGTCAACTCGTGATGCAGGACGTGCCGGAAGTCTTCATAGGAACCGCTGAAAGGTGTCACGACGCGGTTTTTGAATACCTCGGTGAATCCTCCAGTACCCTCTCCGATCATTGAGGAGATGATGTTGGTTTGCTGGAAGTCGTTGTGGGAGTTGTAGATGAATACCGGAACCCGTTTTTGCAGTTTGTAGTCGAGTTCCCGGCTTATTTCTACATAGGCTGACTCGAGCACAACGGCGGCGAACTTGGCCGTGGGATAGGCATCTTCGTAAAAGTGAACGTCAAAATGACGCGTTTGGACATAGCTCCAGTCGAAGTTCTTCCAGTGAACCTTATTCTTGCCGAAATAGGTTTCCTGGGACTGGGTGGCGGCGGCGGCGGTGAGGAATATCAGGGCAAGCAGGAGGGTTCTTCTCATATCAAAATCACATCCTTCAGAGGCTTTGTAGCCGGTCGTTTCATTCACTTGCTATAACGGCCCCGCGGTCATTCGGTTCACCGGAGGGGCCGCTTCTTCTACCGTTTAAGACGATTCATACGACTACAATATCAATTAACTCCCTATTCTTTCGATATCGGCTCCGAGGGCGGACAACTTTGCCTCCATGCGATTATACCCGCGATCTATATGATAGACTCGCAGAATCTCCGATTTTCCGTGAGCCGCAAGGGCCGCGAGGACGATTCCGGCTCCGGCGCGTATGTCGGAAGCCATGATTTCGGCGCCGTTCAGGCGGGCCACTCCCCGGACCACTGCTTCATCGCCGCTAACAGAAACATCGGCTCCCAGCCGCCTTAACTCCATGGTGTGGGTGAAGCGGTCACGGAAAACGGTTTCTCGAATATGCGAGGTGCCGTCGGCCACGCAGGCGGCCGCCATGAGACAGGCCTGAAGATCGGTGGGAAATCCCGGGAAGGGGAATGTTGTGGCCGAAACCGGTTTGAGGCGTTTGGGGCCGGTGACGGTAATACTGCGCCGGGTGCTTTCGACACGGCAGCCCATCTCCATCAACTTGTGGTTAACCAGGATAAGGTCTTCGGGACTGACGCCGGTGACAGTGACCTTGCCGCTGGTGATCGCTCCGGCCATCATGTAGGTTCCGGCCACCAGCCGGTCGCCGGATACGGCGTATTCGATGGCTTTGAGTCGTCGGACCGGCTCGACCAGGATATTGGGCGTACCGGCGCCGTAGATTCTCGCTCCGGCCTTATTCAGGAAATTGGCCACGTCGATGATTTCCGGGTCGCAGGCGGCATTGGCAATAAGCGTCTTGCCCCGCGCCGTCACGGCGGCAAAAAGAATGTTTTCGGTGCCCGTATGCGAGGGTCGATCGAAGTAGATCGAACCGCCCTTGAGCGGCGCACCTTTGGCCACAACATACCCGGCATGTTCCCGGACCGTTGCGCCGAGAGCCTTGAAGGCTTTGATATGAAAGTCTACCGGCCGGGCGCCCAGAACACAACCGCCCGGCAGTGACACCCGGGCCTCACCCAGACGAGCCATCAGCGGACCCCAGACCAGAAACGAGGCCCGCATCTGGCGCATCAGCTCGTAGGGTGCGGTATTCTGATCGATATTTTCGGAATTTATCGTCATCACCTGTCTGCCGGGATCATAGCTTATCCTGGCCCCGAGGTATTCCATTACCCTGACGATGGTCAGGATGTCTCGGAGCGGGGGGATATTGCGGATGACGGTTTCACCCTTGTCTATCAGGAGAGCGGCCACGATTATAGGCAGGGCCGCGTTCTTGGAGCCCTCAATCCTGAGCTTGCCGCGCAGGCGTTTCGGACCTTTCACAATAAATCTATCCATGAGTACCCTTTGTTTTGCCGAATCGTGTCCGATCTACGGCGGAAAACGAAGCCGGCATAACTAATTCCACTTGTTTATGACAAGTTGTCTCCTCATTCGGATTAACGAAACATTAAAATGCCCGCACCCGCTCAAGTGGGTGATCAAATCGACCTTCGGCTTTCTTTTGGCGAAACACCGGGCGTCTGACTGCGTAGAGTAAGGCAGAGGCCATTCAAAGTTACAGGAGATTGGTGTATGAGAATGCTTTTGATAACAATCGTGCTGGCGACAGTGATTTGCGTGCCGGTCGCCGCCCGGGACAGCTTCGATTTTGACAAGGGCTGCCAGGTCAACGGCACAAGCTTCGACATGGATGATGGTGTTTTGGTCATCGAGGATGATGAATCCGGCGATATCGTCGAGATTAACGAGGAATACGAGCTTTACATCAACGGTCGGAAAATCAAAACCAGCCCGGCCGGAGACAAGCTCCTTAAGGAGTTCTACGTCGGCTATGAGGAACTCATGGATGAGGCCAAAGCCATCGGCCTGGAAGGCGCCAAAATAGGCATTGAGGGTGCCAGGATCGGACTCAAGGCGATCGGGGGCGTTTTCAAGGTCATCTTCACCAGCTATGACGGCGAAGATCTCGAACGTGACATGGAACGCGCAGCCGAAAAGATTGAAGCCAAGGCCGAGCGGCTCGAGGACAGGGCCGAAGAGATTGAAGATATGGCTCATGATCTTGAGGATATTGGATTTGATCTCTGCGAGGAAATTCCGGAACTGGACGAACTCGACTGGTTCTAAAGTTGTGGCGTCGGACAGGGGGCTCCGGCGTCAGAACAAACTCAGAACATAGGTAACA